>DATFBW010000096.1:0-17817 GCA_035253645.1 Gemmatimonadaceae bacterium | reverse complement strand
CGATGCCGCCGTCAGCGGACTGCTCTCGCTCCTCGAGCCCGTGATGATCGTCTTCCTCGGCGTCGTCGTTGGCGGCATGGTCGTCGCGATGTACCTGCCGATCTTCGACATGATCAACGCGGTGCAATAGTTCGAGGGCCGACATCCGCGACACCGCCCCGGCCGTTAGGCTGGGGCGGTTTCGTTTTGAAGCAAGAGCAAAGACGCGCGCCGCGCGCGGCTTTCTTCCATCCCCTGCTCCTCGCTCGTCGCGGTTAGTATCGCGTTTCTTCGTCGCCAAAAAACGGGCGTCGCTCGATTGGCTTATCCCTGCCGACATACGGGCGATCGCCGAGCTCCACTTCGCGCATGACCTCGCGATCGTTGCCGTGCAGTGCGTCGAGGTTCACTGAACGCTCGGCGAGGGCAGTGAGCACTTCGTCTGCTCTTTTCTCCTCGTTCAGCGTCGCTTCCAACATCGACAGGTGTTGGGTGTAGCCCAGTAGCTCCGCGAACGTGCACAGCGTCCCGTAACTCGCAATTTCGTAATGCTCGACGTGCTGTGCGGCATCGATGATCCCCGCATCCAGTACGCTCGCGTCCCCACGTTCTCTCGCGAGCTCCTCGGCTTCGTCGATCACACCCGCCATACCTTTGCACGTTTTTCCTCGTGGGCTTTCGTCAAGCTCGTCGAAGATCTGTTCGAGGCGAGCGACTTGTTGGTGCGTCTCTGCCAGATGTCTTTCGAGCGCGTTGCGCAGCTCGACGTGCTGTACACGCTCAACCATCCGGGGCAGAGCCTTGAGGACCTGATCCTCCGCGTCGCGTACGTCTCGCAGGCGCTCGACGTATAGCGTGTGAAGAGAATCGAGGCGCATGGGCGACCTCCCGTGATTTGGTGATCCAGTACCCTGCGCCGCAAAGACCGTACACACACGCCATGTCACACATGGGAACGCATGACAAGTTGTCAGGAGCGTTACTCATGATTCGCACGGTCAAGCACGCACGGGTCCCGCAACTCGTGATGCGACTGCACGATACGTTTTCCGAGAAACGCACTGGAGCGGCTTCAGCCTGCTAGGCGCGGCGATTGCGTTCTGCGGCTTCGAGCTACCAGCCAAGCGGTATTTCCGGTGACACGTTTCTTCTCCAACCTGCCAATAACGAACGCGCGCATTGCAATTGTGCGCCTGACGGACCCGACGGCCCTTCTGAGCGCGATTCCGGCCTTGCGTGCCATTCGTTCTGCTGCTCCGACGGCGCACATCGCGCTCGTCGGATTGCCAGCGGGCGAAGACATGGCGCGTCGTTTTCCTGCATACATCGACGAATTCATCTCCGTTCAGGACGTGGTGAACGGTCCAGGGCACTATCTGACCGTCTTCGACCTCGCCCTTCAGCTCCAGGCGCCCAGCGAAGAGTTGAATCGGATAACGCTCAAACTTGGCGCTCGTTATGTCGCTGGCTTTTGCGCCGGCGTACCTAACGGGGCGACGACGCCGACGACGCTCCGCGTGGAGTGGCCGGAGCAGGGGCCCGAAGTGCTGCGCTTGCTGCTGCTCATCCGCGCGCTCGGTATTCGCGATCAGGGCGAGGCGATGGAGTTCCCAATCAGTGCGACGGACCGTGCGGAGCTGGAGTCGTGCCGCGAAGCCCTCGCACTTCTCGGCGGGCCATTCGTCTGCATTCAGCCAGGGGCGCGCTCGCCGGAACACCGTTGGCAGGCAGCACGATATGCCCGCGTCGCCGATGCGTTGGCGGTCCACGGGCTGCGAGTGGCGATCACCGGTCCGGCGGCAGATCGCAACGTGGCCGATGCGGTAATCGCGCGCATGCGCACGCGGCCGATCAATCTGACCGGCCGCCTAACGATCGGTGCCTTCGCCAACCTGCTCGATTTTGCGTATCTCCTGATCAGCAACGACACCGGAGTTACACGGCTCGCTGAGGCGATAGGGACGCCGGCCGTGACGATAGCCACTGGCAGCGATGTACCGCTGTGGCGTCCCGCGGATCGCGCGCGGTATCGCGTGTTGTGGCTCCCGGGGACGGAACGTCCGTCGGCCGAACGTCTGTATTCCACCTGGCCCGATAACGGCAGTGGCATTTCGGTCGAGTCTGTTCTCGACGCATGCGACGTGCTGCTTGCCGAAACGGCGCTCAAGCAAAGAGCGGCGGTGCGTGCGCACCTGGCGCGCCTGCGTCGTGAAGCGCGTCTGACGCGCCCACTGCTCCCGCAGCCACTAACGGAGGCGCCGATGGTGCGGCGTGCATCATGAGGACGTCGCATAACGGGTCGCGTCCCTTCGCGTTTCTCGACAAATCGGTTCTCCTGGCCGGGCAACCGCTCAATATGGACCCAGCACGTTTGCGCTTTGCATCCGGCTGGACGCTCGGTCTCGAGCGTCTTTTCCGCGCAGGACTTGGCCTGGCGGTCGTTTCGAACGAGAGCGGTATCGCGTTAGGCTACTATGGCGAGCACGCCCTCGACGTTGTCCATCGTCACGTTGCGGCGCGCTTTGCGAGCCGCGGCCTCGACCTCGCAGGGTTTCTGTATTGCCCGCATCATCCCGAGGGGACCGTCCGGGAGTATGCGCGAAAGTGTGACTGCCATTTGCCACAGCCAGGGCTCTTCTGGCGCGCGGCAAAGGAATTGGACGCGGACCTTTCGCGTTCGTGGTTCATCGGCGATTCGCCGGACGACGTAATCGCGGCGCGCAAGGCGTCATGCCGCGTCGTCCTTGTCGACAGCGGCCATGAACCGGAGCTGCTCGCCGCGCGGCGCCAGCTGCAGACCTATCCGTTAGCGCCGGATTTGTGCGCGGCCTCTGACCTCATCATCGAGGGCATGCTAGCCGAAGCGGCGGCATAACGAGTACCGCGAAGGAGATAACTCGGATGTTGTGGGTGATTTTTTATATAGCCGTGGCCCTATGGCTCATCGGCGTAATCGTGTCCGTGACGATCGGCGGCCTCCTGCACCTGTTGTTGGTTGTCGCCGCCGTCGCGTTGATCTGGGACTTGTTGAAGCGGGGACGCCACCGCCCGGCTTAGGCGCTGCGCGCTTCGCCCGCGTCGCCGCCGCGATCGGCCGGCAAGTCTGTCTTCGCGCCGTCGCGCACCGTGGGCTGCGGCCCGTCGTCGCCTAACGCGTCCATCAGCGCGGTGAAGGTGACCGGCTTGGCCAAGTGTACGTCGAAGCCGGATTCGCGTGACTTCTGACGATCTGCCTCCTGCGCCCACCCCGACAGAGCGATGAGGCGCATACCCGCGGCCCAGGGCGCCGCCCGAAGCCGCTGCGCTACACCGTGGCCGTCGAGCTTGGGCATGCCGATGTCGACGATCATCGCATCGGGACGAAATTCGGCTGCGGCGTACAGGGCTTCCATCCCATCGTGCGCCACGCGCGTCTCGATACCACCTAACGAGAGCAAAGTCTCCAGCGCTTCGGCGGCATCCACATTGTCGTCCACGACGAGCACGCGTTGCGGCCGCTTGGGGGTCTTGAGAGGGCGCGGGCGCGATTCACTGTGGAGGCGATCTTTCTTGATTTCCCGCGACGAGCGCGTTGCGACCGGCAACCGGACGACGAACTCGCTCCCGCGTCCTTCACCCTCACTCTCGGCCACCACTGTCCCGCCGTGGAGGTCGACGACGCGACGCGCCAGCGCCAGCCCGATACCGAGGCCGTGTGGTTGCTCGTCGCCTACGCTGCGGTTGACGCGAGCGAAAGCGCCGAAGATCTTGGAAAGCTTGTCGCGCGATATGCCGATACCGGTGTCACGCACCCTAACGACGACCCAGCCTTCCACGGCGCGCGCGGTCACGGAAATCGAGCCGCCTTTGGGCGTATACTTGCACGCGTTATTGAGCAGGTTCGCAAAGACTTGCGTTAGGCGCACCGGGTCGGCGCTCAGATGGATCGGCTCATCCGGGATCGTGAGCGTGATGACCTGCTCCGAGCATTCCGCGGCGTCACGAACGGTTTCCACTGCCGCCGCGATGATCGCCGCTAGCGTTGTGTTTTCTTTGCGGATCTGAATTGCGTTTCGCGTGACGCGGCTCACGTCGAGCAGATCGTCCACCAGCCGCACCATATGCCCAATCTGTCGGCGGATCGTACTGCGAGCCTGCTCGCTCGCCGCAGGATCGCTGCTGTGCGCCAGGATTTCCGCTGAGGAGACCAGTGGCGCCAACGGATTGCGCAGCTCATGGGCGAGCGTCGCCATGAACTCGTCCTTGAGCACATCCGCCTCGCGCAGCGCTTCCTGCGCCATTTTGAGCTCGTGCACGTCCGTCGAAGAACCCACCCACAGGACGATCTTCCCGTTGGCGTCGCGCTGCGGCACTGCACGGCTGATGTGCCAGCGATACTCACCATCGTAACGGCGGATGCGGTGTTCGTAGACGAAGGTCTCGCCGCTGCGCATCGCGTTCGACCACCGGCGGGCGCCTTCTCGCCGGTCATCCGGATGAATCGCCTGCACCCACGCCCCCGCCGTGATCTGCCTCGGATGCAGCCCGGTGTATTCACTCCACTGCGTGCTCGCGTAATCTGCCACGCCCTCTGCGGTTGCCGAAAACACCTTTTGCGGCATTGAATCCATGACGAACACCATCTGCCGCTCGCGCTCGCTCACCTCGTGCAGGCTACGCTGCAGCTGGTCGTTCAGCTCCACGATCTTGAGCTCGCTGCGACTGCGCAAATCGGCCTCTTCCTGGAGACGCCGCTTGACGCTTTCCGCGCGTCCGCGCGCGCGGTGTAGTCCTTCGGACGTGATGCTCAGGAGCACGCCGGCCGCCACGAACAGCGCGATCGCAATCTCATCGCCGAGGACTTCTCGCGAGCCGTCGCGCGGCAAAAAGAACATCCACTCGACGATAGCACCGCCTAACGTGGCGGCGATCGTCGGCCCCAATCCGCCCGCGTAGGCTGCCAGGGCTACCGGAATGATGAACAGCAGCGGGAGCGAACGACTCCCTGTGACCGTTGTCAGCGAATACCGCGCGAGGATCGTGGCGGCCAGTGCGATGGCCGCGACACCGTAACCGAACCATCTACGGTGGGTGACATACCAGGAGCCGCTACGCGTCGTCGTCTGCGTCATCCTCGTCATCCAGCGCGCCGTCCTTATACCGCTTCAGCTTGCGCGAAAGCGTCCGCCGCGAGATGCCGAGGATGGAGGCCGTTTCCGCCTCCTTACCGCTCGTTTCATCCAGAACTTTGAGCGTGTATTCGCGTGTCAATTCCGCCAGCGTATATGCGTCGCGGTGGGCCTGGGATAGCACCTCACGATCCGCGCGTTTTTCGCGCGGTTTGGGGGCGGGCATATCGACAATAGGCTTGGTTCCTGCCGCGATGAGCGCGCGCTCGACGAAATTCTCCAGCTCACGGACGTTGCCTGGCCAATCGTACTCCATGAGATGTGCGAGAGTCTCTTCGGTAAACGCAGCGGGCTCGACTTTGTGCGTGGCGGCGAAACGTTGCCGGAAGCTCTCCACCAGAAGTGGAATATCCGACGGGCGTTCGCGAAGCGCGGGGACGTGAATAGGAAACACGTGCAGTCTGTAATACAGATCTTCCCGAAAACGGCCTGCAGCGACCTCAGCCGCGAGGTCGACGTTGGTCGCCGCGATCAGTCGGAAGTCTGTGGTAATGGCTTCGTTCGACCCTACGCGTTGCAACGTCCGTTCCTGTAACACGCGCAGAATTTTGACCTGAACTTCGAGAGGGATGGTCGAGGTCTCGTCGAGAAACAGGGTCCCGCCGGCGGCCTCCTCGAACAAACCGCGACGATTGGTGGTGGCCCCTGTGAAGCTCCCTTTCACGTGTCCGAACAGCTCGGACTCGAGAAGGGTGGATGAAAGGGCCGCGCAGTGGACAGCTATAAGAGGGCGATCGCGGCGCGTGGAAAGCGCGTGGATTGCCCGGGCAACGAGCTCCTTCCCGCTCCCTGTCTCACCCGTAACGAGAACCGTGGCGTCAAACGGCGCCACGCGTTCGATCAGCTCGAACATCGCGTGGAGTGACGGGCTTTCACCCACGAACTCCAACGTCGAGCGACGGACACGGGCCTGGCTATCAGGCGCAATCCGGCGCGGTGGGACGGCCGGCGTAAGAGCCCGCGCGAGCGTATCGAGCAGCTCCCGGCGATTGAGCGGTTTCGTTAGGTAATCGAACGCCCCGAGTCGCAGCGCTTGAATCGACGATTCGAGACTGGCATCGCCAGTCATGACGATCGCGCGCGTGGGCACCTGGCGGGCGCGCAAGCGGGCGAGCGTTTCGAGCCCGCTCAAGCCGGGCATGTGCAGATCCAACAGGATGACGTCAGGTGGGTCGCCGTTCAGAGCGTCGAGGGCGGCCTCACCGGAATCGACGTCTTGCGTCTCGTAACCTGAATCCGACAGCACAGTCGCGAGCAGCGACCGCGTCTGCCGATCATCCTCAACAATCAAAACACGCGGCCGAGGAGCCTCAGGCGAGCCGGCGCGGGTACGCTCGGTTCTGGGGGCCTCGGCGGCACGACGGGTGTGCATTTCAGATCCTCGCGGAGGAACGAGTTGCGCACGCAATTCGGCGCATTATGGCGAATGTACACCTAGCACTAAAAGAGTTGCCAGACACAGGAATGACTTCGTGAGTGCGGGATCTGCGGCGCCAGCCTTGCAAGGTATTTTTGCCCGATCTACTGTAGGTGGTCAAGCCAAACAGTCCCCTCGAACCACGAGGCCAAGCCTAACGAGTATGAGTAGCGGCCTGCAGGATCAGCCACCGGGTGCCGGGGAGACGCGGACGGACGAGGAATACCGCGCTTACGCAAGCTATTTCCACACGTTACGAAATGCGCACAACCGGGTCGTTCTCGGCATCGACGTTCTGATCAATAAGCCGATGGACGCGGACGAACGCATTCAGCGCGTCGCAAAGCTGCAGGAAGCGGCCAGACAGGTTACCGAATTACTGGATCGGGCACCGATTCCGCGGGCGCGTTAGCCCGCGGTGTCACGTCGGCGGCCACTCTGACCAAAACCTCGCGGCCATTGTCGTCGACCTTGTAGGTCGCGATTGGCTGCCCGGCAGGCCCAGCCCGGACAGCTCCGGTTTTCGCGTCGAATTGGGACCCGTGCCACGGGCACTGGACGATCCCGCAAATCATAGCCCCGTCCGCGAGCGACGCCCCGCGGTGCGTGCACCTGTCGTCAAAGGCCACGTAGCCGTCGTCGGTACGGGCGAGAACGATGCGGCGTCCGTCCACGTGCAGGAGCTTCATTTGATTGACTTTCAGCTCTTCGTGCAGGGCGCCCACGATCGTGCCCGCAGCCCCGCGGACGTGGGTTTCGCTCCATTTCCCTGCAAACGCGTAACGGTGATCTACGCTGATCTGATTACGAGAGACGAGCGTCCCGCCCAGCAGCCCGCCAATCGTAAGCAGCAGCGTCCCCACTCCTTGCAAGAGGAGAACGACGGTTTCGCCGATCGGGTTGGTGCTGTTGCGAAACGCGAGCGATAGCGCGAACAGAGCGAGCATCCCCGCCATTAAAAGCAGGTGCTTGGTGGCGCGGCGTTTCCCCGAGCTACGCGGCGGCACCGTGCGGAGATAGTCGAGGAGGCCCGGAATCGCGGCGAGCCCGCCGGTCGCCACGCCGGCTATCGTTAGGTAGCCGCCGGTCACCCACAGGGAAACGTTTCCAAAAAGCGCGGATGCTGCGTGCGCGACGAACGCTCCAGTCAGGAACGCGATGGGGAACGGAATGAGCGCTGGATGGATGGGATGTCCACGGATGCTGGCAAAGCTGCGCATGATCGCTACCTAACGAGTTGCTACGGGGTGGGCTTCGAAAGCAAGTCCTGCGCCGCCTTCAGATGGGCCTGGAATGCCGGAACAGCCTGCTCCAGGAAGGTCTTGAGCTCGGCATTGGCGGCCCGCGGGAGCATGGTCGTATTCACCAGATCGATGAGCCAGCGGTGATACTCGATCTCGTGCTCCAGAAAGATCCGATCGAACTGCGCGCCACTGGCATTTCGAAGGTCGCCCATAACGCCGCGATGTCCGCTCACGGATGTGTCCGACGCCTGCGTTGTCGCTGCGACGCCAATGCGTTTGCCGAGGGCCTGTGCGTTCGCGACGAAGTCATCGTGATCGCGCGCGATAGTGCGGCCCAGATCGCGAACGGTTTGCGAGCTCGCTTTCTGTTCCGCGAGGCGCCCGTGCTGAACTTCGTGCCGGCTCGCCGCGATAAACGCACCCAGCACCGTGCCGTCGGGCGTTGGTTCCGCCTTGGCAGCGCTGTCGCGCCGCGCCGGAGCGTCCAGCGCCGTGTCGCCGAATTGCGGGGTTACCGCGGTCGCGACTGTATCAATCGCGGTGTCGACGTCGTTTCCTTCGCGTTCGCGGCACGCGCCTAACGAAACGGCGAAGGCGGCGATGAGGACCGTTGTTCGCATAAAAGCTCCAGTGTGAAAGCTCTCCGCGGCATGGCCGAGAGCTTTGGGCTCGTTCTATGTCGTCCCGCTGGCGTGCACCGTTGCCCGGTCGTGCATTTCGATAGGTTCGGATGCCCGGGCGCATGAAGCGCAGCAGTAGAAGCGGCCATCGACCTCATTCCCGTGGCCGATCAGGCGACACCCGCAGTGCGCACATGTCGGGGCGAGCATTGTGATGGCGCACTCGAAGGAGTCGAAGACGTACGTCTGATCGTCGTACGTCACGGTGAAGGTTTTGTCGTACTCGTTATGGCACCAAGCGCACTTAGCCATTGAAGTCTCCGGCTGGCGTTCTCATCCACAGAGGCCACGCAGAGACCAGCGCGGCACGGTAGAGCCGCGCAAACGCCGTGCTACGAGGTACGGGTCAGAGCCTTCTGTGAGCTCGCAATTTGGATGATGGCGCTTTGAGGCTGGCGCCCCCAGACCTCAGACCTCAGACCTCAGACCTACCTATTGTCCCGCACGAAGCGATCGCGCGCGGGCATTTTCACCTTGGGCAGGGAAAGGGAGTCGAGAACCTGATCGCGCGGAATGATTTCGTTTTCCGCAAGGATCCACGCGGTGAGCGCGTAGAGCTCGTTAGGCGTGAGCGAGCCCGGTTTGTCTTGCGGCATCGCGCGACGCAGGTAGTCGTACACGGTTGTCGCGTATGGCCAGTAATTGCCGACCGTTTTGACGTGACTCAGCGACTGAGCGAACGGAAACCCGTCGCGCGGTTCGCGCCCGACAATCGGCGGATTGGGCGCGACGCCTTCGCCCTTGGGACCATGACATACTGCGCACTTCGCCGCGTAGACAGGCGCGCCATCGGCGGCGCTGGCCCGCCCGGACGGAAGCCCGACCCCATCGGGGTTTACATCGAGATCCCATGCCGCGACCTCGTCCTGTTGTGGTGCGCGGCCCAGAGCGAGACGCGCTGGCGCCGCCGCCGCTGGGGCGACGGTGCCACGCGTCGCCGTTAGGCTGTCTCCCGCACCGCCGGAGCCGGGGTTACAGCCGGCCAGCACGAGGCCGCCTAACGTGGCGACGATGCGGCGTCTCATTGCCCCACCTCGTAGACGATCCGCCCGTCAGGCTCGACGGTCCACGATCGGAGATGGTTGAAGTGGTAGCTGGTCCCGATGCCCCGCGCCCGCTTGTAGTCCGCGAGCGTTGGCTGCACATAACCCGTTTCGTCCACCGCTCGGCTGATGATGGTGGTCCGTTCCCCATTCCACTGCCATGGATGTGTGAAGTAGGTCGCCGCCTTGGAAAGCACGGGCTCGTGCAGCGTTGCCGCCATCCACGTGCGGCCGCCATCCGTGCTCACATCCACCGCCGTAATGCGCCCGCGGCCGCTCCACGCGAGGCCGCGAATTTCCAGCCAGCCGCGCCGCGTGAGCTGGACGGGATACGTCGGGTATGTGATCGTGGATTTGGCGTCCATCACGAAACTGAACTGGCGGGATGTGTCGTTAGGCAGAGGATCCGTGTATTTCGACGTCTCGTCGCGCGACATGTTCGGCTGCGCGATGAGCTCCAGGCGGCGCAACCATTTGACGCAGGTGTTGCCTTCCCAGCCCGGATTGAACAGGCGCACGGGATATCCCGCGGGCGGACGCAGCGGCTCACCGTTCATCGCATATACGAGCAGTGAATCGTCCATCAGTTTGTCCAGTGGTATGCTGCGCGATAACAGTGCAGCATCGCCGCCCTCGGCTAGCGCCCAGGAAGCTCCACGCTGCACGCCGACTTCGTTCAGGAGCGTGCGCACCGATACGCCGGTCCACTCGGCGTTTCCAAGGAGCCCATCGATCAACTGCGGCGTTAGGTCGGGCTTGGGCGCAGTGTAAGCCGCACGTCCATTCCCCGAGCACTCGAGAAAGTACACGCGCGTGACCGAAGGGAAGGACTTGAGCTCATCCAGCGTGAACACGAGCGGACGTTCGACGAGCCCATGCACAAGCAACTTGTATTTCGCCGGATCGATCATCGCGACCCCGGCGTGATGCCGTTCGAAGTGCACATCGGTCGCGGTGATCGCGCCGTGCATCTGATGCAGCGGGGCGAGCGACGAACCCGCGATCGCTCCCGTCGGCGTGCGCGCCATTTGAACAAACGGCGAGCGCGCGCTGGCGGCGCTCGTGGGCGGCCCTGGCGTTTTGGTCGGATCCGCCGGAATGGCTGGGGCAGTCGTGCCTAACGCCTTCTGTTGATCGATGGCGCCGGGGATAAGTGCAGCGCCGGACAGCGCCGTCGCGGTGGCCAGCAACTCGCGACGTGAGAGCGTCCGTTCATCAGGCGACCCAGCCATGGCCTTCTCGCTGTGGAATCGCCTCACAATTTGCGCAGCACTCAACCCTTGGCTAGGGCGTTAGTCTGCGCTGCCGCTGTTTTTTTTCTACGACCGTACTGAGATGACCTTGGCGCCCCACGGGCAGTAATTGCGCACGCTGTTGATCCACTCGTCGCGATGCGCTTCGAGGTATGACGGCCTGCCATCACATAGCTCGATCGCGGCGTCTACGACTTCGATCGTGTTGGGCACCAGGTGCCAGCTCCATGGCCCATTAAAGCCGCCATCGCCGGTCGCCACGCGTCCAAGGACGACACCAACGGTGCCCGATTGCATGCGCGCATTGAGCTTGTCAGCGGTCGCCTGGTCGGTAACGCGCACAGCAAAGCGCTCGCCGGCGACGTCAATCGTAAATGTCGCAATCCCGGGTTCAGTACCTGTCGCCGACCCGCAAGCACTCAGCACCGCGATGCACGCGATGAGGAAAAGCCTAACGTATTTCATATTCGACTCGTGCGAGAACCTTACGCCACCTATCCTGACACGCCGTCCCCGGTTCCCCCCTCAATGAGCTTCAGCTGTGAACCGTTCAGGCACAAAGCTCGTCGAGCGAGTTAGGTCTACTGATACTGGATGTACACGGGTCGGGGATTCAGCGCGAGCACTTCCTCTGGTGTCATGAGGCGCCAGCCAGGTTTACGCCGATCGTTCTTGTAGAAGAGTTTGAAGCCCGTGAACTGGATGGGCTCCTGGTAGACGTAACGCTCGTAGCTGCCGCGCTTGAGCGAAGGATTTCCCCAGCCATCCATATTGATCACGATCTGTACGCGTGGATCCAACCGGATTTGCTTGTAGTTGCGCAACATGTTCTGCGTGAACCGGTGGATTACGAGCACCTTGGGCGGTAGTTGATACTTCTGCACGACGCCGCTCAAAAATCCAGTCGCGTAGTTGATGTCGTCCTCGTTCATGCTGCCGATGACGGTTCCCGGTCGCTTGCCGGTCTTCATGGCGAATTCCGGATCGAGGGCGAGATGCACGTTAGGCCGCGAGAGATACTTCTCCAGCCAGGGCAGCTCGGCGCGAACCGTGCTCAGGCCAACCTGCACGTCGAGGAACATCAAGGCGTTGTGACGCTGCGCCCAGCCGTAGACCCGCTCGATGAGTGAGCTGTCCATGCGCGCGCGGTATTTCCCGTCTTTCCCCGGGTGCGCCTGGGCAACTGTCACGATGAGGTGCAGGGCAGGGACGATGGGGGTTGTGGTATCTGCTTTGGCCCAGCGCGCAACCTCCTTGTCGAGCCGGTCGAGCATCTCGTTAGGCGGCACCTCGCCCAGGATCCCCATGCGCTTGGAGAGCGGATTGCCGTAATAGGCCAGGATCCGTTTGTTCGGCAGGATCGAGCCTGGCAACGGTGCGGGGCCCTTGACCGGCCACTCTGGCGCCGACCGGCGCCGCACGGCGCTGTCGTTAGGCGACTTTCGGGGGCAAGGAGAGTCGCACTGGGCGCTCGAGTCGCGCCGCGACCGGGTTTGCTGCCCCTCGATGGCCGTCCCGAATACCGGAACGGCAAATATGATTGAGCCGAGAACGTGATGAAGCCGCATAGGAGAGGCACGCTAGCGGGTCGCGCAGCGCGCGCGCAAGCGGCTATCTCCATGCGGCTAAATCACATCCGAAATGACGCCCGGATGACGCGGCCGGACAAGTTTACCGCATTGACGCCGGCGGGCGGTTCATCGTCCATGGTTGTAATGCGCCGCACACTTTTCCCCTTCGCCGGCATCCTCGCTCTCGTGAGCGCGTGCCAGCCTGCGCCGCGCATGTCGCGCGCCACGCCGCTTCCAACTCGAGTTTCCGAGCCCCCCGCGCGGGATATTACGCGCGAGCTCGCCGTCGCCACGTTCGACAGCGTGTGGAGCAAAGTCCGCGCTACCTACTACGACACCACGCTCAAGGGGCTCGACTGGTACGCCGTTAGGCGCGAGCTGCGTCCGCGCGCCGAGCGCGCCGAAACGCGCGTCGCGTTGCGGGCTGTGTTAACGGAAATGCTGAGTCGGCTGGGCGATTCGCACATGAGCGTGTTGCCGCGCGAATTCGTGGCGCCGTCACCTAACGACTCCGACAGCGACGCCGCGCCCGGCGGTGTGGGCGTTGAAACGCGGATCCTCGCCAACCGTCTCGTTGTCTTTCGCGTCGATCCCAGGGGTCCGGCGGCTTTGGCAGGCGTGCGCGGCGGCTGGACCGTCGATTCCGTCGATGGAACTCGCGCCGACAGTGCCATCGCGGAGCTCGCGCGCGTGCGCAATCCCAAACTGCGCCGCACGCTGTTCGTGCATCTCACCGCCCGTCTCCAACACCGGTTCGAAGGGCCGGCCAAGTCTCTCGTTAGGGCTTCGTTCCGTGATGAACGCGGCGTGCCTCGTCACCTCACCATCGAGCGCGCCCCGCTGGAGGGGCAAGCGGTGAAGCTCGGTCACATGCCCACCCTCGTCGCACACGCTTCGTCACGCCGTCTTCCCGGCACCACAACGTGCGTGGGAGTCTTGCGCTTCAACTACTGGCTCCTTCCTGTGATGCCCACGCTGACAAAGGCGATGCAATCGTTCGAGGAGTGCGAAGGAGTCATCGTCGATCTCCGCGGCAACGTTGGAGGGCTGGCGGCAATGCTCTCCGGTGTCTCCGGCTTCATGGTCGATACGGCTGCTTCTCTCGCACTGGTGACAGCACGCGGACAGGAGATCCGCTACGACGTGTTCCCGCGTCGCGCCGATGCGCAGGGTCGTCGCGTAAAGCCATATTCGGGACCTATAGCAATCCTGATCGATCCGCTGACTGTGAGCACGAGCGAAGTGTTCGCAGCAGGGATGCGGCAGGTCACGCGTGGTCGCACGCGCGTTTTTGGTGAACGGTCGGCGGGGCAGGCATTACCTGCACTCGTCTCAAAGCTGCCAACTGGTGACGCACTCATGCACGCTGTAGGGGACTTGCGATTGGCAGACGGCAGCAGAATCGAAGGCGCCGGCGTGCGTCCGGATGTGGAAATCCCCCTCAGGGCTTCCGACCTTCAGGCCGGTCGCGACGCGCCACTCGATGCGGCTCTCAGGTGGATTGCAGATTGGAACAGAGCCGCCGCAGGGGCGTAGTCCGTTAGATTGCACCGCTGCCTTTTTAGCCGCCGGTCCCTTATCGCGGCTTCGCTGGCAGGACCCCGAAATAACTCTGGAGATCGACATGATTAAGGGATTGTCGCGCGCGACGAGCTTCGGCTTGGGCGTCGCAGCGCTCGGCGTTCTACTTCCCCTTGGCGCGGCGCAGGCACAGGCACTTCCGGCGGCCAAGGACCTGATCGCCAAATACGTAGAAGCGGTTGGTGGGGTCGAGGCCTTCAAGAAATACAAGTCCGTGCGGGTCAAGGCAGCGCTGGACATCCCGGCGCAGGGGATGAGCGGGACCCTAACGATCCTGTCGCGCCTGCCTAACGAGACGATGATGAAGATCGAGATCCCCGGGATCGGGGAGATGAAGCAGGGGTCCAATGGCGAAGTCGCCTGGTTCAGCAACCCGATGCAGGGCTCCCGTGTCATCACCGGCAAGGAAGCCGAGGCGATGACGGAGGGGCCCGATCCGCTCAACTATTTGCGGCTCAGCTCGAACATCGCGAGCTCGGAGACCGTCGAAAAGGCGACATTCGACGGCAAGGAGTGCTACAAGGTCAAGCACACGTACAAGAGTGGCCGTACGTCCTTCGATTGTTTCTCGCCGACCGATGGCCTGATCATCGCGACCGTTGCCAAGCAGAGCACACCGATGGGCGATGTGGAGCAGACGACGATCCTCAGCGCCTACAAAGATTTCAACGGCATGAAACGCCCGACCACGATGGTGATCGAAGCTCAGGGCTTCCAGCAAGTGCTGACGATCTCCGAGGTCACATTCGACGACGTGCAGGAATCGGAAATGGTGCTCCCGCCGGATATCCAGGCGCAGCTCCCGAAGAAACCATAACGCCTAACGATTGAGCGCGCCCGCGTACACGCGGGCGCGCTTTTTGACATGAACACGAAGGCTCGCCGCTTCTGGCCCCTCCTCTCTCTCCTGGTCGTCACGGACTGCACGACCAAGCGTTTGGCTGAGACGCACCTCGAGCCGGCGCACGTGCCGCACGAGGTCTTCGGCGAATACGTTCAGTTCACCCTGGCGCACAACCCCGGAGCGGCGTTTTCGATTTCGGTTGGTCCCATGTCACGCGTCGTCTTTTCGGTGCTCGGCGTGCTCGTGCTTGTAATCCTGTGGCGCCTCTACAGGCAGACGGAAAACACGGACCGCTGGCAGAGCATCGCGCTCGCGCTCGTCGCCGGTGGTGCGCTGGGCAACCTGCTCGACAGGATACGCTCAGCCAAAGGCGTCGTGGACTTCATTGACATCGGCTTCGGTTCGTATCGATTCTGGACCTTCAACTTTGCTGATGTGGGTGTGACAGCTGGCGGCGTGTTGCTCGCGGTGTTGTTGTTGCGGCGGACCGAGGGCGTGGGTGCCTCACCTCCTTCCGGAGAATCGACATGAACGCACTTGTGCTGGCGTTGACGCTGAGCGTCTGCACCGCCGAAACGCCTAACGTACTGGCGGGCGATATCGACTACGCGAAGCTCTTCGCTTCAGGCGAGACGTTCGCCGCCTTTCTGGAAAAGGCGAAGGCGCGGAAGGAGCAGTGGCACGGCAACTATGGAAAGGCCGCCGTGCCCGACGCGCTCGCCGCCCGCGCGGCGCGCATAACCGGAACGTGGAACGTTTTGGTTGTTGCGGTGGACAGCTGCAGCGACTCCGTGAGCACGATCCCGTACATCGCCAAGCTCGTCGAAACGATGCCTAACGTGACGCTGCGGATCGTCAACTCCACGGATGGCAAGGAAGTGATGGAGGGGCACAGAACGCCCGACGATCGCGCGGCGACACCTACCGTGATCCTGCTCGATTCCGCGTTCGTCGAGCGTGGCTGCTGGGTGGAACGGCCGCGCGAGCTGCAGGCAAAGATCGCTGGCGAGAAGAAGAGCGATAAGAACGCCGAAGTCTTCGAAGGGAAGATGGCGTGGTACGAAAAGGATCAGGGTGCGTCGACGCAGGCCGAGTTTGTCGAGATGCTGGAGAAAGCCGCGCGCGGGGAAGCCGCGTGCGACGCAAAGCCTAACGCATCGTCTCAATAGTCAAAAGCGGCACTACTCGTCGTCGCCTTGCCTGCCGCGCCAAAAAGGTAGTCGACAGCGAGGTTAGTCAGCGCGCGCATGCCGGGTACGAGCGCGCCTTCATCCGCAAAGAATCGAGGTGAGTGGTTAGGCGCTACGGTTTTGGGATCGGCGCCCTTTGGCGTCACGCCAAGGAAGAAGAACATCCCAGGCACCTTGCGCTGAAAGAGCGAGAAGTCCTCGGCCGTAGTGGTCTGCTGCGCCGGAATGACATTCGCTGCACCTAACGTGCGGCGCAGCGTCGGCACCATGCGCTCCGTCAGCGCCGGATCGTTGACCGTAACCGGATAACCGCGCGTCGTTGTGACGACTGCCACGGCTCCGGCGGCGCGCGCAATCCCTTCCGCGGTCTGCTGTAGGCGTGCGTGCAGCGAGTCCCGCGTCGCCTCATCGAATGTGCGGATCGTTCCGACTAGCTCAACGCTGTCTGGTACGATGTTGTTCCGTACCCCGCCTCTGATTATTCCCACGGTCACCACCGCTGGCGTCAGGGTAAGATCGACTCTGCGGCTCACCAACGTTTGCAGCGCGAGCACGATTTGCGAGGCGGTGACGATTGGATCGACGCCGGCCCACGGGACCGCTCCATGTGTCTGGCGTCCACGCACCACGATGCGGAACTGATCTCCGCTTGCCATGAGCGGACCAGCGCGCCACACGACCTTCCCGACTTCGAAGGGGAAGACGTGCAGCCCGAAGATCGCGTCGACCTTGGGGTTGTCGAGCGTTCCCTGCTCGATCATGACCTCGGCACCCCCGCGCTCTCCGGGGGGCGCTCCTTCCTCCGCGGGCTGAAAGATGAACTTCACG
Source organism: Gemmatimonadaceae bacterium (assembly GCA_035253645.1). Taxonomy (GTDB): domain Bacteria; phylum Gemmatimonadota; class Gemmatimonadetes; order Gemmatimonadales; family Gemmatimonadaceae; genus DASYRX01. The sequence continues at coordinate 1,019 of DATFBW010000096.1, read as the reverse complement.
GTGCCGGCGAGCTCCTGCCTAACGCCAGCGAGCACTTCGGCGACGCCCATCAGGATCGCGACATGGTTGTCGTGACCGCAGGCGTGCATCACACCAACCTCCTGGCCCAGATACGTCGTGCGCACTGTGGACTTGAACGGCAGATCCACCTCTTCGGTGACCGGCAGCGCATCCATGTCAGCACGCAGGGCGACGGTTGGCCCCGGCTTGCCGCCCCGCAACACACCAACAACACCCGTTTGTGCAACCTGCGTGCGCACCTCGAGACCCAGCTTCGTTAGGTGTTCAGCAACGAGTTTGGCCGTGCGTACCTCGCGGTTGCCAAGCTCCGGATGCTGATGGATGTCGCGCCGCCAAGCCACGACTTTGGACTCGATCGCTTTTGCGCGCGTGTCCAGATCGGCGATGAGTCGTGACGGCGCTTGTGCGCTGAGCGTTGGTCCGAGGACCAAAAGGGCGCCAACTGCGAAAAGAGGCTTCATGGCTGATGAGATCGGGGACGCTGCGGGACGAAGCCCGCGAGAGACGGCAAACATAGTCGCCGGGCTCAACGCGGTCATTCGCGGCCGATACGTCGAGTAGACACTCGGCGCGGGGAGGCGTCAGGCACTTGCTCCGGCGACTCAGGATAAGGTGAAGTGGTAGAAAGGGTTGCGACCATTACCTGCCTGGCGCGCATCCTGGTCACCGCGTACACACTCGCGACGTGCGCCTGGCCCATTGTGTATGCGGCTGCGTTTGCTTTCATCGAACAAAGGCCGGCGGCCATCGCCATGTTCGATAAGACGATGCGCTACCTCGCCGTCAGCCGCCGTTTTCGCACGAATATCAGCGGCAGGATCAGAAGAGCGCCTAACGTGCCGGCCACCATGCCGCCGGCGTTGGCGAGGGCGATGGCGCCGAACAACGTGGTCGTCCTCGTGCCAATGGCGAGCGGTAACAGGCTCGCCAGCGACGCAAGCGTGACCAGGATGATCATGCCGGCGCGGTCACGCGCGGCAGCAATCACATGGAGGGGA
>DATFBW010000095.1:0-10565 GCA_035253645.1 Gemmatimonadaceae bacterium | reverse complement strand
ATAACGTCACCCTCACGCGTCGCTTCGCCGAGAGCTTCGGCACGCCTAACTATTGGAATCCGCGCTGCGCGCGCTGCTTCCAGCTCCGGGTGGTCCTTTGGCATCGCCGACGTGACGACCAGGGCGCGCGCGCCTGCGACGTGAGCCGGATTGTGCCCAACCTTCACGTCGATGCCGATGCGCGTCAGATCGCGGACGCTGTCGTCGCTGGGCGCCGCGTCGCAGCCTGTGATCCTGACCCCGCGACGGACGAGCAACTCCGCGAGTCCTGTCATCCCGGCTCCCGCGAGTCCCACGAAGTGAACTGGTCGCGGATCGCTTGGATCAAGTAAGGGCATCGCGGCGCGCGGAAGGTAGTCGACGATTTGGCCTCGCTCAAGCGAAGCTACTTGAGCTTGAGGAGGCTAACTATGCGTCTGGCAATGAAATCTGCCGCGTCAGGTCGAGCACGTTCTATGGCCCGCTTCGACATTTCCCGAAGCTGTCTCTCGCCATGCACAAGCCACATGACGCGCTCTCCGAGCTGCAGCCCCGTCGTCTGGCGCTGATCCACACGAATCGCGACGCCGGCTGCTTCGAGCGCCTTTGCATTCGCTGTCTGATGATCGGCGGCGGCGGTTGGGAGTGGGACAAGTATCGCCGGAATGCCCCAGGCGCACAGTTCCGCCGTCGTCATTGCACCAGCGCGCGTGAGCGCGACGTCGGTGGCTGCATAAGCATCAGCGATGGGCGACAAATAGGGCGTCACCACAACTTGATTGGACGCGAGGTGTGAATATCGATCGAAGTGATCTCTGCCAGTCGCCCAGATCACGTGGACGTCGCGCGCTTCGAGCGGCGTTCCAGTAAGCCAGTCAGCGACCAAATCATTGAGCGCCGCCGCGCCCTGACTGCCGCCAAAGATCAAAACCACCGGCCCACCGACCCCGGGAAATCCCCATTTTGCCCGAGCGCTCGCGCGGTCGGGGCGGGACTGGATGGGCGGAGGAGGTTCGATGGGATTCCCTGTATCGAAGCAACGGGAACGCGCGCCTAACGGCAGCGAGCGCGCGGCTTCCGGAAAGCCAAGGTAGATCTCGCGCGCGAAGCGGCTTCCCGCCTTGATCGTCTGACCGGCGAAGGAATTCTGCTCTTGCAGCACGAGGGGCGTACGCGAACTCGCCGCAAACGCAATCGATGCTCCCGCGGCGTATCCACCCGTGGCTACGACGAGACGTGCCTGACGATCGCGCGCGATCGTGCGGATCCGTCGCCAGCCGGTCGCCAACGACCGCAGCGTCAACCAGTTCTTCCACGGCGCGGAGCGGTAGAGCGGGTGGAGATCGAGCAATTCGTGGTCGAACCCACTGGCCGGCAGAACATCGCGCTCTATGCCGCGCGTTGCGCCGATGAAAAAGGTCACCACATCAGGCGCGCGACTGCGTAACGCACGTGCGATGGCGAGCGCCGGATACAGGTGGCCGCCCGTCCCCCCGCCTGCAAAGAGAACGCTCACACCGGCGACAGCACAGGATTGGTGGCCGCGGAACCATGCACGCGTTCTCGCGCGCTCCCGATGTTCACGAGGATTCCAGTCATCAGGAATGAGAGCAGCAGATTCGACCGACCGTACGAGACGAATGGCAGCGTGAGACCGGTCGTCGGCAGCAGCCCGATCACCACGCCAATGTGAAGATACGCGGTTATGGCCATTGTTACCGTTAGGCCGATGGCCACGAGCTGCAGGAACGGCGACCGTGCGTTGCGCGCGATCCGCATGCCCAGGTACGTGTAGATGGCGTAAATGCCAACGAGGAAGAGCATCCCTATAAACCCCCATTCTTCCCCGACGTTGGAGCCGATGAAGTCGGTCTGGCCAAACGGGATGAAGCCGTACGCCTGGCGCCCATTGCCGAAGCCGTTGCCTAACAGCCCACCCGAGCCCACGGCGATGAGCGACTGCTTCAGTTGGTAACCGATGTCCTGCGCCGTCGTCGGGTTGAGGTACGCCAATAACCGTTGCATCGCGTACTGAAGCTCCTGGATCTTGCTCCACAATACGGGCGTAGCGATGACACCGAGCGCGACGAAGTGCCCGATCCGCACTCCGCCGGCGAAGAGGATGATCGCCATGACGAGCGTATACATCATGGCTACAGAAAGGTCTGGCTGAAATACCGCGAGCAGGCCCAGTGCCCCTACCACGACGAGGAATGGGAGGAGTCCCTTCGTTAGGCGCCGCATCCCTTCAGGCCCCTTCTTCACGAGGAGCATGGCCGTCCAGACAACGATGGCCAGTTTACCGAACTCCGAAGGCTGCAGCGACGTGCCCAGAAGGAACCGCCGCGAGCCATTTACCTCGGGTGCGATGCTTCGCGTGAACGGCAGCACCGTGAGCAGCATCGCACCGGCGGTGAGCAACACCATTGGCCAGGCGAGCTTTCGCAATCGTTCGGCGTCGATCTTGGCGGCGGCCGCGAACACGACGATCCCTGCCAACACGCCGATTGCCTGACGAAAGAAGTAGTGCGTGGCAGGAACTCCTTCCTGCATGGCAACGATGGCGCTCGCGCTATACAGCGTGGCCAAACCAAACACGGTAAGAACCGCCGTGATGACCGTTAGGCCGCGTGCCTCTACGGACATCGCCCAGCGGTTCCGTACTCCGGCCTGTTCCTTCATGGTACGCCCGCTCTCCCCCGCGCGTAGGCCGCGAAAGCTGCGCCCCGTTCCTCGGCGTCGTGAAACATGTCCCAACTGGTGACTGCAGGAGCCAGTAAGATAGCGTCGCCACGCTGTGCAAGCGTACGCGCGCGCTCGAGCACCTCTTCAAAAGGCCCCGTTAGGCGCTCGATGTGAGCGGTGCCGGCGATGGCGGCGGCGATCTTCTCACCTTCCTCGCCATAGGCGATGACGGCGCGGCAGTGCTTGGCGATTGGATCGCGTAGCGAATCGTACTCCTCACCCTTGCCGCGCCCACCCAGCAGAAGGATGGTGGGTCGTGTCATGTTCTCGATCGCTACGCGTGCTGCCAGAACGTCTGTCGCCTTGGAGTCGTTGACCCACAGGACGCCTGCGAACTCACCGACCGGCTGGAAGCGATGTGGCAGTGCTTCCACGTAGGAAAGAGCACTCCCCATGCGTTCAATGGTCGGACGCGTTTGATGGAAGGGATCCGCTAGGTAGACCGCGAGCGCCGCCGTGAGTGCATTGGCGACGTTCTGATCGCCTGCAAGCGGCAGGTTACTGCGAGCCATGAGCTCATGGTCGAAGAGCATCAGCTTTTGCGCGGCTTGATCGTACCACGCGGCACTCGAGGATCGCAGGGAGACCGTGTACACAGAGCCTGGGCGATCAGCCAGCAGCGCAATGGCGTCCGGATAGTCCGCGTTAATGACCCACTGTGATTGCGACGATGCGTTGCGAAAAAGTAGTGCCTTGTCCGCGTAATACGCGTTGACATCGCCGTCGTAGCGATCGAGGTGATCGGGCGCGAGGTTCGTTAGGACCCCCACAGCGGGCGCGATGCTCGGTGTGTCATGGAGTTGAAACGACGAGATCTCCAGCGCGACCCATGCCGGGAGTCGATCGCGTGTGGCGACGATGCTGAGTGCCGTCCCGATATTCCCTGCCGCTTCCGCATCATAGCCGAGCGCTTGGAGCAGATGCGCGATCAGGTAGGTCGTCGTCGATTTGCCCTTGGTTCCTGTGACCGCGATGTATCGCGTCGATGGCATCGCTCGCAGGGCAATTTCGACCTCGCTCAATATCTCGACGCCTGCCTTGTGCGCGGCCGCCAGCGGGGGCGCCTCAGGTGGGACGCCAGGGCTTGCCACCACAAACTGCGCCCGCGTGATGCGCTCGAGGTCATGCCGCCCAAGATCCACGGCGCAGCCTAACGCATCCAGCTCGGCGGCTGCGGCCTCGGTGCTGGTATTGCGTTTGGCGTCCGAAGCGTAGACGCCGTACCCCTGCCTTACGAGGAGCTTGGAGACCGCAACTCCACTTCGTGCGAGACCAACTACGGCAACTTCGGCCACACTAGCGCAGCTTGAGCGTGGTCAGCGCGAGGAACGCGCACAGGATCCCCAAGATCCAAAACCGGATTACGACCTGGGTTTCGGTCCATCCGGAAAGCTCGAAATGATGGTGCAAAGGCGCGCGCTTGAAGATCCGATTCTGCTGCGCGTATTCGAGCCCGTGCTTCTTTTTCCGATACTTGAAGACGACGCGCTGGATGATGACCGTCATCGTCTCCGCCGCAAACACGCCGCCGACGATTGCGAGAATCAACTCGCTCTTGAGCAGGATAGCCACGGCGCCAATCGCACAGCCTAACGCCATCGACCCGGTATCGCCCATGATAACCTGCGCCGGGTGTGCGTTGAACCAGAGAAAGCCGATGCACGCGCTGACAAGCGCCGTACAGAAGATGGCGAGCTCGCCCGCTCCTCTCAGATAGTACAGTTGCAGATACGCGCTCGTGTCGATGCGACCCATCACGTAGGCAAAAAACACGAATACCGACAGCGCGATCGCACTCAGACCAGCGGCTAAACCGTCGAGACCATCGGCGAGGTTCACGGCGTTGCTGGTCGCCGTGAGGATGAACGCTACCCACGGCACGTACAGCCATGCGAGCCACGCGACGAGTGGCAGCACGAGGACGTACTTGAAGAACGGGAGCGTCGTCGATGCACCCGGCAGCTGCGACGGGGGCGCCAACCATAATATGAGACCGAAGATCACTCCGATCGAAATCTGACCGGCGAGTTTGTAACGCTCGACGAGTCCTTCGTTCTTCTTCCCTTCCCGCTTCTGTTTGAGCTTGAGATAGTCGTCCAGGAAGCCGATCGCGCCCATCCATAGCGTCACCAGGAGAGCGAGGAGCACGTACGCGTTATCGAGGCGTCCCCACAGAACCGTGGCCACGAACACCGAGGCGAGGATGATCAGTCCGCCCATCGTGGGCGTCGCCCCTTTGACCTTGTGCGTGTCCGGCGTCCCCTCGCGCACCACTTGATGCACGGCCATCGCGCGCAAGCGGCGGATGATGATAGGGCCCATGATGAACGCGATCACCAACGCGGTTACGGCGGCAGCTCCAGCGCGAAAGGTGATGTAGGTGATGAGCCGGAGCGGAGGGAACTCGTCGATGAAAGGGGTGAGGAGGAGATGGAGCACAGTGTGCTGGAGTAGTCGTTAGGTGGCTTGCGGAGTCGCCCACGCTTCGATAAGCGGCTCGAGGCGTTCCAGACGCACACCACGCGACGCCTTGAGCAGCACCACGGCATCTGGAGCCAATCGCGGCACCAGTTGGGGCCAGAGCGCCTCCGCCGTTTCGGCCACGACCACACGCCCGTTCGGCGTGCCGAGTTGCGCGAGCGCGCGCCCGAGCTCACCGACACCGGCGACAACAGCCGCCGAAGAGTTGATCGCTCGCTCCGCGATCTCGCGATGATAGACCTCGCTCCGAGACCCTAACTCCAGCATCGACCCAAGCACCAGAACGCGCTGCCGCGGCGTCTTGAGCGTGTCGAGCAAAGCGATCGCTTCCCGCATGGATGCCGGGTTCGCGTTGTACGCGTCGTTGATCAACGTCGCGCGACCGAGTGTGCGCCACACACCGCGCATGGGCAGTGGCTCGACTGCGGCCACGCCCTGGGCGGCTTGCTCCACTGGAATACCACAGACCTCGGCTGTTGCGAGGGCCAGCATCGCGTTGCGCAGCATGTGCGCGCCAGGAATGGCGAGACGAGTGGTGACACCGCCAAACGTTAGGCTCCCAAATCCGTCGTCGCTCACAGCGTACGCGTCAGGACGGATGTCGCCCGCATCGAGACCCGCTGTGACGACACGTGCCGCGAGCCCGCGCGCAGCATCGCCGATCTCCGGTTGCGCGGTGGGTGTAACGGCCACCGCGGTCCCGCGGCAGATCGCAACCTCTTCGCGCAGGACCCCGGCAATATCGCCTAACCCTTCGAGATGCTCTTCGCCCACTGAGGTCACGATGGCTACGGTTGGCTCGATCAGCCCACCTAACGCGGCGACTTCGCCGGGGTGGTTGGTTCCAACCTCGATGATGGCCAGGTCCGCCGAATCGGGCAGCGCCAGGAGCGTGAGCGGCACGCCAACGTGGTTGTTCAGATTGCCAGTCGTGGCGTGCACGTCGTAGAACGTGGCGAGGGCTCCTCTCGTCAGCTCCTTCGTTGTCGTTTTGCCGTTGGATCCGGCGACCGCGATGATCGGCTTCCCCGCGCCGGCCCAGGCGCGCCGACGGTAGCTCGCCAGATCCCAAAGCGCCTTGAGCGTGTCGTGTACCGCGAAGATTGGAACACCCAAGTCCGCACCTTTCCGCGGATCGTTCACAACGGCGGCCGTGGCACCCTTGGCGACAGCATCGCGCAAAAAATCGTGCGCGTCGAAGGTCTCACCTTTCAGCGCGACGAAGCAGTCACCCGCTTGAATCGTGCGCGTGTCGGTCGCAATGGCGCGTATCGCGGTGGTGCCTAACGGGCGCGCTCCTGTCAGCTCACGCTCCAGCGCGTCTGCGATGCGATCGAGCGTCCAGAAGCTCACGCTCCGCGCCCCTCGCTCGTCACGCCCTGCTCCTTACCTCTCATCAGTTCTTGGACGATTTCACGCTCGTCAAAGTGATATTTCGTCGTACCGCGGATTTGATACGTCTCGTGGCCTTTTCCCGCGAGCACCACGACGTCCTCCTCGTCGGCCACGCGAAGCGCCCGCGCGATGGCTTCCCGGCGGTCTTCTATGCGTTCGTATGCCGTGCCGGTCATGCCGGCAGCCATCTCGTCCAGGATGCTCTCGGGGTCCTCGGTGCGCGGGTTATCACTCGTTATGATGACCAGGTCGCTCTTTTCTTGTGCGATCCTCCCCATCACCGGCCGTTTGGCGCGATCCCGATCGCCGCCGCAACCCACGACGGTGATGATGCGCTTGTGCGAGGTGACGAATGGCCGCACGGCATCGAGCGCGCGGGCCAGCGCGTCCGGCTTGTGAGCGTAGTCACGCAGCACAGTTGGCCGCGACCAGATGCGTTCGAGCCGCCCTGGCACCTGCTGCACGCTCGCTAGGCGTTCGGCGACCATAGACGTGGGGATGCCGAGCGTCCAGGCTGTCGCTGCGGCCCCTAACGCGTTCATCACGTTGAAGTCGCCGAGGAGCGGAAGCGCGACCTCGGCTTCGGCGTCGGGCGTAACCAGGGTCCAGCGGCTCCCCCTGGGACCGAACGTCGCGTCGCGCGCCGACACGTCTGCGCTCGTATGCATGCCGAACGATATGCGACGCGGCGTCGCAGGCAAGTCACGCCACGCAGGCTCGTCTGCATTTATGACCACGACCCCGTTAGGCGCCAGCATCTCCGTCAGACGCGCTTTCGCCGCGAGATATGCCTCCATCGACTTGTGGTAGTCGAGGTGCTCGTGTGAAAGGTTGGTGTAAACGGCTGCATCGAAGCTCACGGTACCCACACGCTGCTGAGCGAGGGCATGCGACGACACTTCCATCGAGACCGTGCGCACGCCCGCCATCGCCAGCTGACGCAACACTCCCTGCAACTCCACAGGCCCGGGGGTCGTCAAGCCATCGATGTCACTTACGTCCGCGCCGGCGGAGCCTCGTACGACGCCTAACGTTCCAATGGACGCGCTCGAGCCCGCGGGGGCGTCGAACAAGTGCCGCAGCATGGCTACCGTCGTGGACTTCCCGCTCGTGCCGGTAACCCCGAGCATCCGAAGCGCTTTCGCCGGCCAACCGTGAAAGGCCGCCGCCGCGACCGCTGCCGCTCGGCGCCCGTCGCTTACGCGGATCGCGGGGAGGGTGGTACGGCCGGACGTTTCTACAATCGCTGCGGCCGCGCCCGCCCGCTCTGCTGCCTCTAAATAGTCGTGGCCATCCGCAGTCGATCCCCGGACTGCGACAAACAACGCGCCCATGACGACGCGGCGACTATCATCGGTTACGAGACTGACCTCAGCGGGAAGCGATCCATCGACAGCCGTGACGAGCCCCGCGTCCACCAGGGCTTCGTGGATCGTGCGCAAACTCACGCTCACCGACGCCTGACCCTAACGAGAGAGCCTCGCGCCAGCACTGTTCCGGCCGGAGGTACCGTCTCACGGCCACGGCCGCTTATGACCTGTACGCGAAAGCCGGCGCTGTGCAGCCTGTGCACCGCCTCGCGCAACGTTTCGCCCGCCACGTCTGGAACACGAACGGACCTTGAATTCTGCGAATCCGGTTGCGTGAGTGAGATGAGGTCCACGGACTCCACGCGCGTCGGCGCGTCCCCATTGATCGCTGTGGTCCCGGTCGATTGCACGACCCTCACAGATTCGTTAGGTGGTCGCGGGATATGCGCGAGCCGCTGGGAAGCGAGACCAACCGCGTCGAGTGGTGCTTCGCGCGAAGCGAGCGCGGCTTGCAGGATGGCCTTCGCGATCGGCGCCGCCGCGCGTCCGCCGAATATCGTCGTCTGCGGATTATCGACCTTGACGAGGACAACGAGCTGCGGCGCACGCGCCGGAAAGAATCCGACAAACGACGCTGTGTATTGCCCGGCCGCATAACGACCATCCATCGTCCGGCGCGCGGTGCCCGTCTTGCCGCCCAAGTCAAAGGTCGCGAGGTCGGCATCGACGGCTGTACCGCTATCGACCACACTCTTCAACACGTCGCGCAAACGTTCCGCAGTCTCGCGCTGCATCACGCGACGCACAACGCGCGGCGTTCCGCGATACGCGACCTCTCCATCGGCGTCGCGGATCTCCCTAACGAGGCGGGGCTCCATCAGCTCACCGCCGTTTGCGATAGCACCATACGCGAGGGCAAGCTGGAGCGGCGTTACCGACAGCTCATATCCCATCGCATGCGAGTGATGCGAGCGGGAGGACCAGTTCGTCGGATCCCGTAGAATTCCGCTCGCCTCCGATGGATATGGCACACCGGTTGGCGTGCCAAAGCCCAAATCTCGGAGGACGGCGTAGAGCGCGCCGTCTGTCAGCCGATCCGAAAGTTGTGCGATGCCAATGTTGCTCGAGAACCGGATGACGTCGACGAGCGACATGGACGGCGCTTTGTGCTCGTCGTGTATCGTGCGTCCGTTCACCGTGTATTCGCCGTTGTACGTCTGAACGACGTCGTCGGGCCTGGCGAGTCCGCGCTCCAGTAGACGTGCTGCGATGAACGGCTTGAGGGTCGATCCGGGTTCGTAGGGTTCCGTCAGCGTGTTGGCGATGGTGCTGCGCGCCTCGCGCCGCACGGACGACAAAGCCAACACGTCTCCCGTGCGTGGATCGAGCACCACAACATCGCCGCCGGCGGCGCGACGCTCACGCAATCCTTCGCGCAACGCTGCATCCACGATGTCTTGCAGCGCGTGATTGATTGTGAGCGTGACGCTGTATCCGTCGCGCGGCGCCTGTCGCGCGGGTTCGTCCGCCTCGATGCGCACACCGCGCGGCGCGCGTTTGATGCGCGTCTCCCCGGTCGTCCCGCGCAGGAGGGAATCCAGCATCAGCTCCAACCCCTCGACACCTAACGAGTCGCGCGTGCGACCCACCAGCCGCCGCAACCCTTCGGACTGGATCGTGACGCGCTGTGTCGCAACGTTTGTATAGACGCCAGTCATCTTGGTGAGCGCCGCGACCTCTGATGGGTTGAACCGGCGCGGGATCGGCACCCACCGGCGCCGTCGGTCCGTGGCGGTACGAGCCAGGTCGCGCGATACCCCCACCTTGAGCAGCGCCCGCTCGAGCCGGCGACGATCGCGCACCTCGCGCGGTGCGACGCTCAGCGTAATGAGCTGCTGACTCTCGGCCAGCGTCATCCCCGTCGCATCGAAGATCGCTCCGCGCCGAGCCGGTAGGACGCTTCCCGCGTAATGTTGCCGCGCGGCGAGACGCGACCACCGCTTTCCTTCGACGAGCTGCACCCAGAACGATTTCACAACCAGCGCCACTGCGAACGCGAGGAGGCAGTAATTGAGAACAGCGAGACGCGTAGTTCGCAGCATCGTTAGGGCAGCGAGTCAGCGTGCGGCCGCGGCAGCCAGATCAACTGCGTGTCCGCCGGCATCCGGAGACCGAGCTTCTTCTCGACGGTCGCGCCCAGCCGTCGCAGCGTGAGAATGGAACGGATCTCTCCTTCGATGCGCGTTCTGTGGGCGTCGAGCTCCGTGCGGCGCTCGGAGAGCTCGCGCAGACGTTGGCCTTCGGTGAAGCCGTATGATTTGCGCCACACGATACCCGATGCGAGCACCAGAAAAGTCACCAGCACGAACGCCATCACCTGGCGTCCTTTGCGTGGCTTCATGCTCGCCGCCATGCGCGCAAACGCGCCGAACGTGCGCGGGGGTTGCGGCTAACTTCGCGCTCCGATGCGATCACAGGCTTCCGCGTGAGAGTCTCGCCTAACGCCTTTCCTCGGCAGGTACAGACCGGTTGTCGCGGCGGGCAGATGCAATCTGCGCTCCACTCGCGCCACGCATCCTTGACAATACGATCCTCGCCCGAATGATACGCAATTACGACGAACGTTCCGTCGGGCTCGAGACGATCGCGGAGGTC
>DATFBW010000094.1:0-19564 GCA_035253645.1 Gemmatimonadaceae bacterium | reverse complement strand
GTCGCGCACACGCGAGTACACGCGCGTTGCCAAGGAAGTGTCCTCGTTAGGCGACCCGTGTTGCAATCCCACCGCCTCCGCGAACGTTCGGGCGTCAGCGGCATACGAATCCAGTGCTCGTAACGCGACATCGCCCAGTTTCCGCGCTGTATCGGCGCGGAACAGGTGCCCGCCACCATACACGGTATGCACAGGCTGCCGAGCGGCTGTTTCGCCAGGGTATCGCGCGCTGAAAGCGAGGTTGGCCTGGCGCACGACGTTGGCCTTGTCAGCCATCGGGTCTTCACCCAAGGACAGGATAGCGGTCACAGCTCGATTCGCATGAGGGCCGCAATCATGGGTGCTCGGGTCCGTCGAGGGAACCCGCCCGTCATTTGTCCAAGCACTTTGGGGGACAAGCGCGTACCTTCTAAAGTCCCGCTTGGCCTGCCGGCCGCGTTTCTCGTCCCCCGCTTCCCATCCCTTACGCCCGGTCCAATGTCCCGAGTCATCCGCTTCATCGGTCTATGCGCGCTCGCTGCAGCCCCGAACGCCGGGTTTTCGCAGCAGCGCAACGACGAAGAGTACACCAAGAAGATCAAGGAATATCTGCGCGACCCGCGCATAACGACCGAGCTGGTCGACCACCTGCCAGCATCGAGCACCGTACCCACGCCCCTCAAGTTTCATGGTCGCATTATCGGCACACCGGGCGAGTTGACGTACGCAAAGGACATCCAGCGCTACTTCGAAGCGCTCGACAAAGCGTCCGACCGCGTAAAGACGTGGTCGATCGGCAAATCCGAAGAAGGGCGCGATATGATTGTTCTCGCGGTCGCGGATGAGAACACAATCCGGACGCTGGACCGTTACAAGCAGATGCTGGCAGCGTTGACAGATCCGCGGAAAACGAACGACACGCAGGCGCGCCACCTCATCAACACGGGCAAGCCGATCTACTGGATCACAAGCGGAATGCACTCACCCGAAACAGGCGGGCCCGAGATGCTTCAGGAGCTTGCCTATCGCCTCGCTGTGGAAGAGACGCCCTTCATTCAGGCGATACGCAAAGACGTGATCACGTTTATCACGCCGGTCATCGAAGTCGATGGACGCGAAAAGCAGGTCGATACGTACTACTTCAACAAGAAGCTCCCCCGCGGCCAGCAGCGCTTGCCGCTGATGTACTGGGGCAAATACGTCGCGCACGACAACAACCGCGACAACATCGGCCAGATGCTCAAGCTGTCGCAGCACGTGAACAGGTTCTTTTTGGAATGGCATCCGCCCATCATGCACGACCTGCACGAGGCGTCGAACTACCTGTATACCTCGACAGGCACGGGGCCCTACAACGAAGCGCTCGATCCGATCACCGTGGACGAGTGGTGGCTTCTTGCGAAAACCGAAGTGATGGAGATGACCAAGCGCGGGATCCCCGGCGTCTGGACGTACGGGTTCTACGATGGCTGGACGCCTAACTACATGTTCTTCGCCGCTCACGCGCACAACGCGACGGGCCGCTTCTACGAAGTCCAGTCATACGGACCGGACACCTCAACCGTTAGGCTCGGCGCCACGCAAACGAGCCGCGAATGGTTCCGCCCGAATCCGCCGCTGCCATCGATTGCGTGGGGACCACGGAACAACACCAACATCCAGCAATCCGCGATCCTGATCGCACTCAACCACGTCGCCAAGAACAAGGAGCTGTACCTCGAGAACTACTGGCTCAAGAACAAGCGCGCGGTCGAGAAGGGGAAGACCGGGCCGACGTATGCCTGGGTGATTCCCGCGCTGCAGCGCCGCAAGGCCGAAGTGGCCGACGCGGTGAATTCACTCCGCACGCAAGGACTCGAGTTCCATACGGCGAATGCACCGTTCAAAATCGGGAACGTCGACGTGAAAGCAGGCGACTATATCGTTAGGGCCGATCAGCCCTATCGCACGTTCGCCGACATGTACTTCTCGGTGCAGAACTTCCCGGTCGGCAACCCGCGTCCTTATGACGACACGGGTTGGACATACCAACTGCTGCGCAACATCAAGGTCATTCCCGTCACTGACAAATCGATCCAGGCGCAGGCGATGACGGCAGTGAATACAGACGTCAAAGCGCCCGGTGGCATCGAAGGCAGTGGCCCTGTCCTCGTCGTCGAACACACGGCCGACAACCCACTCGCGACGTTCCGCTTCCGCCACAAAGACGTCGCGATGCAGGCGGCTGAAGACACGTTCAACCTGAACGGCAAGACATTCGCAGCCGGGGCATTCATTATCCCGAACGCGGACCGGGCGAAGCTGGAACCCTCCTTGAAGGAGCTCGGGTTGTCGGCGTGGGCCACAGCGTCGGCACCTAACGTCAAGACGCACGAGCTCGACGTGCCACGTATCGGGTACGTGCACAGCTGGCAGCGCACGCAGGACGAAGGCTGGGTGCGCGGCGCGCTCGACGTATTTGGCATTCCGTACACGTACTTCTCCGATCAAAAACTTCGCGAAGGGAATCTGCGTGCGAAGTACGACGTGATCATCTTCCCGCACGTCGGCGGGAACGCGCAGTCGCAAGTCAACGGCATTGCCAAGAACCCGGCGCAGCCGCCACTGCCCTACCAGAAAACCGACGCGACGCCCAACCTCGGCGTCCTCGATCAGAGCGACGACATCCGGGGAGGGATGGGGATCGAAGGCCTCGCCGAGCTGGCGAAATTCGTGCGGGAGGGTGGGACGCTGCTCGTCGAAGGTTCGACGAGCGTGATCTTCCCGGAATACGGCCTAACGACTGGCATCACCATCGAAGAACCGCAGGGGCTTTTCGCGCGCGGGTCTGTCTTCCGTGGCGTATTCAACGACAAGAAGAGTCCGATCGCGTATGGCTATGACGGCACGCAACTCCCGGTGTACTTCAACCAGGCGCCCGTCATCAACGCTGGCGGCGGTGGTGTGCCGAGCGAGTTCGCCGGCTTCCTTGGTGGACAGCAAGGGCCGAGTCAGAATATCACGCCGATGGCGCAACGCTTGCGCCTGTCACCCTGGGAAACGGATACCACCCAGGAGCGGGGGGCCAGGAGCGCCGGGGCGAGTCAAGGCGCGGCGGATACGTCGCAGGCCGCTCAGCTCCGTCAGATGGCACAGCAGTTCGGCATCAACGTCGATGAAGGGCGGCCGCGCGTTGTGTTGCAGTTCCCGGCCAACCCTAACGACATGTTGTTGTCTGGCACGCTGCAGAACGGCCAGTTCCTCGCAAACCGTGCGCAGGTGTTGGACGCCAAAGTGGGCAACGGGCACGTCGTGATGTTCGGCATCCGTCCGTTCTGGCGCTGGCAAACCCAGGGGACGTTCTTCCTCGGATTCAACACGATTCTCAACTGGAACGATCTCGACGCTGGGCGGGCAGCACCGCGGCCGACGACGACGTCGAATATGGAGGGACAACGGTAAAACAACTAAAGCTGTCAGCTACCAGCGCATAGAAACAAAAGCTGTCAGCTGCTGACAGCTTCAAGCTGTCGTCTGGCAGCTGACAGCTTTAGTTCAGTTCTAAGGAGCCGTCTTCCGATCCGGCGTCGCAGCCGCTGATTTGAGCGACGCGGCGACCAAGCCAATTCCCGCGGCCATAAATCCAAGCATCAAGAGCGTGTCGAATAACGATGTCCCGCGGAAATGGATCTGCAGGTTGCCGATGATCCCCGCGAGGATGATGACCGCTCCTGCGGACGTCAGTATCCATCCGGCGAGCGAACGGCCATTGAAGAACAGGAGCCCGATACCGATGAGCAACGGGACCATCGAGAGACCGAACGCGTTATAGCCCCACAAGTACCAGCCTCCACTCGCAACAGTCACTCGCGTGAGCAGCCAGTAGCCGCCCGCGATGATCAGCGCGGCCCCCAGCAGAAACTTTCCTGTCCCACCCGGTGTGCCTCCAGCTCCGGTCATGGCTCGCTCCTTGGCGTGTGAGGTCGTTAGGCAGTTACTGCTCAGAGGCGCATACGGCTTCCATCGGTGCGCAACCAACTCGGTATTGCTTCGCCGTCAAGCAGCGCGGGGAAATACCGTTCACCATAGAGCTCCATCCTGATCCCCTCATCCAGTTCGAGCGCGCCCGACTTGGACACGAGCTTCACTTCCTCGACGTCCCCCTTTGCCGATATCGACACATGTGCCACCATGCGCCGGCGGACGATCATTTCCTGGCCGCGCCTCCGTCCCCTGGTCGTATCGCGCTGCGGCGGGCAGAAGACCGATCGTTCGATCCTCACAGTGGTGCCTGTGAGATAGACACGAACAGCCCACAGCTGGCCCGGTTGCTGTCTGCGCGCTCGACGCTTGAGAAACTGAGCAACTGCCGCTGCGTGCTTCGAGCCCGGGGGCTCGAGCACTCGCGCACCGCGCACGGATCCGTTCTCGGCGAACGACAGACTTACGGCCACCGGTATGGAGTCCCGCGCGCCTCTCAAATGGCGCATCACAGCCTGCGAATCGACCAGGGCGTCTAAGGTCGGGAGCGTCTTCGGTCCTACAGTCGGCTCGCACGACCGCAGCACGAATCCTCCGCGGCCGTCGGGCATACGCGTCAGTTGGCCCTCGCCCTTACGACTCGCAAGTATAAGACTGAGAGTGAGACCGGCGACACGCACCGCGCGGGTTCGTACGCCCGGTCGAACGCACAGCAGCGCCAAGCTTAGTCCTCCGCTCGTTGCGACCAATTTACCGATGCACCCACGGCTTGCGCGACACACACGTTGGCCCCGGATACGAGATAAAAGTGTGGGGACGATCCGCGCCCACCGCATGCGGATTCCCTGGGGCCTAACGAGCACGAGCTGGATAGTGCTCGCCGCATGCGCACCATCGGTGTTGCCAACGGCTTCCGACGCTGTGGCGCTTGTTGGGGCGACGGTCATCACAATGGACGGCTCTCCAATGATCGGCGCCACGATCGTCGTGCAGGGACGTCGCGTCGCGAGCATCGGGACCGATGTGCGCGTGCCTCGCGGCACACCGCGGATCGATGTCGCTGGCGCGTTCATCATCCCGGGCTTGTGGGACATGCACACGCATCTGTCCAAAACGCGAGCCTCGGCGATGCCGGTACTCGTCGCGCACGGAGTGACTTCCGTGCGTGACATGGGTGGAGAGCACGAGGAGCTGCTCCGCTGGCGCGAAGAAACGCGCGGTGGCAGTCGTATTGGGCCGCGCATGCTGATTGCCGGGCCGTATCTGGAATCGCCGTCCAATGTGCAGCGTCAGCGTAACACACCGATCGCCGAGATGGCGGAACCGGTCGAGCGGACGCGTATCCCAATCGGCAGTCGCAGGGATGCCGAGCGCGTAATCGACTCGATCAAGGCACGCGGCGTCGACCACGTAAAGATCCGGACGGTCGCATCACCTGACGTGTACCGCGCCATCAACGACGTCGCCAAGTCTCGCGGGCTGCCTCTTGTAGGGCATGCATCCGCATTGGAGCTGCGCGATGTCGTAGCGAGCGGCCAGCGGAGTATCGAACACGCATCGCCCCCTCGGATGACCGGCCTAACGCCTGACGAGCGGCGGGCGCTGTTCGCCCAATATGCGCGTCAGGGATCGTTCGTGGTGCCGACGTTGGTAACCGGTTTCCGTTCATTCCTGCTGGAGGATTCGGTGGTGCGCCGTCTGTTCGACGCCGGCATTGCGACCGGCGTCGCCCGGCGGCCGCGTGTATCGCGTTTCCTCGAAATCGACTGGCGCGAGCAGCTGTTGGAGCGCGACTCGGCCGGACGTGCCATGATGTTGCGTGCGATGCCAGGCGTCATCGCGACGCTGCGAGAGATGCGCAGTGCCGGCATCCCGATGCTTACGGGCAGCGACATGGGCGTGATGCCGCTCTATCCGGGTGAATCGCTCCACGACGAGCTCACGCTCCTCGTTAGGCAGCTTGGCATGACACCGCTGGAGGCCTTAACGAGCGCGACGCGCTTGCCCGCGCAGCTGGTTGGCGTTGCGGACTCTGTCGGAAGAATCGCGCCGGGGATGATCGCCGACCTGGTTGTACTCGATCGGGATCCGCTGGCGGACATCGAAAACGTGCGCCGGATCCGCGGCGTGATGTTAGCGGGACGGTGGTTCGATCGCGCGGCGCTCGACGCGTTGTTGGCGAACGTGGCGCGCGCTGAAGACGTGCAACGAAACGATTGGATACGGTGACTGCAACGGCAGCTGCAACTGCTTTTAACCGCAGAGGACGCAGAGGAAACAGAGGAAAGTCGAGAACGAAAACGGCTCTGTGATTGGTGTTACAACCGCTGCCCGGCAACTGCTATTAACCGCAGAGGATGCAGAGGAAACAGAGAGCAACCAAAAAAAACAAAAACGCTTTGTTTTCGTGTTGCAGTCCTCTGCGTCCTCAGCGTCCTCTGCGGTTAAAGCAGTTTACTGAATCGTCACGAAGCGCTCGAACCGCGCCACTTCCTTCGCGTTCACGTACTTCCCGATTTCCCGCCGGAACTTTTCGATCGCGGGATACGGCCGGTATTCCTTGAACTCGTGCAGCATCTTCGAGCCCAGGCCCGGAATCGTTAGGATGTCGGCGTCGCTCGCCGTATTCAAATTGATCGGCACGAAGACGTACTGCTCCAGGCGTGCGAGCTCCGTGTCGTCCACGTACTTGTCGATCTCGCGATGGAACTGCGCGAGGTTCTTGTACGGACGGTACTCCTCGAACTCGTGCAGCATGCGGTTGCCGACGCCCGGAATGAGCAGGATCTCGTCCTTTGAGGCGGTGTTCAGGTTGATATGCACGAACGTCTTCTTGTAGACCTCTGTGCGCTGCTCTTTGCTCAGCGGCGCCAAAACAGCGTCGAGCTGCGTGATGCTCGCGAATGGGCGCTTCGCGACAATCTCCTTCACCAGCGCCTCGGTCAGGCCCGGAATCGCCTTGAGCTGGGCTTCGGTCGCCGAATTGGCATCCACGATCGTCACGGATTTACCGACTTGCGCCTGCACGCTCTCAAAAGCGCCTAACGCGAGAATCATTGTCAGGAAAGAGAGTCCTCGTCCAAAATACTTCGTCATAGCTGCGATCCCAAAAGGAAAGAGTTGTTTAGGTGCGTCGATCCGCGATATAGGCTATCCCCTAACCCTCAAAGCCCTACCCTCTACTCCCGTGTGGAAGGGAAGGGTGGCGGAAGGTATAGAGTAACCCGAGAAGCCCATAAAGTACCATCGTTCCCGGGGCGAGTGCCGGCGTGGCCCCCGACATCGCCATCTTGAAGAGCGCGAACCCCGCGAGCCCGGGATACATCTCCCGCTCGAACTCGACGTTCCCTTTATAGTGGAGCGCGAGTCCTACGAGGCCGCTTGCGACGATCAGCAGCATGATCGCCTGTAGCGTCCGGATGCTGGCCCTGCCCGGCCTAACGAGATGGAAGCCGATCCCCAACACCGCGGCGCCGAGGAGGGCGATGGGGATCCATTGCCAGACGTCTTCCGTGTGCTCCAGCAGGAACAGCTCGGCGCCGAGGCCGGCGATGCCCAGAACGAGCACCGCCAGCAGGGCCGATCGAAGTGTGGCTAGCGTCGCCGACGAGCCGCTCGGCGCCGGGTCGATCATGCGTCGTGTTGCTTAGCTCGCGCGGACGTAACTTGCCCCAGCTTCCTGCGCCAACACGGCGGCGAACACACCACTCGGCTGCAGGATGACGCCCGGAATCAGGAGTGCTTTGGCGCGCGTGCGTGCTTCATCTGCGGACACGCTGTCCTGCTTCTCGATTGTATCCACACAATCCTGGAACGCGAGGTTGCACGCCAGCACGATGCCGCCGCGCGCGATGAAGCGATCGAGGGCGTAGGCGTCCAACCGTGCCGGGACTTCGTTCCGTTCCGAAGAAAGCAGAACGGGGTTGCGATCGGTGACCTGCGAAGTCACCGGATGCGTGACCTTCTTGGTCTCGCCGACCTTGTACTTGTCCCAGAAGGACTGCTGCATTCCGAGGACGATGCCGTTGTGGCGCAAGATGATGATCTGGGACAAATCGTTAGGCGCGACCTTGAGCACATCGCGGTACTGCTGCGCCCAGATGGACGCGCGCCAGACGCCATATCCGCTTTCGACTTCCGGCACATCGAAGACGGCCTTGTGTTTGCCCGTTAGGCGCTTCGGCCAGCTGATGTCCCAATCATCGGTGTTCATGACCGTCGGGGCGGCTTCCAGTGACAGTGGCAAAACGCCAAACAGGGCAGCGCCCGCGGCGTGTCCGATGAATTCGCGGCGATTTGTAGACATGGTCCTTGGGGGATGAAGTTTTCGACGAAGCCAACAAATCTAGCCAATGACACCGGGGGGAGTTCCGAGAGTGAGGTCAAGGGCCAAAGGTCAAAGGTCAAAAAAGGCCAAAGTGAGGGCATTTCCTTTGACCTTTGACCTCTGACCTTTGACCTTAGGCTTTGACCCTTGACCTTGTAGCGCATGCAAGTCCTCCACTCACCGCAGACCCGAGCCGCGCTACTCATCGCGATCGCGGGCATCGCGATCTTCTACCTGCTTGCCCCGTACATGGTGGGACTGTTGAGCGCGGCTGTGCTGTATGTCGTTTGCGAGCCTGTGTATGCGCGTTTGTTGCGTTGGCTACGGTCCAAACACTTGTCGGCGGCGATTACGTTGCTGCTGGCGCTCATCCTGATCGTCCTCCCCCTCGTCGCCATCGTCGGGATGCTGGTGGACCAGGCCCCACAGGCCATTAGGGCGGTACAGGACGCTGCGCTGCTCGATCGTCTGGCTACGTGGCGCATCGGTACGATCAACGTCGGAGCCGAGGTAGCCAAGGCGGGCGGCACCGTCGCGACGTGGCTGTCTCGTCAGGCAGTCTCCATCCTCGGCGGCGCCGCGTCAGTGACGCTGACGCTCATGATCGCCTTTTTCGGGCTCTATTATCTGCTGCTGAGCGGCACGGACACGTGGCCGCGTTTCCGCGCGTATCTGCCGTTCTCGCCGGAGTCCGCGGACGAGCTGCGTGACCGCTTCTTCAGCATGACGCACGCGACCTTGTTAGGCACGTTTCTCATCGCGTTGCTGCAGGGGCTGATCATCGGCTCCACGGTCGCAGTCATCGGCCTCCCCGCGCCCATGGTATGGGGCGTGATGGCCGGTTTTGCGTCCATCCTTCCAGTGATCGGAACCGGCCTTGTATGGATTCCGGCGGTGATCGTCCTGCTCGTCCAGCAGCGGTTCGGTGCGGCGATCGCCCTGACGATCATCTGCAGCGTCGTCGCCGGCAACATCGACAACGTCATCCGCCCGATGATCTACAAACGGGTCTCCGACATCCACCCGATGATCACGCTGGTGGGCGCTTTCGCCGGCGTGAAATATTTCGGCTTGTTAGGCGTGCTCCTCGGCCCCCTGGCCATCGTGTACTTCCTGGAGCTCGTGCGGCTCTACAAGAAAGATTACATCGATCCCGATCCGGCATCGCAGGCCCCACTGCCGATGCCGCCGGAGCCTGATGCGCCGCCGCCCGAGACGGCGCCGACGTTCAGTCCCGCTGCAGCAGACTGAAGAAGTGCTCTGCCGGGAGCGGCTCCGAGAACAAGCTCCCCTGGCCGTATTCACAACGGAAACGCAGCAGCTCGGCGAGTTGTTCTTCGCGCTCGATCCCTTCGGCCACCGTGCGCAGGCGTTTCAGCTTGCCTAACGCGATCATCGCGCGAGTCGCCGCATGGTCCTCGGGACGTCGCGTCAACTGGCTGATGAACGTGCGGTCGATCTTGAGGATATCGACAGGGATGTCGGCGGGGTCGCCCAGGGTCGCGCTCCGGATGCCGTAGTCGTCGATCGCGAGCCGCACGCCTAACGCGCGCACCTCGCGCAAGCGTCCGAGCGCGTCTGCCGCCGTGCGTGCCAGTGCGCCTTCCGCAACTTCCAGCACGAGACGTTGCGGATCGATCCCGCTCTCTTCCAGCGCGTCCGCCACGTCGCGCACGAATCCAGGAGCCAATAATTGCCGCGGCGTTATGTTCACCGCGATTGTCAGCGAACGATCCGGGCCGATCGCGTCCTGCCAGGCCTTGACCTGCGCACACGCCGCGGACAATACCCATCTGCCTAACGGGACGATGAGACCGGTCTCCTCCGCGACCTGGAGGAACGCCGAGGGTGGGATGGTGCCGCGATCGGGGTGGTGCCAGCGAACGAGCGCTTCCACGCCGGCGATGCGCCGCGTACGCAGGATGACGATCGGCTGGAAGACGAGCTGCAGTTCCTGACGATCGATGGCGCGCGCGAGGTCGCCTTCGAGCGCATGATGTTTGAGCGCAGCCGCGTGCGTTCGATGATCGAACAGCTCGCACGTGCCGCGACCGCGTCGCCGCGCGGAGCGCAGCGCTACGTCCGCATGGCGCAAGACGTCGTCCGCATCGTCTTCAGGAAGCGCCGAAGCGATCCCGATGCACAGGTTCGCGCGATACTCTCGCCCGCGCACGCTGAGCGCTGTGGTAAACGCGCTGTTCAATCGTTCGGCGACCTGCACGAAGTTGTTCTCGTCGGCCATGTCCTCGAGGAGGACGCCGAAACGTGCACCCTCGAGGCGAGCGACCGAATCGACGTCGCGCACAGCCGTCGTGATGCGCTGCGCCGTCGCCAACACGAGCTCAGGCAGGATATCGAGCGCGGCAAGGACCCCGTCGCTCCTGTATTCATCCACTTCGAGGACGAGCAGCGCGAGTGGCAGCTGCTGGCGATGCGCCCGTACCAGCGCGTGGGAGACACGGTCTCGCAGAAGCGCGCGCGACGCGAGCTGTGTGAGCGGATCGCGCAGTGTATCGCCGCGCGGCAACGTCGCATCGGCAACGCTCTCGCGATTCGTTAGGCGGGGCGCGGGCGGGACGGGCAATACGGGAAGCGGTGCCGCGTCGCGGATGGCGATCGCGATGCCATTCAGCACGGCATCTTCGAGCAGATTCGTCGCGACGATTTCCACCACGCGCCAGCGACCATCAGCGGTGCGCATGCGCGCGGTGTGAATGTCCTCGCCAGAGCGCCGTTTCGCGGAGCTCCCCGGCTGTTCACATGTGTCGGTGAAGAAGCGCTGCCACGCGGTCAGGTCATCGTCGTGTACGAGCGTGGTGATCTTGCGTTCGTGCAGCTCGCTCGCTGGATAGCCAAGGACGCGCTGCACACTCGGGCTGCCTGCCTGAATACGCCCCTCGCGATCCACCAGAAGGATGGCTTCGGACGCCTCCAGCAGGAGTGCATGCTCACGGGCTTTGAGAGAGCGCTTGTCTTGCGAGCCGCTGGCTTGACGTTGTGACGCCGGGCCTTGAAGGGTACGCGCCACGAGATAGTGCACGACCGCCCCGGCAAGGGCTGCCCCGGAAAAGCCGCCCGCTGAAAGCGCTGGCTCGATCAAGCCGGCCATCGTAAAGGCGAGCACCACGCCAAACGCCAGCCCCACACAGCTATAAGCTGCTGCGGCAAGGAGCACCTTCGCGGGGAATGACGTCGGCATCGTTGGCGTCAAAGTGAACTTAAGGCTACTCCCAACCCCTAACCCCTATCCCCAAACCCCTAGTCGTAACGCATCCTCCAGGCCACGAGCTGGTATTAACGTATCAAAGCCTCAACGAGCTTGGGTCGCGTGCCCTTTCTCCGCTTCGATTTTCAGTTCCCCTGGCTCCTCGTCGTATTGCTCGCGCTTCCCGCCTGGTGGTGGTGGCGGACACGCCGCGAGCGACCCGACGGCATCGTCTTTTCCCGCGTTGAGCTGCTCAAAGCCCTCCCCCGCGCAGGAAGGGCGCTTCCACGCGCTCTCTTTACGCTGCGCAACCTGGCCCTAGCTGGGTTGATCGTTGCCGTGGCGCGTCCGCGCGCGCCAGGCAGGATGCAGCGTTCGAGCAGCGAAGGGATCGACATCGTGATCGCGTTCGACATTTCGAGCTCCATGCTGGCTGAAGACTTCCAGCCGCAGAATCGCCTCGAAGTCGCTCGGCAAAAGGTGAAGGAGTTCGTGCGGATGCGCGAGAGCGACCGCATCGGAATCGTGGCGTTCTCGGGCGAGGCGCTGACGCAAGTGCCCCTAACGACGGACTATCCTGTCGTGATCGCGGCGTTGGACAACCTGCAGCCCGGTCAGTTGGAGGACGGCACGGCGATCGGCACCGCGATTGCCACGGCGGCGAATCGTTTGCGAGATGCACCTGGCCGCTCGCGCGTAATGGTTCTTCTCACCGACGGCGTGAACAACCGGGGCTCGATCGATCCACGCACTTCGGCGCAAGCTGCAGCCGCCTTCGGAATTCGTATTTACACGATCGGTGTCGGGACGGAGGGTATGGCTCCCGTGCCGGTCGGGCGCGGCGTGTTCGGATTGCGATACGAGAACCGGCCGGTGGAGATCGACGACGAATTGCTGACTGCTGTCGCTCAGGCGACGGGGGGTCGTTATTTCCGCGCGCGCGACGCTGCGGCACTGACTCGCATCACGGAAGAGATCGACCGTCTCGAGCGAACGCCCGTCCAGACGCGCTCCTATGTGCAATACGCTGAGCTGTACAGGTGGCCGTTAGGCGTCGCGCTCGCAGCGCTGGTCCTGGAGTTGGCGTTAGGCGTATGGCGAGTCAGGATTCCGTAACGGCAAAAGCAGCCTCAAGTGGTCAGTGTCCTGAACTGAGTGTCCAGTTATTTGAATTGGTGTGACGGTGCTCGCATTCTGAATACGCGGCACTCGATACTGAGCACCGGAAGCTGCTGTGTGTGGTTACTAGATCCACTTGCGCCACTTCAGCACCGCCACCAGCCCGATCCCTAACGCAAGCTGCAGCGCAACCAGGATCTCGAACCCCCACGGATGACTGGCCAGGGGGATCCGTTCGAAGTTCATCCCGTACATCCCGCTGACAACGACGAAAGGCACGCTGAGCGTCGCCACGATCGAAAGCCCCTTGGTGATGAGGCCGAGGCGATTTGAAACTTGCGAGAGGTAACTCTCCAGCGTGCTGCTGAGCAGGTCGCGATATGCATCGAGGGAATCGATGATGCGCAACATGTGGTCGTATACGTCGCGGAAGTAAACCTGCACATCCGCCGGCAAGAGCGCGGATGGTCGATACGACAGCACGTTGAAGATCTCGCGATGCGGCGTTAGGTAGCGCCGCAACGTGAGGGTCAGTCGCTTCACGGCGAAGATGTCGCGCAGCGCCGACTCGTTGAATCGTTCGAACACGCGCTCTTCGAGCCCGTTGATGAACTCGTCGACACGATCGAGAATGGGGAAATATGCGTCGACGGCCACATCCATGATTTGGTGCGCCAATCGCGCGGGACCGCGCGCGACGAGGTCAGGCGATCGCTCGCTGAGCTCGAGGATCTGATTCACGGCCTGCGCGGGCCCTGCGTGACACGTCACCAGGTAGTTGCGCCCGATGAACATGCAGAGGTTGACGGTCTCGAGATCGTATGGGTCTTCCGTGTGTTCCACGAAACGCACTGCGCGGATGATCACGAAGACATAGCCATCGTACTCTTCGACTTTGGCGCGGCTGCGCGGGTTGAGCACGTCTTCGATGGTCAGATGGTGGAATCCGAACACCTTGTCGAGCAGCGCGACCTGCTGGCGACTGTTCGCGTCGACGTCCACCCACAAACTGCCATTGGATTCGCGCACGGCTGCGGCGATGTCGCGCACGTCGAGGTCCCGCTTGACCGCGCTATTCTCACAAAAAATGGACCGCGGCAAACGACGGACACTGCTGTCGTCTGCCGGCTTGCTCACAGGCGGATTCGCGGGACCGGTCACATGCACAAGGTCGTGCCCTCGGCGTGAGAACGCAACCGGGCGGCGCGCCTAACGTGGCTAGCGCCCGGCCGCCGGCTCCGCTTTGCCGAAGCTGAGGAGCATACCGACGACGACGACGACCACGGCCCCGATCACGTTATGCCATAAGAACGACACGGATGGCGCCGAGAAGCTGACGGCGGCGACAGCGGACATTCCGGCGATCAGTCCGACGAACGCGCCAAGTGGCCGTGCCTGCGGAATCATAGCGAGCAGGAAGACGCCGAGGATCGACCCGTAGAAGAACGAGCCGAAACGGTTCACGACTTCGATGAGCGAGCCTAACGTTGCGGCGTAGATTGCCACGGCGCAGGCAAACAGCCCCCAGACGGCCGTCGCGATCTTGGAAACCAGAAGGAAGTGCGCATCGCTCCCCTCGCGCCGGAACCATCGCCTGTAGAAGTCGATCACGGTCGCGGTGGACAGCGAATTCAACTCGGCCGCGATACTAGACATCGCCGCGGCCATGACCGCGGCGATGAAGATGCCGGCAAATCCTAACGGCAATGCCGAAAGGACGAAGTGCGGCATGATGTAGTTGACATCACGTCCCGGTTCCCCGGTGGCGCGTGCTGCGAGGTCCTGCGCCTCGCCGCGGACCGCGGTGAGCGTTGCCTCTGAGGCACGAAACGCGGCGCGAGCCGCCTCGTCGTCAGACTCGGTAAGGCGCTGGGCGGCAGCGCGGCGTTCGCGCAGCGCAACCACATGACGAGACTCCAGCGCGGCAAAGGCTACGCTGTCCGTTGCGCGCGCGCTGCGTTCGTGCGCGGGATTGTACAGCAGCGGTGGCGCCTGAAAAACGTAGAAGACAAAGATCAAAACACCGATCAGCAGGATGAGCGCCTGCAGTGGAATCTTCCAATAGGCGCTCATGAGCAGCGCGCTCCGCGCTTCTTCGACGTTGCGCGCCGTTAGATAGCGCTGCGCCTGGCTCTGATCCGTTCCGAAATACGAGAGCATCAGGAACGTTCCACCCAGCACGCCCGACCAGAACGTGTACGTCTCGTTGATGTTGAAGGTGAAATCGAAGACGCGCATGCGTCCCGCTGCGCCAGCGATCGTCAGCGCGTCATCTGGATTGACAGGTAGCTTCGCGATCAGCAGCAGGACGATGACAATCAACGAGCCGACGATAAGAACCATCTGTTTGACGTCGGCCCATGTGACGGCTTGGACACCGCCGATCATCGTGTAGATGACCGTCGGTATTCCCATCAAGGCGACAGACCAGATGAGGTCCCAGCCGAAGATCGCCGAGAATACAACGCCCGGCGCGGAGATGATCGCGCCGCACGACATCGCGCGCGAAATGAGGAAAAGAAAACTCGTTAGGGAACGCGTCTTGGCGTCGAAGCGCCGTTCCAGATACTCGTAAGCGGTGAAAACCTTCGCGCGATGCAGAAAGGGGACGAGGGTGACGCCGAGGATGACCATCGCGACGGGAAGGCCAAAATAGAACTGGACGAAGCGCATCCCGTCGCTCGCACCCTGTCCCGTCGTTCCGATCATTGTCACCGCGGACAGCTGGGTCGCCATGACCGAGAGTCCTACCGCCCACCACGGCAAGTTCCGATTGGCGAGGAAGTACCCTTCGATCTCGTGGGTTCCTTTGGATCGCCTAACGCCGTCGGTTACGACGTAAACGAGGTATGCGACGACGATGATCCAGTCGAGGGCGGTCATGCCGGCCGCGCTAGCGGTTGTAACGGAGCTGGATGAGAGCCAGCAGCAGCAGCGCGAGCAGCTGCATGCTCATCACCCGGACCAACGTCGTCTTGAAACGAGATGGACCGCTATCGCTTTCGGGATGCGTCATGGCGGTTCTTGCTGAGGGCCGGGCAGCGGGCCGGGAAGGCGCGGGATACTGAAGCTAGGGACGCCGAAGCGGTAGAGCGCGGGTCTATATCATAGATTTCACCCGCTCGCTCCCAGCGCCTCGCTCTTTGCTCCCAGCGTGACTTCCGCCTCCATATCCGAACGTGCCAGCGACTTCGGCACGCGCTCCAGCTCAGCCGTTTCGCTGAGTGGCATTACGCGGCGGTTCGGCCACAAATGGGCCCTCCGCGGGATCGAACTGGACGTGGGGGCGGGCGAGCTTGTCGTGATCCAGGGACCCAACGGCGGAGGTAAAAGCACCCTCCTGCGGGTGATCGCCACGGCCATCGCACCAACCGGCGGCTCGGGACGCATCCTCGGCCTCGACCTCAAACGCGAAGCGTCCGGCATCAGGCAACGCACAGCAATGCTCGGCAGCAGTAACGGTCATTATGAAGATCTGAGCGCGCGCGAGAACCTGCGTTTCGCAGCGCGGATGTTAGGCGTTAGGCAACCGGAAGAGCGGATCGCTGTCGTGCTGACGCACGTCGGTCTGAGCCAGGACGCCGATGAGCGGGTACGCTCGTTTTCGTCAGGGATGCAGCGCCGCCTCGCGCTGGGACGCACGATGTTGCAGGAACCACAGCTTCTGCTTCTTGACGAGCCTTTCAACGCCCTCGACGCCGACGGTGCGGTGCTCGTGAACGACCTGATCGCCGGCGTCCGCCAGCGCGGTGGCACCGCGGTTGTCGTCCTGCATGACTTGGCGCGCCTAACGTGGACGCCGAGCGTCAGCTATACCATGTTGCGGGGACGGCTTACATGACGAGCGCGTGGAGGCGCGTCGCCGCGATCGCCGCGAAAGACCTCACCGCCGAACGGCGGGCCAAGGCGAATGTGGTCGCGGTAGCGTCGCTGGGTGCGCTCATCCTGCTCGTGTTTGGTTTCGCCGTAGGCCCCGATGCCGCGACGTTGCGCGCGACAGCCGCCGGTATTCTCTGGCTGGCCGTGCTGTTCAGCGGCGTACTCGTGTTCCACCGGTCCTATCAGATCGAGCTCGAAGGCGGCGCCCTGGAGACGCTGCTCCTCTATCCCGCGGACCGCTGGGAGATCTTTGCGGGGAAGCTCCTGGCGAACATCTGTGTTGTATTGCTGGTGGAAGCGGTGGTTATGCCATTGGCCGTGATCTTCTATAACATCGCAGTTCCTCACACGTGGCCCGCATTGCTCAGCGTTGTCATTCTGGGCACGCTTGGCTTCGTGACGTTAGGCACGTTCTACGCGGCTATGGCGTCGCGCGCGCGGTCGCGCGAGGTTCTCCTTCCACTACTGCTGTTTCCGATGCTCGTCCCGGTCCTTCTGGCGGCGAGCGAAGGGTCCGCGGCCCTGCTCGGCGGCGATGCCATGGGGGACGCAGGCGCTTGGCTCCGCCTGTTGATCGCCTTCGACATCATCTTCATCCTCGCCTCACTGCTAGTTTTCGAGCATATCATAGAAGCATGACTGCCCGCGCCTACCCCTCCGAGCTGGCTCCGCGCTCCTCGTTCCTTAGCTGGCGCGCGCTGGCTTGGATCGCGCCCATCGCACTGGTGGCGGCACAACTGTTTGGCCTACTCAACTCGCCGCCCGATCGCGACATGGGGCACCTGCAGAAAATCATGTACGTGCACGTGCCGGCGGCGTGGAACGCTTTCATCGCGTTCTTTGTCGTCCTGGTTGCGAGCGTGCGGTATCTATGGACGAAGGAGGAACGCCACGACCTTTTGGCCGCCTCAGCGGCCGAGGCCGGTGCAGTTCTCACGGCGCTGACGCTGATGCTCGGTTCCATCTGGGGACGGCCTACCTGGGGTGTCTGGTGGACCTGGGACGCGCGCCTAACGTCGACCGCCGTGCTTCTCATGATCTTCGTGAGCTACCTGGCGCTGCGCGCGTTCACAGAAGATCCAGAACGCCGGGCGCGCTGGTCCGCCGCCGTTGGCATCTTCGGCGCGCTCAACGTGCCTATCGTTTATATGTCGGTGCGCTGGTGGCGCACATTGCACCAGGTGCAATCCAGTCCGAGCACCGTGGAGCCGGCGTACGCCTGGGGCCTGCGCCTCAATGCGATCGCGGTGCTCTTGCTGCTCATTTATTTCATCGCAAAACGCTACGAAATCGCACACCTGGAGCGATTGCTCGAGGAGCGGCGAGACCAAGAGGCGCTCGCTCAGGAGCCCGCACATGCCTGAAAGACCTTTCGTCATTGCGGCGTACGCCGTCTTCTGGATCGTCGTTGGGGCCTACGCGTATTACCTGATGCGACGTGGCCGGCGAGCGGCGTCATCAACGTCTAAATCTCCATGACCAGGAAGAAACTCTTCGGCATCGGCAGCGCGGTGATTATCGCCGGCGTTTTCGCATACCTCTTATTGGGGGGACTAGGTGAGAACCTCGTCTACTTCCTCACCCCGCAAGAGCTGCTCGCACGAGAGGAAAGGGGCATCGGAGTACCCGTTCGACTGGGCGGTCAAGTCGCCCCGGGTTCAGTCCAGTGGAACGCCGAAGCGATCGATTTGCGCTTCCGCCTAACGGATGGCGTGAAAGAAGTCGTCGTCCACGCGAAGAGCGCGCCACCCGCCATGTTCCGCGACGGTCAGGGCGTTGTAGTCGAGGGCCGTTACGGTCGCGATGGCGTGTTTACCGCCGATCAGTTGATGGTCAAGCATAACGAGGAATATCGCGCGCCCAAGGCCGGCGAAAAGCCGAGTGAGATGTACCGTTCGCTCATGCGCCAGGCGACGCCGCAGACATGACGCGGTTGCTGGGCTACGACGCGCTGGCGGTCGCGCTGGGCGTCGCGCTGTTCGCTCTCCTCGCGGCGCCCTTTGCTGCGCGCCGCGGGGATCAATTACTCAGTGCAGTGGTTCGCGGGGCCTCATATACCGTGTTCGCGCTCGCGAGCGTTGCGGTGGCCGCCATGGTGTTCGCGCTGGTGTCGCACGACTTCAGCGTCTCGTACGTCGCACAGGTAGGCAGTCGAGCAACGCCCCTCTTCTTCACGATCATTTCGCTTTGGAGCGCGCTCGAAGGATCTATCCTGTTCTGGATCTGGGTGCTGAGCCTGTACGCGGCGCTCGTCGTGTGGCGCAACCGTTCGGTCGCCGGGCGACTGATCCCGTACACGGGAGTCGCGATTCTCGCGGTCTGTTCCTTCTTCCTGATATTGCTCGTCGGTCCGGCCAATCCGTTCGGACTCGTTAGCCCGGTACCTAACGATGGACCTGGCCCCAATCCGCTCCTGCAAAACCACGTGTTGATGGCGGTACACCCACCGTTGCTGTACCTCGGGTACGTGGGGATGACGGTGCCGTTCGGATTCGCGATCGCAGCGTTGGTGTCGGGTGAAGCAGGGAAGGACACGTGGGTCCGCCTAACGCGGCGCTGGACGCTGCTCGCCTGGGGTTTTCTCACCGCCGCGATCGTGGCCGGCATGTGGTGGTCGTATGAAGTGCTTGGCTGGGGCGGGTATTGGGCCTGGGATCCCGTCGAGAACGCATCGTTCCTGCCGTGGCTGACCGCAACGGCATTCCTGCATTCAGTGATGGTGCAGGAACGGCGGGGGATGCTGCGGCTGTGGAACGTGAACCTCATCGTGGCGACCTTCGCGCTCACGATGCTCGGCACGTTTCTCACTCGCAGTGGTGTGCTCTCCTCGGTGCATGCGTTCACGCAAGGAACCATTGGCTACTACTTCCTGGCGTTCATCGCGATCGTGCTGCTTGTCTCAACGGCCTTGGTCGCAGGTCATAGTGAATCTTTGCGGGGAAAAGGCAGGTTGGATGCGCCGATCGCGCGCGAGACGGTGTTTCTCTTGAATAATCTGTTCCTCACCGCATTCATGTTCACGGTGTTGTTAGGCACCTTGTTTCCTCTGGTCGCCGAAGCCGCGCGGGGTGTGAAGGTCAGCGTGGGCGGGCCGT
>DATFBW010000093.1:0-20121 GCA_035253645.1 Gemmatimonadaceae bacterium | reverse complement strand
GCGGTCCCGATAACATCACGATCATCGCGGCCCGGTTCGACGGTGACGGTCTGGCGGCGCGTTCCGACGACGATGAGATCGGTTACCATGAATTCACGTTGCCGTCACAGGTGACAATGGACCTGCAGGCGGCAGCGCCACCGCCAGAAGCGGCGCCCACGGGATCACTCGTCGTCGACGATGAACGGCGCCGCCGCGGCCAGCGCTGGATGCGCATCCTTGCGGGCGCTGGCATTGCGCTGGCGCTCTACGTGCTTTGGCGATATTTGCAAGCTAACTGAGGAGCAGGGAGCGCGGAGCGAGGAGCGAGACGTTAGGCCGGCGTTAGGCCGGCGTTAGGCTGCCGAGTATCCTGGGACCTCTCGCGCCCGTGGCTGATGGGACGTTGCCCGCGCGTCCCCGGAGGTGCAGATAGCCTAACAACGCGAAGGCCACTGCCTCCTTGGCTTCCCCGTCAAAAAAGACGTCGTCGAACAGACGCACCTGAATTGGCGCAACCGACTGCGCGATGGCGGCTACCAGCGTCGGATTCTTTGCGCCACCGCCCGAGATGACGATCTCTTCCACCGGCTCGGGGATAAAGCGCTGGAATGCCATGCCGATCGAGCGCGCCGTAAGCGCGACGGCGCTGGCGATGATGTCGTTTGTCGTCGCGCTGCCATCCGCAGCGCGGGACCGCGCGATGAAATCGTCGATAAACGCAGGTGTGTACAGCTCGCGGCCCGTGGACTTGGGCGGGTCGGCGCGATAGTACGGGTGCTCAAGAGCGGCAGTGACGACGGAATCGATTGCCTTCCCTGCCGCGGCACGCGTACCGTCTCTGTCGAAGCGCTCCGCACCGCTCGTTAGGCGCATGGTGACGCCGTCGATCACGACTACCCCCGGTCCCGTGTCGAACGCGCGCACGGCACCGTCTCCGGACACACTCGACGGCGGAACCACCGTCAAGTTCCCGATGCCCCCGAGGTTCTGGAGCACGCGCCACCGGTCCGGCGCGCGGAACAGCAGTGTATCGGCGATCGGTACGAGCGGCGCACCCTGTCCTCCCGCCGCAATGTCGCGCGCGCGAAAATCGCTCACCACGGGAATTCCGGTTCGCTCGGCTATCGTCGCCGCCTGGCCGATCTGCCAGGTGGAATGCGCCGGGACGTGCCACACCGTTTGGCCATGCGATGCAATCGCGGCAATCTCGCGGCGAGGCACGCCCGCTTGCGCTATTACGGAGGTGGCCGCGCGGGCGAGCCACCCGCCCAGCTCGAAGTGCGCGCGACAATAGTCTTCCGGTGACGCGCCCGTTAGGCACCGTGCCAGCAAGGCCCGCTCCTCCTCGGCATACGCCCTGACGTCATAGGCGAGCAGCTCGAAGTCGATCGCGGTTCCCTGGGCGTCCCGGTCGCTGAACCTAACGACTGCAGCTGAAACACCGTCGAGCGACGTCCCCGACATGAGTCCCACGACCACGGTGCTATCGGATGTCACTTTACCGGAGGCGGCGGGCCCGGGATGACACGACGGATGATCCCGCCCGACCGGTCGAGCGCGTTCGCCGCATCCTCTCGTGAAAGCGCGAGCTGCTGCATAACGATTGCGACCTTGACGCGCTGGTCTGCCGCTTCCAGCAGACGCTGCGCGTCGGCGCGATCGACGCCGCACACCTCCATCAGGATCCGCTCGCTGCGGTCGCGCAGCTTCACATTGGTCGCGCGCAGATCGACCATCAGATTCCCGAACGTCTTGCCGATCCGGATCATCGCGCCGGTGGTGAGCATGTTGAGCACCATCTTCGTCGCCGTGCCGGCTTTCAGGCGCGTAGAACCGGTGACGACTTCGGGGCCCACGATGGGCAGAATCGCCACGTCGAGCTGCTCCTCGAGAGCACGCGCGACTGGCGTGCAGGCGATAATCGCTGCCGTCGCGCCACGTGCCTTCGCACGGATCAACGCGCCCTGCACGAACGGCGTGGTCCCCGATGCCGCGATGCCAACAACCACATCCTTGGGACCGACCTCGATGCCGTCCATTTCCTTAGCGCCATCTGCGGGCCGGTCCTCGGCCCCTTCCTGAGCACGAAAGACAGCGGCTGGGCCCCCAGCAATCAGCCCGACGACCATGTTCGGGTCGGAACCAAACGTTGGCGGACATTCGCTCGCATCGAGTATCCCCAAACGTCCAGACGTCCCCGCACCTACATAGATCAAACGTCCTCCAGCGCGAAACGCCGCCTCCACCAGTTCTATCGTTTTCGCGATCCGTTCGCGCTCGCGCGCCACCGCCTCGGGAACCAAGCGATCTTCCGCGCTCATGATGTCGACGATGTCGAGCGCGCTTGCGAGATCTATGTCTGCCGAACGCGTGTTGCGCTGCTCGGTGATCCGTGGATCCTTGATGTGTGACTGCGTGGGCTTGGTTGAGGCCACAACGACCAGGGCTGGGTGCCGGGAGCGAGGAGCGCGGACCAGAGCGCGGGGGTAAGTTTATCGGGTATCAAAAAGTAGCCGCAAGCTGTGCGTTAGTGTTGCGTGCGGCCTGTCTTGGCGTGCCTAACGTTGGAGTTTCCATGGGTTTGCGCAGACTCGCCCTTTTCATCTCAGGCATTGCGTGCATCGCTGGATGCCAGTCGGCTGGCGCGCGTGCCCCCGCAGCCACCTCGTCAGCGAACGCCACGGTCACCGGGCCGGCGATTCCGCAACGCGTCCCGGCACAGTTCCCGACTGCGTGGCGGTTACGTGCGGGAGATTCCGCTCACTTCGCTGAACGCGCGATGATCGCGAGCAACTCGCGCCTAGCGAGTGAAGCCGGCATCGAGATCATCCGCGCTGGCGGGAACGCCGTCGATGCGGCTGTCGCGGTCGGGTTCGCTCTGGCCGTTACGTACCCGGTAGCGGGCAATGTCGGAGGCGGGGGCTACATGGTGATCCGAATGGCTGACGGCCGCACCGCCGCGCTGGATTACCGCGAGATGGCGCCGCTGGCCGCATCGCGCGACATGTACCTCGATAAAAACGGCGACCTCACGGAGGAAAGCACTGTCGGGTATCGGGCGTCCGGTGTTCCCGGTGCGGTGGCCGGCATGTTAGAGGCGTTGGCCAAATACGGCACGAAGTCGCGCGCGGAGGCCCTTGCCCCAGCCCTCCGCCTCGCGCGCGATGGCTTCATCGTGGATTCTGCGCTGTCGCGTTCGCTCACCGGCAGCAAGAGGCTCATCGCGCAATTCAATGGCCGGTCGGTTTTCTACCCTAACGACTCCGCGCCCAAACCAGGGACGCGATTCCAGCAACCGGCTCTCGCGGCCACGTTACAGCGCATCGTGGATCAAGGAGCGAAAGGTTTCTACGAAGGAGTGACAGCCGACTCGCTCGTCGCGGAGATGAAGCGCGGCGGAGGTCTCATTACGCAGGAAGATCTGCGGCGCTACAGAGCCATTTGGCGCACACCGATCGTGGCGACGTATCGCGGCTACCAGCTCATCACGATGCCGCCATCCTCATCAGGCGGGACGACGATCGCGGAGTCTCTGAATCTGTTGGAGACGTTCCCCGCGACACACGCCTGGGGCAGCGCCAGCTACATTCACTTGTTAGGCTCGTCGTATCAGCGCGCTTTCATCGATCGCAACTCGAAGCTTGGCGATCCCGATTTTGTAAACGTCCCGGTGGCGCAATTGACGAGCAAGGAGTACGCGCGCGCGCTCGCCAAGACGATCGATCCGCAGCGCGCGACCCCCACGCCGCGCGACGGTAAGCAAATCGTCGACGGTATGCACACCACGCACTATTCGGTCGTCGATGACAAGGGCAATGCGGTGGCGACGACGACGACGATCAATGGCGGCTATGGCTCCGGCGTGTATCTCAAATCCGTCGGGTTTTTCATGAACAACGAGATGGACGATTTCGCCGCGGCACCCGGAAAGCCAAACATGTTCGGTCTCGTGCAGGGAGAGCAGAACGCGATTCAGCCCGGGAAGCGGATGCTCAGCGCGATGTCGCCGACGGTCGTGCTCGATCCGAAGGGCGAGTTGCTGATGGTTGCTGGTGCCGCAGGCGGGCCGCGCATCATAACGACGACGTCGCAGGTGATTCTGAACGTCATCCAGCACAACATGACGTTGTCAGACGCGATGCGCGCGCCGCGCATCCACCATCAGGCGTTGCCGGATGAGCTGCTTGTCGAGAACGCGGGCCTAACGCCTGAGGCAGAAGCCGCGCTCAAGGCGATGGGGCACGCGGTGCGTTTTACGGCGGGCCTCGCCAACGCGAATGCCGTGATGCGGGTTCGCGGTGGTTGGCATGGGGTGTCGGAGCCACGCGCTTCGGGAGAGCGCGGGACGGCTGGATACTAGGTCGAAGGTCAAAGGTCAAAGCAGGCCAAAGACAAAGGGTCAAAGCCTGTGCTCGCTTTGACCCTTTGACCTTTGACCCTCGACCTACCGGTTAGGCAATACGCTGAATCTCCAATCCGTCCGTCAAGCGGATGGTAATCTGACTGCCAACGTTCAAGCAGCCCTCATAGTTCCCCGTCGCGGCAGCGGCGGCGGCACCAGCGGCGGCACCGGCAGCGGCTCCCGTTAGGGTTCCCTTCTTGTCCTTGCCTAACACCTGACCGATCACCGCGCCCACAACCGCGCCGCCGATGACCTTCTTCGCGTCATCCTTGCGCGTCGAGCTGCGAACCTTGTCGATCTCCGCCGAGGCTAGCTCGGAGGCCACCGAATATGTCTTCCCGTCGAAGGAGATCGTAACGACTCGGAAGCCCATCACGACCTTGTCATTTACGTTGTCGCTGCGATCGAGCGCGGTCACTTCGACAACAGCATTCGCTCCCTGAGGAATGCGCACGCCGTTGGAACCGGTGATCGTCTGCGTCACGGTCGCGTTGAACCGATCGCCGACCTTATTGGTGTTGGTGCAGATTTTATCCGAGGAAGCGAGCGCGATAGACGTCCCCGCGGCAACCGTTCCGGTGGATGGCTCGGTCCCGGCGCCCTTCGGGTTCGTGGTGACCGTGTTCCCCGACGTTGTCGTGGTCGTCGTCGGCGTCGACGAAGTTGGATTGGACGTTGTCGGACGCGACGTAGTCTGCTTCGGACGCGATGGCGTCGAAGTCTTTGGCGCTGCCTTGTCCGACGTCGTCGGCGCTGGAACGTCCGTCAGCTCCGGTTGCACCGCAGAGTCGGCACCAACACGTCCCAGATCACGGGCGAGCAATGAGTCGTCCACAAGCGCCGTATCGTCGCCGCGGTCGCACGCGGCGAGCGCGAATGCGACGAAAGACGCAAGCGCGAATCGACGAGTAGCGGAGCTAAACATTTCGAAATCTCCCTGATGGCGGGGGCTAGCAATGGATACCGTGGCGGGGGAGAAAAGTGCCTGTTCCCTGCCTCGGAATTGGATTGTAAGTCGTGGCATATCAACAAGACGCACAGCCTGAGCCAGCGATTCAACCATTTTTTGTCGAGCGCGGCTGTGACACACGTCACTCCGCTGGCGAGCGCTAGAGTCTGCTGCGCAGTGCGTCCGGCGTCAGGGACTGCAGATAGCTCGCGAGGATTGTGAATCGATCGGTCACCATGAGAACACCGACAGCAATCAGCAGCACGCCGGAGGCCCGGGACACCCACACGAGGTGGCGTCGCATCGCCTTCACCACGTTGATGAAGCGGTCGATGGCGAGAGCTGCGACGAGGAATGGAACGGCGAGCCCCAGCGAATATGCGCTCAGGAGAGCCATGCCTCGCGAGAGATCCGCTTCGGACGACGTGTACACGAGGATCGCGGAGAGGATCGGCCCGATGCACGGTGTCCATCCCGCGGCGAAGGTCATGCCGACGAGGAGTGTCCCCAGGTAGCCGAGTGGCTTGTCCGCCAGGTGGATACGGCGCTCGCGCATGAACGCATCGATGCGCAGCGCGCCTAACAAGTAGAGGCCGAACACGATCACCAGTATACCGCCGACCCGGCTCAGCCAGCGGCGCTCGAAGCGCAACGTGGCACCGAGGGCCGTGGCGCCGGCACCTAACGCGAGAAAGACGAGGCTGAAGCCCGCGATGAAAAGGAGCGCGTGCACCAGCGTGCGGCGCCGCGCGACCGCGACGTCATCCAGCGACATCCCCGTGATGAAGGTGACGTAGCTCGGGATGAGGGGCAGGACGCACGGCGAGAGAAAACTCAGCAGGCCGGCGCTGAACGCGACCGCGAACCCGACGGAGCTAGCCGGCTCCATACTCCGCGCCGACGTCGTCACTCACAAAGGGAGCGTCGCTCAAAGCCTCACGGAACTTCTGCACCGCGATGTGTTCGGGCTCGCCGTCCTCCCCTGCGCGCAATGCAACCCCGCGAACGACGCGGTCTATGGTCTCGAGCGGGGCATCTGCTTCATGCCGCACGTCCATCTCCCACGTACCGCGCTCTGGCCCTTTGAGCACGAGCTTGTACCGCGCCGCCATGATTTCGTAGCGCTCGGGATCTCGCGGAGCGTCAAATGCGATGAGCGGTTCGGCCATGTCCTGAACGACCGGGATGGGCGCCTCCACGTCGCTCATGCCCGCAGCCGGCGGAACGTCCGTCTGTGGCGGGAGTGGAAGTGCTGCGACGATGGCGACGCCGGATTCGATTCCAGCCTGCTTGATTGGCGGAAACAGGCGCACCTCGTGCACGCGTTGATCGCCCACCCGCGCACCGATCTCACGTAAGAAACGCCGTTGCGTTTCGGTCATCGAGCGGCTCCGGAAGTTGCCGGCGCGTGCGCGCCAGCTTGCGTTAGGCGGCGCGCGTCCAGCTCGCGCTCCACATACAGTCTCAGAATGTGCATGAAGTCTTGCGCATTGGTGACGACACCGAAGGCTTGATGCGTGCCACGGTCTTTGAGCTTGCTGACAACGAATTCGGACGAGTCGACGCAGATCGTCGGGAGCTCGCGCAGCATGCCGTCATCTTCCGTGACGAAAGCCGGGAGCATGTTGCCGGTCGCGATGGCGTGGAGTGCCGTCGCGATGAGGATCGCCATCGTCGCCTTCACCGCGTGCTGGCGCATAGCGTCCTGCGCGCCGGCGATGTCGGTGTAGACGTCGGGGAGCGGACCGTCATCGCGGATGGACCCACACAGCACGAACGGCACGCCGCGGGTGACGCAGGCGTGCATGATGCCATTCGTCACGATCCCCTGCTCTACGGCTTGCGCGATCGATCCCGCCGCGCGCACGCGATTGATCGCGCGCATATGTAATCCATGCCCGCCGACGGTGGTCTCGCCGCTGCCGGTCATGCCTAACGTTGTGCCGTACATCGACGCTTCGATGTCGTGCACCGCGACGGCATTGCCCGCGAGCAGCGCGCTCACGAACCCATTCTCGATGAACCAGACCATGTCCGCCCGTGCGCGCGAATGCACGAGCGCCGGCCCGCACACCCAGACGGGATAACCCTTCTCTCTTTCGGCGATGAGGATGCGTGCCATGACGCCATAGTCGATTGGCTTTTCGCGTGACACGTCGCTCGCCATAAATCGGAACTCGCCACCGCCCAGAGCTGTGGGGTCATGCGCGAGAAAGGCTTCAGCGAAGACATAAATCCCTTCCGACCCATCTTCCTGGAGTCCTATTGCTACTTGATCGCCCTTTCGCACTCGGCGCCCTTCACGTGCCCAGACAGTGCCGTCCGCAAGGAGCACGAGCCCGGAATCCATGCGCGGCTCGTGCGGCATGATCCAACGTCCCTTCACTTTGACGTAGGTGGGAAGGTTGGTCGTCGAGAAGAACCCTTCCGGCAGCACCCCATCAGAGGGCGCAGGGACGAACCTCGCGTCCGGCGCTTTCGCGAAGTGCGGAGCGTTAAAGTCAGGGTGGGAAAACGTCGGCACGCGGGAAATGTAGTCGCATTACGGGCTGACCAGCGTGTCGCCTTCTCATGCGGAATTGCGATTTCGAGGTTGATCCCCGACGACTGGATTGCTGCTTGGGTGTGACATCGTTGAGGCTCGGCGGCGTCCGCTGCCCAGGTTCCCCCGCTAGGCGCGGTGTCGCTCCGACCCTATGTTGCGCGACTCCGCGGGAGTGCTGCCCATGGCCGTTTTCGATCGCGCGCGCTGGAGCGAGTTGGAGCCCCTTCTCGACCATGCGTTAGCTATCTCGGCAGACGAGCGCGGGCCTTGGCTGGATGAATTGCAGGCGCGTTCGCCGGACCTTGCGACCGAGCTGATCTCGCTCCTCTCACAGGAGGACCTCGCCGACCGGCGCGGTTTTCTATCCTCGCCGGTCGAGCTGAGCCTCGCCGGTTTGACGTTAGGTGCGTATACGCTGGTACGTCCCCTTGGCCAGGGCGGGATGGGGTCGGTGTGGCTCGCGCGACGCAGCGACGGCCGCTTCGAGGGAAGCGCCGCGGTCAAGCTCATGAACCTCGCGCTGCTCAGCCCCGCGGGGCAGGAACGGTTCCGACGCGAAGGAACGGTGCTGGCGCGCCTAACGCATCCGGGGATTGCGCGCTTGCTGGACGCGGGAGTCGCTGCGACCGGGCAGCCGTATCTCGTGATCGAATATGTGGACGGGCAGCGCATCGACGAATATGCGAAGGCGCGCACTCTCACACACCCGCAGAAGATCGAGCTCTTCCTGCATGTGCTTGATGCGGTGGCGCATGCACACGCCAGCCTTGTCATCCATCGCGACATCAAGCCGTCCAACATTCTCGTCACCGCCGACGGCGCCGTGAAGCTGCTCGACTTCGGCATCGCCAAGCTGCTGGAAGATGAGGGTGGAGAAGAGCGTAGCGCCGTCACCGGCGATAGCCGGGCGCTCACACCGGACTTCGCGGCGCCGGAGCAGGTGCGCGGCGAACCGGTCACGACCGCTACCGACGTCTATGCGTTAGGCATCCTGCTCTACATACTGGTTTCGGGTCGCCATCCGACCGGTGCGGGAAACACGCCGACGGATGCTGTTCGCGCTGTGCTCGAGGTGGAGCCGGCACGCCTGGGTCTTGGCGATCTGGATACGATCGTCGCCAAGGCGCTGCGCAAAGCGCCGGCAGAGCGCTATCAATCGGTGGCTGCGTTCTCCGACGACTTGCGGCGCTATCTGCGGCACGAGCCGGTGAGCGCGCGTCCCGATTCGCTGGCCTACCGCACGCGCACGTTCGTCAGGCGCAATCGCTGGACGGTCGCGGCGGTCGCGGCCTTCGTCGCCTTCCTTGGCGTCTACGCCGTCACCGTCACGGTGCAATCGGGGCGCGTCCGGCGCGCGCTTGCCGAAGCCACGTTAGGCACGCATCGCGCGGAGCGGGTCACCGACTACATGCTCGGTCTGTTCAAGGCGAGCGAGGGAGGCACGCTGCTCACCGATTCGGTGCGAGCACGTGAGTTGCTGGACCGCGGTGTGGCCCAGGCCCGAGCGCTCTCGGGGCAGCCGGAGCTTCAGGCTCAGATGCTGGACGTGATCGGCCGCATCGAGACGTACCTCGGCCAGTACGGCCGTGCCAAGCCGTTGCTCGCCGAGGCGCTGGGCATCCGGCGCACGGTGCACGGCGGTAGCCACGCCGACGTGGCGACGAGCCTCGAGAGTCTGGCGGAGGTGTCCGACCGGGACGTCGCTGCAACGTTGGAGCTGCGGCGTCAGGCGCTCGCCCTGCGCCAACGATTGTCGCCTAACGATTCGAAGACGACGGACGCGCTTTTCGAGCTCGGTCTTGCGCTCCATCGCGCGGGTGATCTGAATGCAGCCAGGCCGCTATTCGATGAGTGGATGACTGCCGTCGCGGGCCAGCCGCGGGAGGTGACGCCCGAGCGCGCCGATCAGTTGACGACTGTGTCCAGTTTTCTGGAGTTCGGCGGCCAGCGCGATCGCGCGGAGCCGATGCTGCGCGAAGCACTGGCCATCAATCGTGCGCTGTACGGGGAGCGTCATGTAGAGGTTGGAGCGAGCCTCGCGAGCCTCGGCGCGCTTCTTGACGACGGAGGACGATCGGCCGAAGCCGAGTCTTTGCTACGCGCTGCGGCTGAGATTCATAGAGCGACGTTTCCCCAGGGGCATCCCGTTCTGGCCTCGACGCTGCGGCTGTGGGGGATCTCGCTCAGGCGCTTGAATCGCTTAGGCGAGTCGCAAGCCGCGTTACGCGAAGCGCTCGCGCTGCAGCGCCGTTTCTCGGGCAACGAAGGGACGGCCGTTGCGTCCGCCGAGCTGGACTTGGCGTACACCTTGATCGTGAGCGGCGCGTATGACGAGGCAGCCGTGCTCGCGCGCGATGTCATCCGAATCCTTGGCAAGCAGCTGGGGCACGACAACGCGATGGTGTATCACGCCCGGACGCATCTCGGCGACGCGTTGCGTGGCCAAGGGCGGTTGGCCGAGGCCGAGTCGTTGCTGCTGAGCTCGTACGCGAAGTTCCGGCAGCCGCGGCCGATCATGCGGCGCTGGCGTACGTACGCGCTCTCGTCGCTCGTTAGGCTCGAAGAGGCGAAGGGGCGGCCAGAGGCCGCGGCGAAGTATCGTGCGCTCCTGGACTCGACGGCGCGATAGAGTCGTTACGACCGCGTATGGTTCACCGACTCATGAGCACGCGCCAATCACGAGGTGTTGCTGCGCGAGCGCCGTCGGCACCCCGTTGTTGAACGCGACGTCCGCAAGCCCAGGACATGTGCGCCTAACGCTCGTCTGCGCCTAAAGACCCCGTACGCGTCTCTGCTGTGAGCTGTGAACCAAAGCTGTGAGCTGCTGCTTTCAGCGTTTCGGCTCTGAGCTGGCTCACGCTGTTTTGCTCACAACTGAAGGCTCAACGCTTCGGTTCACAGCTCACAGCTGCATCCATAAACACAGCACTTGTTAGCTGCGGCCACTTACCTTCCCAACTGTCCTCGCACGGCGCCGGCCGGAAAATCCGTCGTGTGCACATTTACATAGAATGCCGCCGGATCCAGAATGATCTCCTTCAGCAGATCCGGATTCTGGTTGCTGGCGCACCCCGCGACGATTCCCGACGCGTTAGGTGGCGTTAGACCGACCACGATTCCGCCGCGAACACCCACAGGCGCACGATGAATATGCGCCGCAGTTCCGGGCAGCGAGATGTTCGATGCGGTCAGCTCCCAGCACACCTCGCGCTGCCCAAGGTTGATTGTGACTAACGCGTCACCCGTTCCGTCCGGGTCGCCGGTGTACACCGGTGTGGTTGTGATCTCAGTCGTCATGGGCGTCGCGAACGGCAGACCGCCGTGATCGGCACCCGCCACCAGTGCAAGACGCACGGTCGCGACACCGGTCGGAATCGGCCCATCGTTGCCGCATGCGATGAGCGCTACTAGCAACGCGGCATGTGTGAATCGGGATTTCATGGCTGCTCCTCTTCGTTAGGTGGTATAAGCTCAGTGGGCTGATCGCTGACACGCGATGACAATCCCGATGCGACAAAAGCGAGGCGGCGGGGACTGCATACGTGGACTCCGCGAGGAAGGGCCTACTCCAGCAATCGGAATCCTTACAGAAAACCCGACACGCCTACATAGCCTTCCACCAACTCATGGGCACGCGCCATTCACGAGGTGCTGCTGGGCGAATGGGTTTGGCAAGCCGTTGTTAAACGCGTTGTTGATGGCGAAGGCTGTTTGGTTCACATCACTGAGCGCAAACGGGGTTGAACCACCGCCGAGCGCAGTATTCGCGATGGTCGAGAAGGCGCGTACCGAGGTGCCGTTGAGCCCTGCAACAGCGCCGGTCAACCCACACAGCGTCAGGTCTCCGAAGCGGACGCCGGCATCGCCTAACGTGTAGCCAGCATCGGCAAAGTCGATGTTGATGCGCAGCGCCAGAACCTCGCCACCGAAAACACCGGACGCGCTGGACAGCGGATCCACCAGGTCGGCGTTCAGCGGTGCTGCGATGCCGGTTGAAGGCAGATAGGCAAGCACAGCACCCGAACTAGTGAAGATGATTGAGAAACCCAGGCTGCCGGCAATACCGACTTCGACGTGTCCGGCGCTCGAGGTGTACACGGAATTGTAGTTCGCGGCGAGCGTCGCACCGCCTGGCAACGTTGTCTCCCCCCACGACAGCGACGAATAGGTGATGACCTCTCCGATGTGCCAGCTACAGCCGTTGGGGAATAGGTGCTGCTGAGCAAAAGTGCTTGGCACGCCATCGACAAAAGCGCGGTTAATGTCGAACGCAGTATTGTTTAGGTCCGAGATTGAGAAGGGCGTCGCGCCGCCACCAAGCGCCGTGTTGGCGATGCTTATGAAGGCGCGCACCGAAATGCCACTTAGCGCCGCGAGGCTGCCGGTCAAACCGCACAGCGCCAAGTCTCCAATGCGAACTGGCGATGTGCCTAACGTATACCCCGCATCCGAGAAATCGATGTTGAATCGCAGGGCTAGGACCTCGCCTCCAAAAATGCCCGATGCGCTCGCCGTCGGATCGGCCAGGTCAGCATCGAGCGGCGCTGCTGGGCCCGAAGAGGGCAGGTAGTTAAGGATCGGGCCAGAGCTCGTGAACAGGGTGGAGAAGCCTGCGGCCCCCGGAATTCCGATTTCGACGACCCCGAACGTAGCCACATAGACCGCGTCGTAATTTGCAATGAGTTGTTGGCCACCAGCCGCCAGAGGGTCTCCCCAAGACGCTTGGGTGTAACTGATCAGGGCACCGTCCACCCAGCCGCAGCCTACCGTGCCCGGCGTGCATGGAGGAGGCGGCGGCGGTGGCAGTGTGCCGCGCTCGATGCGGAACTTGATATGCAGCGTCCCACCATTGATCGTCGCCACGAACTGGTTCTTGTCCACCGTCTTGATCTGGCTCCCGTTCGCAAGCACGACCACGTCTGCATAGCCCAACACCTGTGTGCCTAACGCCACCTCGATGCGGTGCGTCTTCGTCGGGTCCAGTCCTGCGCCCTTTGTCTTCCAGGTCAGGGAGTACGCCTC
Source organism: Gemmatimonadaceae bacterium (assembly GCA_035253645.1). Lineage (GTDB taxonomy): Bacteria > Gemmatimonadota > Gemmatimonadetes > Gemmatimonadales > Gemmatimonadaceae > DASYRX01. Next base: position 7,221 of record DATFBW010000093.1, on the reverse strand, counting down.
GGCCACGGGATCGACCTTGATCTGCGTCCCACTCCACGTCACGATCGTTAGGCCACAGCTGCTCCCCGCGAGCACGCAGACCCGCACCGTGGGCGACTGGGTGCCGTCGAACGTGCCGCTGTACGTCGGCGCCGGCACTATGGGCGGCAGGAAATAGAACGGCGCGGTCCCGCCGTGCGCCCCGTCCAGAATCGTGAGCACCGGATTCGGCGCTGCGGGCGACGGGATCAGCGACGTGGGCTGATCGCTGCACCCGAGGACGATCCCGATCGTGACGAGCGCGAGGCATCGGGGAGACTGCATACGTGGACTCCGCTAGGAATGGCCTACCCAGCAATCGGAATCCATGCAGAAAAGCCGACACCGCCTATCTAACGCTCCAGCGACTCATGGGCACGGGCCATTCACGAGGTGTTGCTGCGCGAACGGGTTTGGCAGGCCATTGTTAAACGCGTTGTTGATATCGAAAGCTTTTTGGTTCACGTCGCTGATAGAGTAGGGGGTTGAACCGCCGCCAAGCGTTGTGTTCGCAATGCTCGAGAAGGCACGCACCGAGGTGCCGTTGAGCCCTGCAACAGCGCCGGTCAACCCACACAGCGTCAGGTCTCCGAAGCGGACGCCGGCATCGCCTAACGTGTAGCCGGCATCGGCAAAGTCGATGTTGATGCGTAGCGCCAGAACCTCGCCGCCGAAAACGCCGGAGACGCTGGATAGCGGACCGACAAGGTCGGCGTTCAGCGGTGCCGCGATACCTGTTGCAGGTAGATAGTCGAGCACCTCGGTGCTACTGGTGAAGATGATTGAAAACCCTTGGGTTCCGGCAATCCCTACTTCGATCATTCCAAAGTCATTCACGAAGACGGCATCGTAGTGCGCGACGAGCAGTGGGCCGCCGGGGAAGCTCGGCTCACCCCATGACGTTTGGGAATACGTAATCACATCGCGAAGGCGCCAGCGACAGCCAAAGGGGCGCAAGTGCTGCTGAGCGAACGCACTTGGGACACCATCGAGGAACGAACCGTTGATCTGTAATGTGGTTGAGTTGAGGTCCGCGATCGAATATGGAGTCGAGCCGCCACCTAACGCCGTGTTCACAATCGCCGAGTAGTCGCGAATGCTGAGATCATTCAATCCGGCGAGTGAACCTGTGAGGCCGCAGAGCCTCAGGTCTCCGAAGGGTACGCTCGATGTGCCTAACGTGAAGCCCCAGTCCGAGAAGTCGATGTTGAACCTCAGAGCGAGCACTTCGCCGCCGAAAATACCCGACGCACTCGAAGTTGGATCGACCAGATCAGCATTAAGCGGCGCGGGCAGACCGGAGGCTGGTAGGTAGTTGAGCACTGCAACCGCATTGGTGAAAGTGACCGAGTGGCCCGCAGCTCCAGGAATACCCACCTCGGCGAATCCAGACGTCGCGACGTAGACCAGATCATAGTTGGCGATCAGCTGCATGCCGCCCGCTGCGAGAGCATCACCCCACGAGGTTTGCGTGTAGCTGATGATATGGCCGTTTTCCCAACCGCACCCCTGTGTACCCGGCGTGCATGGAGGCGGTGGCGGTGGCGGCACTGCTCCGCGTTCGATGCGGAACTTGATGAGCAACGTCCCGCCATTGATCGTCGCCACGAACTGGTTCTTGTCCACGGTCTTGATCTGGCTCCCGTTCGATAGCACTACCACATCGGCATAGCCCAGTACCTGCGTGCCTAACGCCACCTTGATGCGATACGTCTTCGTCGGATCCAGCCCCGCGTCCTTCGTCTTCCAGATCAGCGAATACGCCTCGGCCACGGCATCGACCTTGATCTGGGTCCCGCTCCACGTCACAATCGTTAGGCCGCATGCACCCGCGGCCAGCTCGCACACCCGTACCGTGGGCGACTGGGTGCCGTCGAACGTGCCGCTGTAGCTCGGCATCGGCACCATGGGCGGCAGGAAGTAGAACGGCGCGCTCCCGCCATGCGCCGCATCCACGATGGTGAACGCCGGTGTCCCAAGGTCGGGACCTGATGCCGTGAGCGCGGTCGGCTGGTAATCGCAGCCGATTATGGTCCCAAGAACGACGAGAGCGGGGATTGGCCCACGGTGACGCATCACGACCTCCAGGAAGCGCGGCAAATGCCGTCTTGTGGTAATCGGATTCTCCCCGCGTTCGCCGACAGCTCCCGCGTCCGTACCCCACTCAGTGTCGGGTTTCAGGGCGTCATTGCGATCTCTGAGATGGTCACCACAGGGCCAAACGACCCGAAGGAGGTCCCATGCGACGCATCGCTTTGCTGGCCATCTCGCTGCTCGGAGCAACCTCGCTCACTGCCTGCTCGACGCCGACCGGCCCCGCGAGCACTGACGCCGACAAAGCTGCCCTGGCCAAAGCGGCCCTCGAGGCAGCAAGTCAGACCTTGCCGTTAGGCAGGATCGCGCTCAACTGACTGCCACCAGGTCACGCATGTGACCAGCGAGCGGTTTCCTGATCGCGCCGCGGCCGGCCGCACGTTAGGCAGCCTTCTCGCCGCGTATGCTGGGCGTCCCGACGTCGTCGTCCTCGGCTTGGCGCGTGGCGGTGTTGCCGTCGCGCGTCAGGTGGCCGATATGCTGGGCGCACCGCTCGAGGTCTTCGTCGCCCGCAAGCTTGGCGTTCCTGGGATCGCCGAGGTGGCGCTGGGCGCTGTTGCGGAGGGCAGGCGCCACGTGGTGCTGGATCCGGTGCAGTGGTTCATCGGAGTGCCGCGGCGGATTGTCAGACGGATCGCCTCGCGGCAACGCACGGAAGTGGCGCGTCGGGTGCGGCTCTATCGACGCGCGCGTCCGCTGCGGGATCTGCGGGAGCTGACGATTATCCTTGTCGATGACGGGCTCATGACCGGCGCGTCGCTGCGCGCCGCGGCACATACCCTCAAGAAGCATCGGCCGGCGCGCCTCGTCGCGGCCGTGCCCGTGGCAGCGGCACGAAGCGCCGCTGACCTCCGGCAGGAAGTGGATGAGCTTGTTGCCGTAACGACGCCGCAAACGTTAGGCACCGTCTCCGACTGGTACGACGACTACCAGCCCGTCAGCGATGGCGAGGTGCTGCACCTGCTCGGGCGCGAGAACGACGTCATACCTCTCCCGACCGCGCGCACCGAGATCGGGGACGAGCGTGCGGTCATCATCCCCGGCGATGACTGCGCTCTGCCGGGAGATCTCGGTGTCCCCGAGCCAGCGCCTAACGAAAACACAGCGCTTGTGATCCTCGCGCACGGTGGCGGCAGCAGCCGGCACAGCTATCGCAATCGATACCTCGCGGGTCGGCTCCGCCTCGCCGGCTGTGCCACTCTGCGTATCGATTTGCTCAGTGAGGAGGAGACGGCGGCTGACCTCGAGCTCGGTGAGCTTCGCTTCGATATCCCTCGCATCGCGCGGCGTCTGCTCGCGGCGTGTGAGTGGGCTGCGCGAGAGCGCGTGTCGGGCTCGCGGCAAATAGTGCTGTTAGGCGCGAGCACGGCCGCGGCAGCAGCACTCATGGCGGCGGCAGGGCGGCCAGCGCTGGTATCGGCCGTCGCGGCGCGCGGCGGCCGCGTCGACCTCGCTGGCCCCGCGCTCGACAATGTCGCCCAGCCTGTCCTCCTCGTGGTGGGAGGCGCGGATCACCCAACGCTACAGTGGAACCGTGTCGCCTTGCGATCGCTGCGGCAGGCTCGACTCGAAGTCGTACCCGGCGCGGGGCATACGTTCGAACAGCCTGGCGCGTTAGGGGCGGTCGGAGAGCATCTCGTACGCTGGCTGGCACGTATGCCGCGGCGCGACCGGTGGCGACTATTCAGCGTTGGTCAGCGCGTGATGCAGAAGAAGCCGCGCCTTGCGCCAATCGCGCTGGATGGTCCGCTCGGAGACCCCGCGCATCCCGGCGATCTCGGCGAAGGTGTAGCCACAGAAAAAGTGCAGGTCGACTAGTGCCGCGAGCGCGGGGTCCACGTCGGACAATACGTCGAGCGCCTCGGAAAGGTGTTCGAGCTCCTGCGCCTGCTGCGGCGCCGTCTGAGGCTGATCCTCGACCAGCGTGATCTCGAATGCGCCACCGCCGCGTTTCTGAGCCGCAGACCGGCGAGCGTAATCGATGACGAGCCCGCGCATCGCCCGCGCGGCATAACTCAGGAACCGCGCACGATCAGGAAACTGCACGCCACTCCGTCCAGCGAGGTCGAGGTAAGCTTCGTGCAAAAGCGTAGTCGTCCCCAGGGAGAGCTCGGGCCCGATACGTCGAAGCTGCAGATCGGCGAGGCGGTGCAACTCGGCGTACAGCGCGACGAAGAGGTCTTTCGACGCGGTTGCGCTCCCCTCTTCCGCTTGTTCGATAAGATTCGTTATGCGCGGATCCACAGCGACGGCTCTCGGAAACGGCTACAGCATGGTTACCGGGTCACGATCGATGGAAGCTCGCGCCTCGGCTTTGGACGGAACGGGGAATCGCTGCGAAAAGTACGTGAGCAGCCGAGTGAGTTGGCCAGCATCGTCCGCCTTGATCACCACATGCCAGCGCCAGCGCAGCTTGATCTTCTCGATTGGGCATGGTGCTGGCCCCACAAAGCTGATCCCTGAGAGGTGTTTGGATTGCATGACTCGGCGCAACCAATCCACAGCAGCGATAGCAAGGTCGGCCGCCGTCACCTCTTCAATCGCGCTCAGCACAATGCGCGTTAGGCGGACCATGGGAGGGTAGACCGGCGATTCGCGCCCCGGCAGCTCTTCACGCACGAACGCTTCGAAATCATGCGCCACTGCACAGCGCACGGCGTGATGTGTTGGGTTACGTGTCTGAATAATGACCTCTCCCCCCTTCGGGCCACGACCCGCACGTCCCGCCACCTGGCTGAGGAGCTGGAACGTCCGCTCGGACGCGCGGAAATCGGGGAGGTTGATGCCGACATCGGCATCCACGACGCCAACGAGCGTCACGTTAGGGAAATCCAGTCCTTTCGCTATCATCTGCGTCCCGAGCAGGATGTCTGCGTCCCCGCGGCCCACGCGGTCGAGGATCGTCGCGTGAGCAAAGCGTCCGCCTGTTGTATCGACGTCCATGCGCGCGATGCGCGCCGCAGGAAAGCGGTCGCCGATCAGCTCCTCGAGTTGCTGGGTCCCCAGGCCGCGGCGGCGCAGCGTCGGACTGCCGCACCGTTCGCACCGATCGCGCCTTGGCGTGCGATACGCGCAGTAGTGGCAGACGAGCGTCTCCGGCGCCCGATGATACGTGAGCGCAATGCTACACCGCGGGCATGTGACGACATCCCCGCAGGTGTTGCACTGCACGAACGCGGAATAGCCGCGCCGGTTGAGGAGGAGCAGGCTCTGCTCGCTACGCGTTAGGCGATCGCGCAGCGCTGTTTCCAGCTGTTCGGATATCACAAAGCGGAAGGGATCGCGTGGCGTCTCGCGCTGCACGTGGGCCGGGTCGCGTCTCAGGTCGACGACGCGCACGCGAGGCAAGGCAGCTCCACCGACACGCTCGGGTAGCCGGAGGAGCTTGTAGCGTCCGCCCTGCGCATTGGCCCAACTCTCGAGACTGGGCGTAGCGCTGCCTAACACAACGACAGCGCCCTCCATGCGCGCCCGCACAATGGCGACGTCGCGCGCGTGATAGCGCGGCGTTTCCTCCTGCTTGTACGTGGCTTCGTGTTCTTCATCGACGACGATCGCTCCGACATTTTCGAGCGGGGCGAAGATGGCGGACCGCGCACCAACGGCGATACGTTTGGTTCCCGCGCGCAGCGCACGCCAGGCAACCATGCGCTCGCGGTCGCCTAACGCGGAGTGCACCACTGCGACCTGGTCCCCGAACACGGCGCGGAAGCGGCCAACGGTCTGCGGGGTGAGCGCAATCTCGGGGACGAGCACGATCGCCGACCGGCCGCGCTGCAGGACTTGCTTGAGAGCCTCCAGATAGACGAGCGTCTTCCCGCTTCCTGTGACCCCGTGCAGCAGGGTTACACTCCCGGCTGCCGCGCTCGTGATGTGCCCGATCGCTTCGCGCTGGGCAGACGTGGGCTCGAAGGCCGGCCACGGGACCGATATGCGCGCAAATGGATCAGCGGCTTCCTGGACGGCGACGCTCACGAATCCGCGCGCGGCGAGGGCCGTCAGGGCGGATGCGCTGAACGGTCCGCGCTCTCGCAACAACGACACGGGCGCGGAGCCGCCTAACGATTCCAGTTGCTCGTACAGCGCGCGCTGCTTCGGAGCACGCACGAACAGGACGTCACGCTCGGCGAGCGACGGCAGCTCCCGCGCAATGCTCACCACTCGAATGCCGCGCGGCTGGGGCGCACTGGTCTGCGCACTCGAAAGCAGCGTGGGCAACGCCGTCCGCAGGACGAGCCCGAGCGGCGCGGCGTAGTACTGCGCCATCCACCTGCACGTCTTCAGCAGCCCTTCCGGCAGCGCTGCAGGCTCGTTAGGCAGGTCCAGCACGCGTCTGATTGTGTGCCGGCCATTCCCTTCGACGTCCAGCGCGGTGACGACGCCGACGGCGCGGCCCTTGCGCAGCGGCACCACGACACGCGCCCCCAGACGGACGTCGTCCGCCCACGGTCCTTCAATCGCGTACGTGAGCGGACGGTACAACCTCACGGGCAGCGCAACTTCGATGAACCGCGGCACGGCCCAAAGCTAGCTACATTCGCTCGCGTGATCGTGTATTACGATGGCGTCTGCGCCCTGTGTAACCGCTTCGTCCGCTGGGCCCTTCGGAACGATCCGCAAGGGAGGCTGCGCTTCGCTGCCCTGGACAGCACACACGGTGAGCAATTACGGCAGGCCTATCCCGCAACGCGCGACGTCGATTCCATCGTCGTCCACGACGGCGAGCGCGTTTATTTGCGATCGGATGCCATCTTCAGGATTTGGCGCGAGCTCGGGGGCGTTTGGCGCATCGCCACATTGAGCCGCATCGTCCCGAGAGCGATGCGCGACAGGATGTATGACCTGATCGCACGTCGGCGGTATCGCTGGTTCGGACGCTTCGACGTCTGTCCGATCCCGCCTTCCGAGGTTCGTGACCGCTTTCTGAGCTAACCGAGACTACAGGGTCGTGACGACGGAGCTCGGGCTTCGGCGGGCAATCCACGCCATGCGGTGCTCCTCGCTCGCCGCCTTCCCTTCCGCGGCGAGATACTCGATGAGCGCATCGGCAAGTCGATAACCGGTCTGGTATCGCTCGTCCACCGATTTCGCGAGGCACTTCATCACGAT
>DATFBW010000092.1:0-3994 GCA_035253645.1 Gemmatimonadaceae bacterium | reverse complement strand
GCACCTCGCCTTGCGCGACGACCACCTAACGATGTTCGCCGGCCAGCTCACCGGCGTCGAAGGTTATACGGAGAGCGCGGCAACGGGGCTGCTCGCCGGCATCAACATGGCGCGCATGATGGCGGGAGAGGAACCGACGCTCCCGCCTGCGACCACGATGCTCGGCGCGCTGTATCGCTACCTGCGGGAATCCGACCCGGCGAACTTTCAGCCGATGAACGCCAACTTCGGGCTCGTCGACGACCTCGCCGATCCGCCGCGCGACAAGCGCCTCAAGCGTGAGCGTCTCGCGGATCGCGCGTTAGGCGATCTCGCCACGTGGCGCGATGCGGAAGCGCTCGCGGGTTCTGGGGTTTCGACATGAGCGAACAGCGTCCGTCTGTGCCACATCCGGACATCGCCGACTTTCTGAAGCACCTGGCAAAGGAACGCGACGTCTCCCCTCACACGATCGAAGCGTACGCCCGCGATCTGCGCGAGCTCACATACTTTCTCATCCGCTACTTCGGCAACGACTCCTGGTCGTGGCCTCAGGTGGATCGTCTTGCCATACGATCCTTTCTGGGCCACCTAACGCGAAAAGGTCTGACCAAGCGTTCTTCGGCGCGAGCGCTTTCGGCGGTGCGCACCTTCTTCAGGTATCTGCATCGCAACGACATCCTCACGGCGAACCCCGCGCGCGCGGTCGGGACGCCGAAGCTCGAGAAGTATCTGCCGCATTACCTCGATCACGCGCAGGCCGCAACGCTCTTCGACCTCGTGCAGAGCAAGGCGCGTGAAGGGCGCTACACGGACGTGCGTGACCTCGCGATCCTCGAGTTGTTCTATTCGACCGGGATGCGACTGTCGGAGCTTCGCGGCATCGACGGCTCCGACCTCGACCTCGTATCGCAACAGGTGAAGGTCCGGGGCAAAGGTCGCAAAGAGCGCATCCTCCCGATCGGCGATCACGCGCAGCTCGCCTTGCGCAACTATGAAGCGAAGCGTGACGAGCTCACGCGTCGCCTCGGCCCCCGCAGCGACAAACGCGCGTTCTTCCTCAGCTCACTCGGCAAGCGCATGAGTGAGACGGCGATCCAGCGCGCGATGGCGCGCTGGCTCAAGGAGATCGCCGAAGACAGCGGATTGAGCACGCATTCGCTGCGGCATACGTTTGCCACGCACCTCCTCGATGCCGGCGCGGACCTCCGCGCGGTCCAGGAGCTCCTTGGCCACGCTTCGATATCGACGACGCAGATCTACACGCACACGAGCGTCGAGCGGCTCAAGCAGGTTTACCAGAAGGCGCACCCCCGCGCCTAACTCGCTCCTCGCTCCTCGTTCCCCGTTCCTAGTGACTAGACCGATTATACGCTCCACAACCATTCTCGCCGTCCGCCGCAACGGCAAGCTCGCGTTAGGCGGCGACGGGCAGGTGACCGTCGGCGAAACGGTGATGAAGTCCAACGCTCACAAGGTTCGCACGCTTGCTGGCGGCAAGATCCTCGCTGGTTTTGCTGGGGCCGCCGCGGATGCTTTTACGCTCTTCGACAAGTTCGAGGAGAAGCTCAAGCGCAGTCCGGATAACCTGCCGCGCGCGGCAGTGGAGCTGGCGAAGGAGTGGCGCAGCGACCGCGTCTTGCGCCGTCTGGAAGCCCTCCTTGCGGTTGCGAACACGGAACATGGGTTCGTGATCTCTGGCAACGGCGAAATTATCGAGCCGGACGACGGGATCATTGCGATCGGCTCGGGCGGGCAGTACGCCTTGGCCGCGGCACGCGCGATGTTAAACGAAACGGAGCTTGGCGCAACCGAAATCGTGCGGAAGGCGCTGACGATCGCCGGTGAGATCTGCGTCTACTCCAACACGAACATCACGGTTCTGGAAGCCTAACGAGTAATGGCGCATAACAGAACGCAGCAGGCGCTGGCGCGTCTGGCCGATCTGACTCCCCGTCAGATCGTCGCCGAGCTGGATCGGTATATCGTGGGGCAGAGCGACGCCAAGAAGTCGGTGGCGATTGCGCTCCGCAACCGCTGGCGCCGGCAGCGCGCTCCCGAAGGGCTGCGCGACGAGATCTCGCCTAACAACATCATCCTCATTGGACCCACCGGCGTAGGCAAGACGGAGATCGCGCGCCGCCTGGCCAAGCTCGCGGGTGCACCCTTCGTCAAAGTCGAGGCCTCGAAGTTCACCGAGGTGGGCTACGTCGGGCGCGACGTGGAATCCATGGTACGCGACCTCGTGGAAAGCGCCATCGACATGGTTCGGAGCGAGCGTGAAGGCGAGGTGGACGACCTGGCGCACGAGCGCGTCGACGAGCGCATCCTTGACCTGCTTCTGCCGACGCCTAACGAGGCGAGGACGAAAAGCGGCGGTGGGCTAACCCCTAACCCCCAACCTCCAACCCCTGGTAGTGGCGAGAATGTTTTTGTGGTCTCTCCAACCGGCGACGTCCTGCAGGAGTCGGAGACGGAGGCCGCTCAGCAAAGGTACCAGAGAACGCGTGACAAACTTCGTCAATTACTCAGGGACGGTCAGCTCGAGCAGCGCGAAGTCGAGATCGAAGTCACGCAATCCGCGCAGGTGTTCGAGATGCTGACGCCGCAGGGCGCACCCGAAGGCATGGAAAACTTCACCGACATGCTCAAGGACATGCTCCCCAAGCGCAGCAAGAGACGCGTGGTGAAAGTGTCCGAAGCGCGCCGAGTGTTGCTGGAGCAGGAATTCGACAAGCTCATCGACCACGAAGACGTCACAGCGGACGCGCTCGAGCGCGTCGAGAAGTTAGGCATCATCTTCCTCGACGAGATCGACAAGATCGCCGGAGCGCGCGGTGAGAGCGCGGGGCCTGACGTGTCGCGCGAAGGGGTGCAGCGCGACCTGCTGCCGATCGTCGAGGGCTCCAACGTTCCGACGAAGTACGGATTGGTGAAGACGGATCACGTCCTCTTCATCGCCGCGGGCGCCTTTCACGTTTCGAAGCCGAGCGATCTCATTCCGGAGCTTCAGGGACGATTCCCAATCCGCGTCGAGCTCAAGCCTCTGACAGAAGAGGACTTCGTCAGGATCATGACTGAGCCGGAAAACGCCCTAACGAAGCAGTACGCCGCGCTCGTCGAAGCCGATGGCGCCAAGCTCACGTTCAAGGACGACGGTGTGCGGGAAGTAGCGCGCATCGCCGGACGCGCGAACGAGAAGATGGAGAACATCGGCGCGCGCCGCCTACACACCGTGATGACGACGCTGTTGGAGGACGTCCTCTACGAACTCCCCGACCGCGGCAACGGTGAGATCGTCGTGGATCGAGGTTTGGTGCAAGAGCGGTTGAAGGCAGTGCTGGAGGACGAGGATCTCAGGAAATACATCCTCTGACGCCTCAGACCTCAGACCTCAGACCTAAGGTGTTAGCCCCCGGTCCTCGGCGTCGCTATCCTGGCGAATTCGCGTGGAAACTGAGCCGCGACCGGTTAGGCACGTTGGCACAGCTCGCGCGCGACTACGGTGACGTCACGCGACTGCAGATGGGCGGCCGCTCCATCTTTCTGCTCACGCACCCGGACCACGCGCATGACGTCCTCGTCACCCACAATAAAGACTTCAAAAAGGGACGCGCGCTGGAACAGGCTCGGCTCTTGTTAGGCAACGGCCTGCTCACGAGCGAAGGCGAGCAGCACAAGCGCCAACGGCGGCTCATGCAACCGGCTTTCCACAGGCAGCGGATCGGGGCGTACGGTGACACGATGGTCCGCTTCGCCGAACGGCGTGCCGCGCGCTGGGAGGACGGCCGGATTTTCGATATCCACGCCGAAATGATGGCGCTGACAATGACGATCGTCGGCAAAACGCTGTTCGACGCCGACGTCGAGAGTGAGGCCACAGAGCTAGGCGACGCGCTGACGACGAGCTTCGCCGCCTTCAACGCGACGTTTTTCATCCCCTTCGGCCACCTCCTCGAAAAGCTTCCGCTCCCGATCACCCGGCGCTTCCGCGCGGCGCGCAAGCGGCTGGAGG
>DATFBW010000091.1:0-12309 GCA_035253645.1 Gemmatimonadaceae bacterium | reverse complement strand
GTCAGGCGCGTCCACGTCTCCCCGCCATCCGTGGACTTCCAGATCCCGCTCCCGGGGCCGCCGCTCTTCACCTGCCAGGGAAGCCGTTGATGTTCCCAAGTCGCGGCGTACAGGATACGCGGATTGATCATGTCCAGCGCCAGCTCGCTTACGCCCACGTTAGGCCCGAGCGTGAGCGTCTTCTTCCACGTCTTGCCGCCGTCCGAGGTCTTGTACACACCACGATCGTCGCTCGCCACCCAACGCGTCCCTTGCGCTCCGACCCAGGCGATGTCCGCATTCCGGGGGTGCACGAGCACCCGCGAGATCGTGCGCGTCTTTTCGAGTCCGACGTGCGTCCAAGTACGTCCGGCGTCGGTCGAGCGGTACACGCCGTCGCCTTGGGACGACGCGACACCACGGATGGGCGATTCACCCATCCCTACGTAAATCACGTTGGGGTCATCCGGCGCCACCGCGATGGATCCCACAGATCCGGTCTTGAAGAAACCGTCGGTGATGTTGCGCCAGCTCACGCCAGCGTCCTCCGTCTTCCAGACGCCGCCGCCGGTCGCACCCATGTAATAGACGAGCGGCTCGTTAGGCACGCCGCTCACCGTCGTCACGCGGCCACCGCGGGTGGGCCCGATGTTGCGCCACTCGAGCGCCTGGTACAGCGTCGTGTCGTATTGCGCCGTTTGGACGACGAGGCGCTCGGCAACAGGATTGCGCGGCCGGTTTTGCGCTGATAACTCGACGCCTAGCAAAAGCGCGAGCGACGCTGTGTAAATCGCGATTCGCTTCACGAGAAACTCCATTTTCATAAGGAGCGAGGAGCAGCATCGAGCGAGAAGCGTGGAGCGAGGTCCCCCCGCTCCCTGCTCCTGGCTCCTTGCTCCACGTTATTGAACGGGGACTACACCCGCCCCCGCTGCCCTCCCCATCGTCACCGACAAAAGCAGAGTGAGCTTGGCGCCAAGCAACGCGCTCGGCCAGTGCGCCCACTCGCTCAATGTGTGTTGGTTCCCCCCATACGAGCGACCGATCGAGATCGACGGAATTCCGCGGATCACACCTTCGTTGGAATCCGTGGAGCCCGTAGCCACGGCATCGCGCCCGCCCGTTTGCACACGCAGCCAGGATTGGATGTCGACGGCCGTTTGAACCAATGGATGCATCCGGCGATCGCGTAGCATCTCTTCTGTTCCTCCCGCGCCGTTTTTCTGCACGATCTCCTTCGCGAATTCCACCTTTTCGCGCTCGGCTGCCTGACGCGCCCGCTGATCGATCTCGTTGTCCAGCGAGTCCAGCAAGGTCGGATTCACCGAGCGGAGATCCATCGAGAACCAGACTTCCTGCGGAATGCCGTTGAAGATCGAACCGCCGTGAATCTGTCCGATGTTGTAAACGGCGCCGCCGCGTCCTTCAGGGATCTGAATCTCATAAATGCGCTGAATCGCAGCGGCGGCAGCGCGCGCCGGGTGCGGCTTTCCTGCCGACGTGACGGTATGCGAGCCGGCACCGCGGTAATAGTACTTCGTCCAATAGATGCCTAACGCGCCGTAGTTGATCGGCCCGAGTCCTCCATCCATGGCGATCAGGATCCCGGGCTTTGGGTTGTGCTCCAGCCAATAGTCCATCCCCTTGAGGCCCAGCTCTTCCTGCGCCGTGCCGATGAAAATGAGATCACCACGCGTCTCGATTTTCGCGGCGTTGAGCGCGCGGATAACGGCGAGCATGTTGGCCACGCTCGCCGAGTTGTCGAAGATGCCGGGTGCGTGAAGCGTGTCCCCGTTGCGGCGAACTTTGAGGTTCGTGCCCAGGGGGTGGACGATGTCGAGGTGGGCGGCAAAGACCACCGACGGTCCGCCGCCGCGTCCTTTGCGAACACCAATCACATTGCCGATCGAATCTGTCGAAACGGTTAGGCCTTCGCGGCGCATCGCCGCTGCGACGTAGCGGCCGCGCTCCTGTTCGTGCTCGCTCTTCCCTTGCATCTCAGCGATGCGAATCCACTCCTCGACCTGTCGGGGGAAGTTCTGCTCGAGCCAAGTGAGGGCGCGTGCGACAGCAGGCTGCCGCGGTACCTCCGCTGACCAGGTAGAGGAGGACGTCGCCTGAGCGCTGCTCAGAACGGGCAGTACTGCGATTAGTGCGGCAAAGGTGCGCATGTGGAAGGGCGAGGAACGAGGAACGCGAGCGGGGAGCGGGGAGCGGGGAGCGGGGAGCGAATGGCGAGGTGGAGGAAACTTATTTCGAAACATGCTAATGCTGGGCGGCGTACTCGTAAGTCGTTCTGGCTTAGCTCTTAGGTCTTAGGTCTTAGGTCTTAGCTCTTAGCGCATTGCTCCTCGCTCCTCGCTCCCCACTCCTCGCCTACGGAGTGCTGACATGAAGCTCTTTCCTGCCCTGCTGGTCCTGGGCGTCACGTGCGCCGCCATCGCTGGATGCGAAAAATCGAATGCAGCGGAGCGCGGAGCCACTCCCGTTCTTGAGCGGAACGATCAACTCGCGATTACCACACGTGACGGGAATGTCGTTCTCGCTCTAACCAACGCAAAAACGGTCGTTATGCGGCTTTCGGATTCCTTGCGCAGGCACGTGGACGGTGAGATCGCCAAGGAGTTCGCGAACGACAGCGCCGATACCAGGTTCGGGCGCTGGGTCCAGCGGACCACGGCGAGTCTCGTTGCCAAAGGGATGGCTCTGGAGCTGTCGGTGCCGCTCAAGGACATCGAGGATGTCCGGTACGAAGATGGTGAGCTGCGTTTCGAGTACAGCAACGATCGGAAGCTCAAGTTTCACTCCTTCAAGCGCGACGGGCGCTCCGCGATGGGTGACTTTGATCGGGAGGACGCCGAGCGGTTCGCAGACGCCATACGCAAGGAGCTCAAGCGTTAGGCTGCGGCACCGGCTCGTACAGTTCCGGATTGCGGCCTCGGATGTCCGAGAACCTCGTCGCCAGCCGCGTGAGGTCCGCCGCATAATCTCCGGTAAGGGTGAATGCGGGGCCGACGAGTAGCTCACGGTGCGCGAAATCGAGCGACACCGTTACGATCGGGACGGCGGCGCCTAACGCGATATAGTAGAATCCGCTGCGCCAGCTCGCGACGCGGCGCCGAGTTCCCTCGGGGGCGAGCGCGAGCACAAATTGCTGGCGACGGTTGAACTCTGCGATCGACTGCTCGACGACGTTGTGCGACGACCTGCGCTCGATCGGAATCCCGCCGAAGGATCTCAGGATCGGCCCGAAGGGCCAGCGGAAGATCGAGTGCTTGCCGAACCACGCTGCATCGATGCCCGTCGCGAGGTAGGCGAGGAATCCGACGACGAAATCCCAATTCGATGTATGGGGCGCCACGATGATCACAAACTTGGAGCGATCTGGAAAGGCGCCCGTGACGCGCCAGCCGAGGAGCCGGAGACCCAGCGCGCCTAACGAATTAAGGATAGGGCGCCGCACACGCGGCACCGGCTCGGGGATGACGACGGAGAGTGGGCTCAGCTCGGCCGCTTGTGATGCCGGATGGTGATGCGACCGCGTGAGAGGTCGTACGGCGAGACCTCGACGGTCACATAATCCCCTGCCAGCACGCGGATACGATGTTGGCGCATCTTGCCGCCCAGCGTCGACAGCACGTCGTGCCCTCCGGTCACCTTCACGCGAAATGTCGCGTTAGGCAACACCTCGGACACTCGGCCTTCGAGCTCGATGAGATCCTGTTTGGCCACGTGCGGGATCGAGGAGCTGGGAGCGAGGAGCGCGCGCTAAGAGCTAAGGGCTAACGACTATGGACTCGGATTTCGGCCTAACGTCTCTTCCATGTCAGCGAGAACGTACGCCATAACGGCCATCGTCGCTACGCACAGCGCCACATCGCGCGGGTCGAGCTTGTCGACCGTGTCGGCTTCGGTGTGATGATACCAGAAATAGCGAGTGCCGTCGACCGTAAGCCCCAGACCCGGAACTCCGAGCTGCATGATCGGACCGATGTCGGCACCACCCCCACCGCGGTATATCGATCCCGCGCCGATGCGCTGCAGCAAAGTCCCGATCTGGCTCACCAGCGCAAAGCCCGCGTCCGAACCTGTAAACCCGAACCCGGTGGGCTTGAATACACCCGCATCTGATTCGATCGCGGCAACGTGCCGGTCGATCTCCGCACGATGCGTATCGCGATAGGCATTCGCGCCACGCAGCCCATTCTCCTCGTTGGTCCAGCCGACCACGCGGATCGTGCGCCGCGGGCGCATCCCCAGCTTGTGCATCAAGCGCACGGCTTCCCACGCGACAACGACACCGCCGGCATCGTCCATCGCCCCTCGGCCGACGTCCCAGGAATCGATGTGGCCCCCCATCACGACCACCTCATTCGGGCGCTCGCGACCCACGATCTCACCGATCACGTTGCGTGATTGGACATCGGGGAGCGTCTCCGCCGACATCGTGAGCCTAACGCGAATACGCTCGCCGCGCGCCTGCATCCGGGCGAGCATGTCGGCGTCTTCGCTCGTGATTGCGGCGTGCGGGATCTTGCGAACCGTCGAGTCATAGCGCATGCCGCCCGTGTGCGGCGTGCGCATCGAATAGGGACCGACAGACCGGATCAGCGAAGCAACGGCACCTGCTTTCGCGGCCTCGATGGCGCCGCCCGTCCGGTACGCCACCGTGGCGCCGTAGTTCGTGAACGGCACATTGAACAGGACGATCTTTCCGCGCGCTGCCTCGCCCATCAGATCGAACCAGCTCGTGACAACCAGGACATCTGCCGTGATGCCGCCGGCCGGAGTTGCGATGCTGCCGCCGAGTCCGAGCATCGGCAGCGCCTGACGACGCGGCTCTAATAGTTCGGCCGATTCTGCGCCGCGCACCCAGCGCGGCACCATCACAGGCTCACCGCGCACATTCTGCAGACCGTCTTCTTTCATCTTCGCCATGACCCAGTCGATGGCGCGCTCGAGGTTCGGTGTGCCGCTGAATCGCGGCCCAAAGCGCTCTGTCAGTTCCGCGATGCGCTGCCACGCGGCAGAATCAGCGGTCGCCGCCTGGATGAGACGTTGTGCAGCGTCGCGGTAGCGGTCGGCGATTGTCGGCTGCGCACCTGCGCGCGCAGCAGCTGCGATCGCGCACGCGCCAAGGAGCAGGAGCGGGGAGCGGGGAGCGAGGGGCGAGGATCGCATGGCGTTAGGCAGTGCATGAACGCAAAATGGCGCAGCTCGGATCAGGAGCTGCGCCATTAACCTACGCGCGAGGTCGCGCCGCCGAGAGGTCTCCTAGAACGCGAGACCGATCGAGATCAGATCACGGTCGATCGCCTCGTGCCGGCGGCCTTCGATGAATAACCCGCGTTTGCCTCCGATTCGAAGTCCCGCCCCGTAGCTGACGCCATCCAAGTCGGTCGTTCGTAGCCCGTAGCGCCCATAGCCAAGCAACACGTACGGTTGCACGAGCGGCGCATTGAGCGAAGCGACCACGCTCGCGATCGCAGCCACGTCGTAATCGGCGTTCGGCTCATCCAGGACGAGCAGGTCCGCGCGCGCACCGTATGGGAGGAGCGGCAAACCTAACCGGAGATACAACAGACCATGACGGTCGTCGTTGATTTGCAGTTTGCTGTCGCGATACGTGGACCCGACAGCGGCACCTAACGAAATCCCGGCCTGCGCGCTCGCAACGTCGCTCACTGCAAGCGATCCCACGACACAGCCGAGCAGAAGAAACCGTTTCATGGACAGATCCACCGAAGGTGTGAGCCCTAGTACCCTCGGGACGATAATCCGGTTCGCGCGTTACGGTGTGCGCTGGATCACATTGTACTTGACGAGGATTTCACGCACACGGTCGAGGGGGATCGCCTCGACCGTGCGTCCGCCGCTCGTCACCGTTTCTGCCATGAACATCGAGTTGTAGATCGCTTCCTCCGTGGCTTCGATGACGGCCTGAAAGAGCGGTGACATTGCATCATTGCCGAGATCATCGATCGTACGCGATCGCTGGGGAGGCTCACCAGGTCTCGTCAGGCGGCGGCGCACACTGGGCGCCGTCGAAAAGGCGAGGACGTAGTCGCCGCTGCCGTTCGACGCAGAAGATCCTGTCCGCGCCAGGCCCATGATGGCGCGCGCCGCCAAGCGTTCGAGGTTGAGGGGCGAGAGCGGCGCGTCCGTCGCAACGACGATCATGATCGATCCGTCGCCGGCGTCGTCATTGCCGTCCCGCCGGGGCGCGTTTTGAAACGCATAACGACCGAGCTCCTTGCCGACGGGAGCGCCCGCGATTTGCAAAACCCCGCCGTAATTGGACTGCACCAGCACGCCGACCGTATAGCCGCCTAACGCAGCGGACAGGAGCCGCGACGATGTGCCAATCCCACCCTTCCAGCCAAAGGCGTTTGTTCCTGCCCCGGCGCCAACCGCGCCTTCGGCAACCGGACCACTTGTCGCGCCGTCCAGCGCCTGCCTAACATGCGCCGGTGTGATCGGGCGTGAGCGGATGGCATTCAATCCACCGTCGTTTGTTTCACCGACGACCGGATTGAGCGAGCGCACCTCGCGCATCTCAGGACGCTCGAGCATCCATTCGACCATCGCGTCTGCCGCCTTCCAGACGCACAACGTGCATGTGAGCAGAATGGGCGTCTCCAGCTCTCCCAATTCACGCACCTGCGTCGTGCCGACCAGCTTGCCGAATGCGTTGCCGACGTGCAGCGCGGCAGGGACGCGCTCGAAGTACGCGTTCTGCTCGTGCGCGAGGATGGCAGTGACGCCCGTGCGCACGGAATCACCAGCGATCACCGTCGCGTGACCCACGCGCACACCGGCGACATCCGTAATCGCGTTATGCGTGCCGGGAGCAAACACTCCAGGAGCGATGCCTAACGCTCTTGCGCGTACACGTTGCTGCGACACTAGCCCCGACGGGAGGAGCGTCAGGAATACTGGAACGAGGAGCGTGGAGCGAGGAGCGCGGAGCAAGGTGGCTACACCTCGGCGCCGAACGACGCCAGGACGCGGCTCGCGCGTTGCGCCGCTTCGCGCAGACGATCCGGCGCCGCGATGAATGAAACGCGGAAAAATCCTTCGCCGCCGTCGCCAAAGGCCGCGCCGGGCAACACGATCACGCCTTCCTCCTCCATCAATCGATCGGCAAATGGCCGGCTGGGAACTCCTTCGGGCAGAGCCACCCAGAGATACATGGTCGATTTGGGTGTATCGCACGAAAACCCGCCGTTGCGAAAAGCTTCACTCGCTGCGAGTCGGCGCTCATCGAAGATCGCCATGTTGCCGGGGACGAAGTCCTTCCAGCTCGCGATCGCCGCGACACCGGCCGCTTGAATCCCCATGTAGGTCCCAGTGTCGACGAATGTTTTGACCTTCGCGAGCACGGCGCAGATTTCCTTGTTGGCCACGGCCCATCCGCAGCGCCACCCAGTCATGTTGTACGTCTTCGAGAGCGAGTGAAACTCGATCGCCACGTCGCGCGCTCCGTCAAACTCGAAGATGCTCGGCGGCACATACCCATCGAAGCCGAATTCGGAGTACGCGTTGTCGTATACCAGGAGGATGTCGCGCTCGCGACAGAGCCTAACGACGCGGGCGAGATAATCTTTCGGCGCGATGGCGGACGTCGGATTATTGGGGTAATTGAGGTACAGCACCTTCGTGCGCGCTAACGTCTCCGGCGGGATCTCGTCGAGGTCGACGAGAAAGTTGGTGCGCGGGCGCAGGGCATAGATGTACGGCGTGGCGCCGGCGAGCAGTGTTCCGCCGACATACGCTTGATAGGCAGGTTCCGGCACGATGGCCACGTCACCGGCTCCCAGATAGCCGAAGGCGATGTGCGCGATACCTTCTTTGGATCCAATCAGGGGGACGACTTCGCTTATCGGATCGAACTCGGTGCCAAAGCGCGTGCGCATCCAACCTGCGATGGCCTCACGAAATGGGACGTGGCCGATGCCAAACCCATAGCGTCCCATCGCCGGATTATCGGCGGCCTGTTTGAGCGCGGCCACCGCGGCGGGCGGCGGGGCAAGGTCAGCGTCTCCGGCGCCCAAGTCGATGACGTCGACTCCACGCGCCAGCAACGCGCGCTTCTTTGCGGGGACATGCGCTAACGGATAGTCGGGGAACGACGTGAGACGGGATGCCAGTTTAGGCATGAGGTCTGAGGTCCGAGGTCTGAGGTCTGAGGTCTGAGGTCTGAGGTCTGAGAGCTCGAACAGAATCTACAAGCAACGAGGGAACTGCGTGCGTGTTTTGATAATCGGCGTGGACAATCCGTGGCGGATGGAGCGCGCGGTACAGCGCGCGCTCGAGCGTGCGGGTCACACCACACTCCTGTTCGACGACCGCCGGTCAGCGCGCTGGATCGGGCGCCGACTCACGCAGGGACGCGCACTGCGCGTGGCGCGGAAGTTCAAGCCTGATTTCGTTTTTCTTTCAAAGTGCCGCCGCCTCGACGTGAGCACCGTGGTCGAGCTGTTGGGAAACCTGCCTAACGCGATGTGGTATCATGATCCCCAATGGTACAACGACCTGCAGAATCCGGAGATCGCGCATATCGCGGCGGTAGGAGAGGTAGCGCGCACGTTCTTCGTGACTGGCTTCGTGGAGGAATGGCGTGCGCACGGCCTGAACGCGCGCTTCCTTCCCGCGGCGGCGGCGAGCGAGATCCAGCCGGTTGCTCCGGACCCACAATTCGCAGCGACCATATCGTTTATCGGTAGCGGCTACGACCCTCAGCGCGCCGAGTTTTTGCGGGCGTTGTCAGCGAGAGTGCCGACGCGCGTCTACGGTCCGGGCTGGGACGCCTGGCGCGACGAGCTGCAGTGGAATGGCGGCGAGGTGGCCGGCTCCGATTTCGCCGCGGCATGTTCCAGCTCCGAATTCGCGTTAGGCATCCTGCCCGAGCGCGCCAGCGGTGCGACTGTGTATGCGTCCGATCGCATGTGGATGGTGGTGCTCGCGGGCGGCCTGTACCTCGGCCCCTGGGCGGCGGGCCTCGACCAGATGCTGATCGACGGCGAGCATTGCGTCTGGTACCGCGACCTCGACGATTGCGTGGCGCGTGTCGAACGTCTCATGGCGGCTCCAGCCGACCGTCAGCGGATACGCAGCGCGGGGGAAGCGTTCGTACGCGCGCACCATACGTATGACGCGCGGTTGTCCTACCTGCTCTCGGGTGAGTCGTGGGTGAACCCGCTCTCCACTACGCCGTCTGTGCCGCCGCCTCGCGCCTAACGAGAGTCAGGATTGTGTAGACCGCCACGGTCTCGCCGATCTGATTTGTCACTTCGACGTCCCACGCGACGACGCCCTGTGGCACTCCGTCCGGTGGCGTCTCTTTCGCGGTCTTCTGCTTGCACGTGAGTCGTACCTGGATTGTATCGCCGGCATACACTGGCTTCGTGAAGCGCAGGTTCTCGAGTCCGTAGTTCGCCAACACAGGACCCGGGGCGGGATCGACGAACAGGCCCGCCGCGGCTGAGAGGACGAAATATCCGTGCGCCACGCGCTTGCCAAAGATCGAATCCTTGGCGGCGAGTTCATCCGTGTGCGCGTAGAAGTGATCTCCGGAGATGGCCGCAAAATTGACGATATCCGCTTCGGTCACCGTGCGGCGATGCGTGATGAGCGTCTCGCCAATCTCGAGCTCGTCGAAACTTTTTCGGAACGGGTGCACGCGATCGTGTTTGGGCGTCGATCCTGTGTGATATTCACTCGTTATGCTCGTCAAGGCAGTCGGTGTGCCCTGTATGGCAGTCCGCTGCATGTAGTGTAAGACGCCGCGGACGCCGCCCATCTCCTCACCACCGCCGGCGCGTCCCGGCCCACCGTGTACCAGGTGTGGGAGCGGCGAGCCGTGACCCGTCGACTCCTTCGCTGCATGGCGGTTCATGACCATCAAGCGTCCGTGATACGGTGCCGTGCCTAACACGATTTCGCGCGCGACGCGGTTGTCCGCCGTAAACAACGATCCGCACAGGCTCCCCTTCCCCAGCTTGGCGAGCGCGATGGCATCGGCGATCGTGCGATAGGGCATCACAGTGTTCACCGGCCCGAACGCTTCGATATCGTGCGGCTCGTGTTTCGTGAAGGGATCGTTGCTGGCGAGCAAGGTGATGGGAAAGAACGCGCCCTTCTCCGGGTCGGCACCCACGGGTTGCACACCGTCGCCGCCGAACGCGATTTCTGCACCTGCTCGTAAGGCATCGAGACTCCTTCCAACCTCATGCACCTGGGCCCGCGCGGCGAGTGGTCCCATGCGCACGCCTTCCACCGCAGGATCGCCGACTTTGACTTCGCCCAGGCGCTTTCGCAGCGCCGTCAAGACATCATCCATCATCACGTCAGGGACGATGGTGCGGCGGATGGCGGTGCACTTCTGCCCTGCCTTCGCCGTCATCTCGCGCGCGACTTCTTTCACGAAGAGCTCGAACTCGTCGCTACCGGGCCCGGAGTCTGGACCCAGAATGGAGTAATTGAGCGAATCCGCCTCCATGTTGAATCGGACGTTATTCGCCACGACGCTCGGTGTCTCGCGCAGCATTTTTCCGGTCGCAGCGGAGCCGGTAAATGCGACGGCGTCCTGGCCTCCGAGGTGACTGAGGAGATCTCCCGCACTTCCACAGATCAACTGAATCGCGCCGGCGGGAAAGATTCCGGACTCGATCATCGCGCGGAAAACGCGTTCGGTCAGATAGCTCGTTAGGGTCGCCGGCTTGACGATCGCGGGCACTCCGGCCAGAAGCGTCGGCGCCAGCTTCTCCATCATCCCCCACGTCGGGAAGTTGAACGCGTTTATGTGGATCGCCACGCCTTCCAGCGGCACGCAGATGTGACGCCCGACGAACGTTCCACCCTTGGACAGGGCTTCCGTCGGACCATCCACATAAAACGTCTCGTTAGGAAAGTCGCGCCGCCCCTTTGATGCATAGACGAAGAACGTGCCGATCCCCCCGTCGATGTCGATCCAGGAGTCCGATTTGGTCGCGCCCGTGGCGGCGGACAGCTCGTAAAAGGCGTCCTTGCGCTCGTTCAGGTATTGCGCCATCGCCTTGAGCATGCGGGCGCGCTCATGGAACGTTAGGCGGCGCAGGTTCGGCCCGCCGACGGTGCGCGCGTATTCCACCATTCGGCCAAAATCGATTCCTTCGGAAGACGCGACGGCCACCTCTGCACCCGTAACCGCGTGGTACAAGGTCGTACCCGTCCCGGCGCCTTCCCGCCATTCGCCAAGCGCAAAGTTTTTGAGTCGCATTGCGGAATTGAGAAAATGATTGCGGCCGGGGTCGCTTGCAGACTCGGCTCGCGCGCAGAAAACTAGCGACATCCGCACGGCGCTTCGTCGCCGTGAACGTGGCGGCGACGGGCGCGCGAAAATTCTTCACGCGAGGCGAGACCTATGCTCAGCCGCCACCCGTTACGCGAAGGTGTTCTCGCAGGATTGATCGGCGCTACCACGATCGCGGTGTGGTTCCTCGCCATCGACGCGTTCGCCGGCCGGCCTTTCTTTACCCCGACTGTGCTCGGCGCCGCGCTTTTCGACGTTACCGGTAGCGCCTTCGGGGGGCGTAGTCTGGTAGCCAATATCGCGATGTACACGGTCGTCCATTACGCCCTCTTCATCGCCATCGGCGTCGCTGCCACGTACGCGACGAACGCCGCAGAGCGGAAGCCCTCGCAGCTCACCGGCGTCGTTCTGCTGCTTGTCGCGCTGGAGCTCGGGATCTTTACGCTCACCGCGCTGCTGGTGCGGTCACCGCTCTTTGGTGTGATCGCCTGGTGGCAGTTCGGCATCGCGAACGTGATCGCGGCATGGACCATGGGGATGTACATCTGGCGCACGCATCACCCGTTGCCGCGCTGGGACTGGCACGCGGAGCACGAACACAGCCACGAAAAAATTGCCCCTAACGTGCGTTAGGTCCGCTCCAAAATCATCGCGACGCCTTGTCCGACGCCGACGCACATCGTGCAGAGCGCGTAGCGCGCCTTGCGCTGCCGCAGCTCGAGCGCAGCGGTGAGCGCGAGGCGTGCCCCGGACATACCTAACGGGTGGCCCAGCGCGATCGCCCCGCCATTGGGATTCACGCGGGGATCGTCATCGGCGAGTCCCAGCTCGCGCGTGCAGGCCAGGACCTGAGCGGCGAACGCCTCGTTCAACTCTATGACACCGATGTCGTCGAGTTTGAGACCAGCCTTAGCCAGCGCTTTCGTCGTCGCTGGACAGGGGCCCATCCCCATAAAGCGCGGCTCGACGCCGGCATTCGTGGTTGCCACGATACGAGCCAGCGGTTCAGCGCCGAGTTCGCGCGCCACGCCCTCCGA
>DATFBW010000090.1:0-4950 GCA_035253645.1 Gemmatimonadaceae bacterium | reverse complement strand
GCACGAACGGCATCATCCGGCGAAGCTCTCGTCCCACACGCTCAATCGGATGATCCACGTCCCGCGCGCGCGCGCTGTAGAAGTTCGGTCGTCCTGCCGCGTTCTCATCGATCCACGCGCGCGCGAAACTCCCATCCTGGATGCGATCGAGCAGGCGCCGCATGACCGCGCGCGTTTCGTCGGTGACGACTTGTGGCCCTGCGACGTAGTCGCCGAATTCGGCCGTGTCGGAAACCGAGTAGCGCATGTAGTTCAAGCCGCCTTGATACATCAGGTCGACGATGAGTTTGAGCTCGTGCATGCACTCGAAGTAGGCGAGCTCCGGCTGGTACCCTGCTTCCACGAGCGTGTCGAAGCCGGCCTTGACCAGCGCGGACACTCCGCCGCACAACACGGCCTGTTCGCCGAAGAGGTCGGTCTCCGTTTCTTCAGCAAATGTCGTTTCGAGCACGCCGGCACGAGTGCAGCCAAGCGCCTTGGCATATGCGAGTGCGTCGGCGAGGGCATGACCGGATGCGTCGTGGTGAACGGCAACGAGCGCCGGGACGCCGGCGCCCTGCGCGAACACTTCACGCACGCGATGGCCGGGCGCCTTCGGCGCCACCATGCTGACGTCCACGTTAGGCGGTGGCGCGATCTGTCCGTAGTGCAGGTTGAAACCGTGCGCGAATATGAGCGTCTTACCTGCGCTCAGCTGCTCGCGCACGCTGCGCTCATACAGCGCGCGCTGGGCCGTGTCCGGTGCGAGCAGCACGATGATCTGTGCCTCGCGGGCAGCATCGGCCACGTTTACGACCCGAAGCCCGTCTGCCGCTGCCCGTTGGCGGCTCTTCGAGCCCTCGTAGAGCCCGACACGCACATCGAGACCACTCTCCTTCAGGTTCAACGCGTGGGCGTGTCCCTGGCTGCCGAAGCCGATAACGGCGATGGGCCGGTCACGCAGCAGCGTGAGGTCGGCATCTGCATCGTAGAAAAGGCGGGTCGATCTCCCGGTAGCCGTCATCGTTAGGCAGCCTCAGTATCGGATGCGCCGTCGGCCTGCCACTGATATGGGTGGCTCGGCGCGAGCTCGCCGGCGCGATGAGCGCTCTCACGTCTGGGGTTACGCCTGACGACCTCCGCTAGCGCGGCACCGCGCGCCATGGCGATACGCCCCGACCGGGTTAGTTCCAGGACCCCGAAAGGGCCTAGTCGCTGGACAAAGGCGCCGACGCGGTCGGGCGCGTCCATCAAGACAAGGATCATGACGGCCGCAGTGACGTCCACGATCCGCGCATCAAACTCCCGCGCGATGCTCACCAGCTCGGCGAGGCCGCTCGCAGCCGTCACCTTCACGAGGCAGGCCTCCTGCTCCACGACGCTGTCGTTCGTGATGTCATGAACGGCGAGGACTTCGATTAGCCGATCGAGTTGTTTGACCACCTGCTCCACATGCTCGCGATCGACAACGAGTGTCATTCGGCTCACGCCGGGGACCTCGCTGTGCCCAACAGCGAGGCTCGCGATGTTGAATCCGCGGCGCCGGAAGAGACTCACGGCGCGGTTCAGCACGCCGGGGCGATCCTGCAACAGTGCGATCAGAGTGTGCTGCACTTATGGCCTCATCGAGTGGTGCATGTTCATGCCTCTGCCTCCGAGGTGATCATTTCGCCGATGCTCCTTCCCTGCGGCACCATCGGGAAAACGTTCACTTCGCGTTCAACCTGAAAGTCGATCAACACGGGCCCATCGTGCGCCCATGCATCCATTACGGCGTGTTCGACGTCACTCGTGCGCGTCACCGTTAGGCCGCGGACACCATACGCTTCGGCGAGGCGGGCGAAGTTCGGACCCGAGAGCGGCGTTCCGCTGTAACGCCTGTTTTCAAAAAGCTGCTGCCATTGCCTAACCATTCCCAGGTAGCCGTTGTTGATGATGGCGATCTTGATGTTGCGCAGATGCTCCTGGCAAATGGTCGCCAGCTCCTGATTGGTCATCTGGAAGCCGCCGTCCCCCACCACGACCCAGATGGTCTCGTCGGGACAGGCTATAGCGGCACCCAACGCGGCAGGAACGGCGAACCCCATCGTGCCAGCTCCACCGCTCGTTAGGTGCGTGCGCGGGCACCGCCAGTCGATGAGCTGCGCGGCCCACATCTGGTGTTGACCCACATCGGTCACCACTCGGTAGCTCCCTCGTTCGTTCAGCACTCGATTGAGCACGGCGTACACGTCGTGCGGCATGAGCTGCGCGGTCTCGGGACGGCGGACGTACGCCTGACGATGCTGGTGGATCGCCTGCATCTCGCGGATATGAGCCAGCCAGTCGCTCGCATCGCGCGGCGGCATCACATCGAGAACGGCCCGCAGTACGAGGCGCGCGTCGCCGACGACCCCGACATCGGCGCGCACGACCTTTCCGATTTCGGATGGGTCGATGTCGACGTGAATCACCTGCGCCCGTGGCGCAAACGTCGACGCCTTGCCCGTGACGCGGTCGTCGAACCGGCCGCCGATGTTGAAGAGAACATCGCATTCCTGCAGCGCGCGGTTGACGTGAACCCAGCCGTGCATTCCCGGCATGCCGATCGATAGCGCGTGGTCCTCGGGAAACGCGCCGAGCCCATGGAGCGTCGTGATAACAGGGAAGCCAGTGCGCTCGGCAAACTCGCGTAGCTCGGCAGTAGCCCCCGATTGGATTACGCCATTTCCCGCCATAACGAGTGGCTTGCGCGCGTGGGCAAGCAACCGCACCGCACGAGTGAGCGGCTCGAGCTCGGCGCCGTACTGTGGATCGTAGCCGGGAAGGTGCAGCGACACGTCCCAATCAGGAACCGTGCGTGCCTGTTGCGCATCCTTCGTTACGTCAATGAGGACAGGGCCCTGACGGCCAGTCGACGCGATATGGAACGCCTCACGAAAAACACGTGGCAGCTCGTTCACATCGGTGACGAGGTAGCTGTGCTTCGTGATCGGAATGGTGATGCCGGTAATGTCGGTTTCCTGAAACGCGTCGGTGCCTAACACAGCGCTGGAAACCTGGCCCGTTATCGCGACGAGCGGTGTGCTGTCCATCCACGCGTTTGCGATCGGCGTGACGAGGTTGGTTGCCCCCGGCCCACTGGTCCCCACGCAGACGCCAACTCGGCCGCTGGCGCGCGCATACCCTTCCGCCGCGTGGCCGGCCCCTTGTTCATGCCGGCAGAGCACGTGACGCAAGCCGTCGCGGTATTCGTGCATCGCATGGTAGAACGGCATGATGGCGCCGCCGGGGATGCCGAATATCACCGCGGCGCCCTCGCGGATGAGCGCCTCGCACATGATCTGCGCGCCGGAGCGCTGACCCGTCGAGTGCTCGGTAGTGGCCATGGTCATGCCTGGAGCACCGCGCCGTTACTCGCATTCGTGACGAGGCGTGCATAACGAGCCAGCCAGCCGCGGTCGAACTTCGGCGCCGGGGCGCGAAACGCACGGCGCCGTGACAGCAGCTCCGCGTCGCTCAGGTCCACCGTTAGGCACCGCGCCGCGAGATCGATGTGCACCTGATCGCCGTCGCGCAGCAGCCCGATCGGTCCCCCCTCAGCGGCCTCGGGGGATACGTGTCCGATGCAGAGTCCGCGCGTTCCGCCGGAGAATCGCCCGTCGGTGATGAGCGCCACGCGGTCGCCTAACGGCATCCCCTTGAGCAGACTCGTCAGCGCCAGCATCTCGCGCATGCCTGGCCCACCGCGGGGCCCTTCATGACGCACCACGACGACTGAACCCTCTGGGATACCGTGCGACATCGCAGCGCGCGTGGCCTCCTCCTCATTCTCGAAGACGCGCGCGGGGCCTCGAAAGGTCATCTGATGTTGGTCCACAGCACCGACTTTGACGACAGCGCCTTCCGGAGCGAGGTTGCCGAACAGCACAGCGAGCGCGCCACGCGTTGCGTGTGGTTGGTCGAGGGGGCGGATGCAGGCTTCGTTGCCGTTCACAACGCCGGCGAGGTTCTCGCCTAACGTGGCGCCTGTTACAGTCCGTGCGCTGAGGTCGAGCAAGCCAGGCTGCGTAGCCAGCTCGGCGAGGATCGCTGGGACGCCCCCCGCGTCATGCACATCTTGCACGTGCCACTGGCGATCGCCGTCCCACGCCGGGGAGATCTTCGCGAGATGTGGAACACGTTCCGCGACCTCGTTGAAGCGGCGCAGCGGGTAGTCCAACTCTGTCTCGCGCGCCAGCGCCAGCAGGTGCAACACGGTGTTTGTGGAGCCACCCATCGCGACGTCGAGCGCGATCGCATTGTCGAGCGCGGCAGCGGTGACGATATCGCCAAACCGGACCCCCTCGTGCACGAGTCGCACGATTTCACGCGCCGCGCGTCGCACCAACGCGAGCCGCTCTGGCGAAGTGGCGACTACGGTGCCGTTGCCCGGCAGCGCGATTCCGAGCGCCTCGCAGAGGCAGTTCATCGAATTCGCCGTGAACATGCCGCTGCAACTTCCACACGTGGGACAGCCATTCGTCTCGAGGTCTTCGAGGCGAGCGTCGTCAATGGTTCCTGCCGCACGCGCACCAACGCCTTCGAAGACCGAGATGAGATCGATCTTCTTCCCAGCGCGGTCTACACCGGCGCTCATTGGTCCGCCAGAGACGAAGACCGTGGGGATGTTCACGCGCGCCGCGCCCATCAGCATCCCGGGGACGATCTTGTCACAGTTCGGAATGCAGATCATCCCATCGAAGCAGTGCGCACGAGCCATCGTCTCGACGGAATCGGCAATCAACTCTCGCGACGGAAGCGAGAAGTGCATGCCGTCATGCCCCATTACGATCCCATCGTCCACACCGATCGTATTGAACTCGAACGGGATGCCGCCGGCCTCGCGCACCGCTTCCTTGGCCACGCGACCTAACTCTTGCAGGTGGACGTGACCAGGGATGATGTCCACGTACGAGTTACACACCGCGATGAACGGCTTCGCGAAGTCGG
>DATFBW010000089.1:0-13074 GCA_035253645.1 Gemmatimonadaceae bacterium | reverse complement strand
GTTCTGTGCGAGCAGCGCACAGCCCGCGATCGCCAGAGTCCAACGACCATACCCGATTCTTTCGACGCTGCGCATAGCCGCTCCCGCGCGGTTGAATCCCAGCAATTGTACAGTCTCACGCGGGGTCGAGCCACACGCCCGCGCTACGACGGTTACCAGCGGTACCGCTCCAGGTACTCGAGGTCGTCAGCGTCCCGATGGATCACGAACATAGCGCGAGCGCCGAACCCCACGATTCGGCGGTCCGGTGGCAGCTCGACGGTCCCCGTTAGGCGGCCGCCAGCGTCGAACACGTGATAGGCCTGGATCGGGTTCGTGGCATTTTTGGACCGCGCAATCCACAAGCGACCGTCCGGCGCGAGCTGCAACGCTTCGCGGCCGACGAATGGGGGCATCGTCGCCGGAAAGATCGGCTCTCCTGCGCGTTTGACGGGGTTGCGCGCCGTCCCCGCGGGGCCGCCCCCAGCTGGCCGCCCGCGCGCCTCGAGGTACTCTTCGCGGTCTCGCTCCGTAACGCGCACTGGCGTGAATTGCACAGGCGCACCTTCCACCCGTTTGGCGTCGCTAAGCCACAGTACTCGATAGGGATCGGGTTCCGCGAGCGCGATACGGCCGTCGGGAGCGACGAGCCACTGCGAGCGCGGAGTCCACACGTGCTCCTGGACCACGAGCTCGTTGGCGCGCGGGGACGAGACCTCGTACGCGCCTGTTCGATTCCGCAGCGTGTAAGTGGCGGCCGTGTCAACGATTCTCTGGCGAACGTCGAGCCTAACGACAGCCGCTCGGGTCACCGCTCCCGCTGTTCTTGGATACGGCTCGTAATACAGTCTTCCGAATAGGTCGCTACGCCAGGCGTCCATCGCAATGCTGCGCGGCGGCAGCGTGATGGATGCATTGGTTTCACCTACCGCGCTCCATACGCCACGTATCGCGGCATCGCTACCCACTTCGAGGAAGCGGGCATTGCCGGGGTCCTGAACGAGCGTTCTCCCGTTAGGCAGAGGGACGAGGTGCAACGGACGCGAATACTCCAGCGGCCCCTGGCCTTGGCGTCCGACCGCGGTAACCGACTTGGTTGCAAAGTCAGCGACAAAAACCGTCCGCTCCCGCGCGTCGATGAGCAGCACACGGCCGTCTGCCAGCTCACGCACGCTGGTCACGTTGGTAAACCCGTGTGGGACAGTCCCTGTGCGAGCCGCCAGCGCGATACGCGTGGGCTCCTGCGCGGCAACGGAGATCGCGCATGCTAGGGAGGCAATGAGTCTGGTGAACACGGCAGTTCCCGGTGTGGTAGCGCGAGGTTAGTCACACGGACCGCGCCGCGGCGTTCCCAAAGGGAGTTTGCGAGTTCATGAAACTATGCACCTCTGTGTCTGTTATGCTGAACGGACGCTCAACTTGGACTCATCATGACAGCCACAGCCACGCAAACCACGGCCGCCATTGCGCAGCACTGATATCGCTCTGTCGCGCAGGACATAACCTCGAGGCGATCAGCCAACTGTATGAAGAACGAGCTATGGCTGGAGATGAACGAGGTCCACGCGACCAGAGCAGGTGGACCCTTCGTTGGCGAAAATCAGTTCGCCGTGCACGCTGAATTGACACCACCTTCAGGCCCACGGGCGAGCGAAGAAGTTCGAAGAGATGGCGCTATCCACCGTAAGAGAGGGCCAGATCGTGCGCGAGCAATTTTCTACAACCTGCCCGGTGCCTAACGTCAATCGATCAGCGCCCCGAACGGTGGGGTGCTGGCCGCGGATCGCTCGTTAGGTACGGTCTGAGGGAAGGAGTCGAGCGGTCGCGAAGTTGACTCCGAACCGCCGGCACCATATCGATACCGCCCGATAGCGCGTGAGATCGACACCGCCGGGGATCACGTAGTTCTGCTCGCCGATGTTCCCCTTGAGCGGGCCAAGGGACACAAAACCCGCTTCGTTGAGCTGCGCGCCGTTCGATACGTCAGGGGAAACCAGCAGGTACACCTGCAGATCGGGGCCATCCGACGTTTCGAAGTTCTCGAGACGAAGCACGCGCGAACCGTCCGCAAGTTCGAGTACGCGCACCGAACCACGTGTGTCATGCGCGCGCGACTCGAAGTCGCCCTGCGCGACCTTGGATGCAGCGTCCGTCGGAGCCGCTTCCGCGACCTCCCGATCGAGCACGGCGCGCTCGGGACGGAAAAAGTACCAGCCAGCGACGAGAAGCAGGGTGCCTGCGAACAGAAGGATACGGCGTCTGGAGGACATGATGCGTCGTGAGAGTTGCGCGAGGAATCCCGCTCGCTCGAGGGCAGTTCCCTCGTAGGCCGCTCACTTTCCTTGCGGTACCACCGGCAAACCCGTATAGTCGCCAGCGGTGCCGGCAAATTGTATACAAAATCCGTCACCTGTCGGTGTACGCCCCTTCATGTTCCCCGCGGCGACGGTTTGTCCTTCCGGCGCCAACACCAGGAGGTCCAATGACGTCGAGTTTTGTCCGCCTAATGACCGCGGCCATTTGTGCCTGCGCGCTGGCGAACGAGGCCCTCGCGCAAGGGAGTACCGGGCGCATCACTGGCCGAGTGACGGATCGCGAAACGGGTCAACCCGTGGATGCGGCGCAAGTCCGCATCGACGGCACGACGATCGGTGCGATCTCCAACGCCGAAGGTAACTACACCATTCAACGGATTGCCCCCGGGACGTACCAGCTGCGCCTCGTTAGGCTCGGCTACCAGTCCATGCTGCAACCGGTCACGGTGCGTGCCGGTACCCCGGCCTCGGTCGACTTTGCGCTGACGCGCGCACCGTATCAGCTCGAGAGCGTGGTGACCACGGCAACGGGCCAACAGCTCACACGCGAGCTGGGCCATGCGGTCGCGAAGCTCGAAGCGCCGCGCGTCGTTATGGAGCAGCCGATAACCAACTTCCAGGACCTCCTCAACGGTCGTTCGGCCGGCGTCACGTTGATCGCCTCGAACGGAACCGTCGGCGGCGGCTCGCGCGTGCGTATCCGCGGCCTGAGCTCCGCATCGCTCTCCAACGATCCACTCATCATCGTGGATGGAGTCCGTATCGAGCAGTCGAGTCCCGCACTCGCCGGCACGCTCTACATCGGCGGCGGACGACCGAACTTCATGAACAACCTCAACCCCGAAGAGATCGAGAACATCGAGATCGTGAAGGGGCCGTCGGCCTCGACGCTTTACGGAACGCAAGCGGCGAATGGCGTGATCGTGATCTCGACGAAGCGCGGCCGCGCGGGATCGCCAAAGTGGAACGTGTATGCCGAAGGTGGCATGACGAAGGATCCGGCCGACTATCCTGGCATCTACTACACGGCGGGCACTTCGCCCACGGGTGTCGCCCGTAACTGTTTGCAATGGCAGCAAGCGGTGGGGCAATGCACGATCCAGCAGATGCACACGCGGAACCTCCTCGAAGATGAGGAGACATCGCCGATCGGTACGGGACAGCGTCAGCAATACGGCGCACAACTCTCCGGCGGGAATGACGCGATCCGGTACTTCGTATCCGGCGACTGGGAGAATGAGCTCGGTCTCCTCCGCATGCCGGACGCGGAGCGCGATTCGCTCTTCCTGGAACGCGGCGTCGATCACCTCCCGCGGCGCCAGGAGATACCTAACCAGCTGACGAAGACGAATCTGCGCTCCAACCTCGGCCTCACGCTGAGCCAGACGTCCGAGCTCAACCTCTCGTCAGGCTATGTGTATGCGTACAACCTGTTGCCGCAGACGGGCGACAACCTGCAAGGCGTTGTCGGGTCGGCGATGTACGGCGTGCCCATTCCGGGGGTGGCGAGCCACTGGGGGTTTGCACCGCCGCGCGACGGATTCTCGAAGAGCGTTTCGCGCGTCACGAATCAATTCATCAACAGCGCGACGTTCCTCTACCGGCCGCAGGATTGGCTGAACACGCGCGCGACCCTGGGTCTCGACTGGATGCAGTTCAACGATCAGGCGGACGTGGCGAATGGACAGGGGTGCCGCATTTGCGGCATCGAGCGTACCGGCGTTCGCACGATCAACAAATGGAACAACCTCAAGTACTCCGTCGATCTCAACGCCGCCGCGTCGTTCAACCTAACGAGTGAGATCACGTCCAAGACGGCGATCGGCGCGCAATGGAATCGCGACGGCAGGTACGGAACGCTCAATACGGCACAAACGCTACCACCAGGCGGCACGACGATCGACGCCGGCGCCGACAAGACATCGGGTGAGCAGACAATCGAAACGGTGTCGTACGGCACGTACATCGAGCAGCAGCTTGGCTGGCGCGAGAAGCTGTATGTGACCGGCGCGCTGCGGCGCGATCAGAACAGCGCGTTCGGCGGCGACTTCGGCGCGATCGTGTATCCCAAGCTCGCCGTCTCGTACGTCGCATTGGAGAACAACGACGCGCAGTGGTTCAACCAGGTGCGCCTGCGCGGCGCGTTAGGCGAGTCCGGCCAACAGCCCGGCGCAGCGGCCGCGATCACGTACCTGACCCCCACGACGTCCACGGTCTTCGGCGTCGGCGACGTCCCCTCCGTGACGTTCGGTGCGCTCGGCAATACGAGCATCAAGCCGGAGCGCTCGCGCGAGACGGAGGTCGGCTTCGATATCACGACGCTGCGCAACCGAGTGTCCGTGGTCATGACGTACTACAACAAGAAGACGACCGACGCGCTCATCAACCGGCCCTTGCCGGGCTCGTTAGGCGCCGGCGCCGCGCGTGTCGAGAATGTGGGCGTCGTGACAAACAAGGGGACCGAGCTGTCTGTGAACGCACGCGTCCTCGATCGCGACGATCTGCGCTATGACCTCGGACTCGAGGCATCCTGGAACAAGAACAAGCTCGTGTCCCTGGCAGAAGGCATTCCGCCGCTCACGGGGTTCGGATTCCAGAACAGGCCAGGCTATCCGTTGTTCGGTCTCTGGTGGCCGCGGCTCACGAGCTTCAACGATGCGAACAACAACGGCATCATCGAGCCCACCGAGGTCGTTGTCACCGATACGGCGGTGTTCAATGGCAGCACGGTTCCCACGCGAACCTTCACCGCATCGAACACCCTTGGACTCTTCAAGGACCGACTCCGCCTTGCGGCGCTGGTGGATTATCGCGGGGGCTACGTCTCGCATAACGTGAACAACCTCTTCCAGTGTGCGTTCGTGCAGAACTGTGCCGCGCTGCACGTGCCGGGGTTCGACCTGGAGGAACAAGCAAAGGCCGTAGCGGGGCCGCGCGCCTTTGCAGCGTACGCGGAAAAAGCGGACTTCATCAAGCTGCGCGAGCTCTCGGCGACATACACGCTGCCTGCGTCCTGGCTCACGCGCGTGCGTGCATCGCAGGCGTCAATCGTGCTGACCGCGCGCAACCTGGCCACGTGGACCGACTTCAACAGCTGGGATCCGGAGAACAACACGGCGGGAACGGATGGTCCCAACTACAACTTCGTGCAATTGGCGCAACCGCGTGTGTATCTCATCCGCTTCAACTTCGGGTTCTAGGAGACCTGCCATGAGAAACCTAACGATTCTCGTCGTGGCAGCTCTGGCTGCCACTGCATGCTCGACCGATCGGCTCTTGCAGGCCGACCGGCCCGACTTCATCGATCCGGGTAACCTGGACAATCTGCAAGGCGCGGCGGCGCTTTATGCCGGCGCGTTAGGCGATTTCGCCGTCGCCCACGACGGCGGTAACGGGGGCGGCGCCGGGATCGGCCTCGTGATCGCCACGGGCTTCATGAGCGACGAATTCCGCTTTGGCGGAACGCCCCCGGAAATCCGGGAGATGGACCTTCGTTCGGTGCGTGAAGCGAACGGCGCGTGGTTGCAAACGTACATAGACCAGCATCGTGCGCGCGGTTCGGCCGAGCGTGCGGCGGAGGTATTGAAGTCCGTGGCGACGGGGCCCGATGCGCGCATCGGGGAGATGTACGCGATCGTGGCGGCGGAGATCATCCTGCTGGGCGAGGTGTATTGCGCCGGTGCACCGTTAGGCAGCATCGAGCCCGAGCTGACGTACGGCGAGCCGATGACAACGCAGCAGCTCATGCAGGCTGCCGTTGCCCAGCTGGACCTCGCCGCGCAGAACACGGCGAACAATGCCCGGATTACGAGTCTCGTCGCCGTGCTGCGCGGTCGTGCGCTGCTCAACAACGCGCAATTCGCGCAGGCCGCGACGGCGGTCGCGTCGGTGCCCACGTCCTTCGTCTACAACACGCTGCACAGCACCAAAACCGAGAGACAGAAGCTCTTCCCGCACAATTACATGTACAACGCCGACTCGTGGCTCGTTTCTGACCGCGAAGGCATCAATGGACTCAACTTCGCTACGGCGCAGGATCCGCGTGTCCCGATCGAGGGCGACGGCTCGCCATCGCGCTTCGATGCGCGCACACCGCGCTATTACTTCCGCAAATACAACTCGTTCGACGCTCCGGTTACGGTAGCGAGCGGCGTCGAGGCTCGGCTCATCGAAGCGGAAGCGGCGTTGCAAGCGGGTAACACAACGCTCTGGCTCGCCAAGCTTACGGAAGCGCGCCAGCCGTTCGGCATGGCGGCGCCCGCGGATCCGGGAACACAAGCCGCGCGCGTGGACCTCATGTTCCGCGAGCGGGCCTTTGCGTTGTTCGCGACCGCGCACCGGTTGGGCGATCTCCGGCGCCTCGTTAGGCAGTATAGCCGGGGCGCCGAGACGGTCTTCCCGACGGGACCATACCACAAGGACAACCTAACGCGGGGGACCGACGTCAACGTCGCCATCCCCATCTCGGAGAAAAACAACCCCAACTTCACGGGCTGTTTGAACCGGGGAGCGTGACACCGCCTGGCCGTTATAAGCAAATGTGCGGTTAGCAGGGCGCCTCGCATGTGGTTAAGGTGGTGGAGCCAACGCTCCACCACCTTTCTCGTTCCTACTCGGAGGTGTGCATGCGCGCTGCTTGTCTGCGGCATATCGCGTCGGTGCTCTCGGCTGCTCTACTCACCCTTCCGTGTGCGGCGCAATCTCGCGTGGGAATAAGCGTCGGTGTGACCAGGCTGGCCTTCGGCCACGCGTGGGGGGGCGCCTTCACCGCGGTCGCGGCCGAGGCCCGCGTCAGCCGTCCACTCAGCCAGAGGGTGCGCGGCGACCTCATCGGTCTGGTAATCACACCAGGGGGTGCAGCAGCCGCCATCGCCGACTGCGTCGTTGGAGCTCCCTGCGTAGACCGCCAAACGCCCAGCCTCTTTTGGGGCGTTCTGCCTTCAATTTCAGCGGGACTCGGAAGCGGCGGATGGCGCGTTTCGGGCGGCGTGGGGGGCTTGGGCACTTCGGGCATGAAGGGCCCGGAGAGTCAGTCGAGCCTGGCGGGGTCAATCGGCATGCACTGGGAGCGCCCAAGATCTGGCCTAACGCCGACCATCGGCGTCCGCGCACTCGGTCTCGCGTCGCGAATCGCCGGCATACGCTACATCGTCATCCCCGCGGTCGGCCTCAACTTCTGACAATCCGCCGTGTTCACGATGAGACGATGGCGCGTCTCTGGCTGTGCATTTGATGACGAGTCACGCTTCCAAGTGGCCGTTCAGTCTGCGGCGTAAGTCACGCAGGCCGCGACTGATCTGCGTCTCAACCGTTTTGAGGGCGATCTGCAGCTGGTCCGCGATTTCGCGAGGCGTAAGCCCGTCCTTCCAGCGCAGCCGACACACTAATTGACGGCGCGCTGGCATCCTGCCTAACGCATCCTCGATAGCAAGGTGCAGCTCGCCCAGGTGGGCGTCCTCATCGGTGGACTTGGCGTGTTGACGCGTGGCGGGGTGCAACTGCTCCACACACCACTCGTCATACCATCGGCGCCGGACGCTCTCGCGCGCGAGGACGTCAAGGGCCCGGTTGCGCGTCGCGCTGAACAGGTAGGCGACGGGCTCGTCTTGCAAGGCAAACTGCTCGCGCGCGCGCCACACATTGCAGAATACGTCCTGGACGACCTCGGCAGCGGCATCCCGCGAGCGAACGAAGCGGTATGCGAAACGACGGAGCGTGTCGCCATGCGCACGGAACATGGACTCGAGAGTTTGCGCATCGCCCGCACGGATAGCGGCCGCAGCGACCTCGCGGTCGTGCGTCACGCTCTTAGCCGGCGATTCCGAGGATCGACGCGGCATGCACCTAACGAGTGTCTGCAGTGACCTGCTCAGCCACCAGCGTACCGATTTCGCTGGTCGAGCAGACGTGGCCGCCGGCAGCGATGTCTGCGGTGTGCCACCCCGCGGCCAGCGTAGCGCTGATCGCGTCCTCGACGGCGCGCGCTTCTTCATGGAGCTCGAACGAGTAGCGCAGCATCATGGCCACGCTCCCTATGGCACCGATCGGGTTGGCCGTGCCGGAGCCGGCGATGTCGGGTGCCGCGCCATGAATCGGCTCATATAACGCCGGCCGCCATGCACCTGCGGCGCTCGGGGCATCGCCTAACGAGGCAGACGGCAGCAGGCCGATCGATCCGGCGAGCATGGATGCCTCATCGCTGAGGATGTCCCCGAACATGTTCTCCGTGACGATGACGTCGAAGTCGGCTGGCGCTCGCAGTAGATGCATGGCACAGGCGTCCACCAGCTGGTGGTTCAGGATGACGTCAGGGAATTCGTCTTCCAGCACGCGCGTCGTGACTTGGCGCCAGAGCCGCGAGGTCTCGAGCACGTTGGCCTTGTCGACTGACGTGAGTCGTCCGCGGCGACCGCGCGCCAGCATCGCTGCCACACGTACCACGCGCTCGATTTCGGGCGTGGTATACAGACAGAGATCCGATGCGAGCTCGCCCTTGCCGTTGAGGGGCTCGCGGCGCCGTTCCCCGAAGTAGATGCCGCCCGTAAGCTCGCGTACAACGAGAATGTTCACGCCGGCGATGCGGTCGGGGCGGAGTGGCGAGGCCGCCGCGACTGCGTCATGGACGATAACCGGCCGGAGGTTCGCGTAGACGCCGAGCAACTGGCGCAGCGCGAGGAGTCCGCGCTCGGGGCGCCGCTCCCCCGGAAGGTTGTCCCATTGTGGACCACCGACCGCACCCAGCAGCACGGCATCGCTCGCGCGACACAGTGACAGCGTTTCGTTAGGCAGCGGCTCGCCCGTGGCCTCGATCGCGCAGCCGCCGATCAGCCCAGAGCGCGTGTCGAAGGTATGTCCCCCGCAGGTTGCCACAGCGTCGAGAACGCGAAGCGCCTCCGCGATGACCTCGGGGCCGATGCCATCGCCTGGCAAGACAGCGATCACGCCGCGCATCGCGCGATCCTCCCGGTCTTGGCCATTACGTGCAGCACACCGGAGCGTGATGCGATGCTTCGTACGCGGTGATCTCCGGCGCGGCAGCGAGCAGGAAGCCGAGTGTGTCGACGCCCCGTAGCAGGCAGTGCTTGGCGAACGGATCGATCGAAAACGTGCAGTGCAGTCCTGCGGCCGTGAGCGACTGACTGGCCAGGTCCACAGCGATGGGCAGCGCAGGGTTGTGCGTAAGCGCATCCAGCAAGAGCGCGTGTTCGGGCTCGTTCAGCGCCACGGGCAGCATGCCGTTGGCATGCGCATTGTTGCGGAAGATGTCCGCAAACGAGGGACACACAATGACACGTATGCCTAACGCGTGGAGCGCCCACGCTGCGTGTTCGCGGGATGAGCCGCAGCCGAAGTTGCGGCCGGCGACGAGGATCTTCGCGTCACCCGCCCCAGGCGCGTTGAGCGGGAAGTCCGCGCGCGGAGTACCGCTCGCATCGTAGCGCCAGTCGGCGAAAGCATGCGGTCCAAGTCCGTCCCGATCGGTGATCTTGAGGAAGCGCGCTGGAATGATCTGGTCGGTGTCGACATTGTCGACGCGCAGCACGACGGCGGTGGAGACGAGCGAGGTAAACGGATCCATAATCACGCCAGCGTACGCACGTCGGTGATGACGCCGCGCAGCGCGGTGGCGGCAGCCGTGAGGGGGCTTGCCAGGAAAGTGCGGCCACCCTTCCCCTGCCGTCCCTCGAAGTTGCGGTTGCTCGTGCTCACCGCGTACTGCCCGGGAGCGAGCTGGTCGCCGTTCATGGCGATACACATCGAGCAGCCACTCTCGCGCCATTCCGCACCAGCGGAGGCGAACACGGCGTCCAGTCCCTCCGCTTCCGCTTGACGTTTCACCTGCTGCGATCCCGGCACCACCAGCATGCGCACGTTAGGCGCGAGCTTGCGCCCTCGCAGCACTCCGGCGGCGGCGCGCAGGTCCGAGAGACGGGCATTCGTGCAGCTTCCCAGAAAAACTACGTCCACCGGTATGCCTAACACTGGCTGACCGGGCTGCAGGGCCATGTAGCCGAGCGCGCGCTCGAGAGTAGCCCGTTGCTGCTCGTCAGCCGCCACACGCGGCTCGGGCACACGTCCGGTGACCGGAATTGCCATACCGGGATTCGTTCCATATGAGATCATGGGAGCCAGTTCGCTCGCGTCGATGCTGACTGTCCGGTCGTAATGCGCTCCGACATCGGTGCGCAGCTCGCGCCAGCGCTCGACGGCGTCAATCCATTGGGCCGCACGCGGTGCGTACGGCCTGCCGGCCAGGTATTCGAAGGTGACTTCATCCGGTGCAATACATCCGGCGCGCGCCCCCGCCTCGATGGACATGTTGCAGATCGTCATGCGACCTTCCATGTCCAGCGCACGAATGGCGGGTCCGGTGTACTCCATCACATGGCCCGCTCCGCCAGCCACGCCGATGTGAGCGATAATGCCGAGGATGAGATCCTTGGCAGACACGCCGTAGCCCAGGCGTCCCTCGACGCGGACTTCCATCGTGCGTGGCGGAGCTTGTAACAGGCACTGCGTCGCAAGGACGTGCGCAACCTCCGACGTGCCGATGCCGAACGCCAGCGCTCCAAAGGCACCGTGTGTGCTGGTGTGGCTATCGCCACAGACCACAGTCATTCCGGGTTGCGTGAGGCCGAGCTCGGGTCCGATCACGTGAACGATCCCCTGGCGATCGTGGCCTAACGGGAACAGCGGCACACCATACTCCCGGCAGTTGGCTTCAAGCCTGGAAAGCTGTGCGGCGGCAAGCCTGTCGCTGAGCGCGACATGGTGACCGTTCACGCGCGGTGTCGTCGGCGTCGAGTGATCCATCGTGGCCACGGTGAGGTCGGGCCGTCGCACCTTGACGCCACGCGCTGCCAACTCGGCGAAGGCCTGGGGTGACGTCACTTCGTGCACGAGGTGCAGATCGACGAACAAGATGGCCGGTGCGTCTGCCGACGCGGGCCGCACAACGTGATGCTGCCAGATCTTCTCGACCAGTGTGCGCGGCGCATGCGTGGGCGCCGGAGCCTGTGGCGCCGTCACGAGAGCAACCCGATGGCGCGCGGTGCCGTTCCAGGCGCGCTCGTTAGGTGCGCACCGTGGGGCGAGATGGCGCCGCCGCCGCGCGATCGCACGATGCAGTTGACGGCCGACACGTACGCCTCCGCGGCGGCGACGATCACGTCGGTATGAACGCCAAAGCCGGCAACCGTACGATGGCGCGGCGTCGTCACGGAATCGCTCGCGCGCTCTCGCAGCCGCACGGTGACCCGGCCCACCGCATCTATCCCCTCAGTGACCGGCTCCACGGTGAATTCCACCAGATCGGCCAGATTACCAACGACAACATTGATCGCGCGACATACGGCGTCGACCGGTCCATCGCCTTGGGCCGCCGCTACGAGGCGGTGCCCATCGGGGCCCTGAAGCCTAACGGTCGCCGTGGGAATCGCATGCGTTCCGCACGAGACCTGGACGAGCTCCAACTGGAACAC
Organism: Gemmatimonadaceae bacterium; assembly: GCA_035253645.1. GTDB lineage: Bacteria > Gemmatimonadota > Gemmatimonadetes > Gemmatimonadales > Gemmatimonadaceae > DASYRX01. The sequence goes on along the minus strand of DATFBW010000089.1, from coordinate 1,298 downwards.
GGGTGGTGACTCACGCATCGCGCCGGCGACGATGGCCTCGACGTCGCGGTCGTCAAGGAGCTTCTTGCGATCGGCTACTTCTTTGAAACGCGCGAACACGTTCGCGAACTCGTCTTCGCTGAGGGTGTGTCCCGCAGACTCGAGGTGTTTGCGCAGTGCGTGCCGTCCGGAGTGTTTGCCGAGCACCAGTCGAGCCCCTTCGAGTCCCACGAGATCGGCGTTCATGATCTCGTAGGTTAGGGGGTTCTTCAACACGCCATCCTGATGTATGCCCGCCTCGTGCGCGAAGGCGTTCGCACCGACGATCGCCTTGTTAGGCGGCACCCGGATGCCGGTGCATGCGGCCACTACACGCGACGCACGGCCGATCTCTCGAGTGTTGATCGCTGTTTCCACTCCGAAGACCGCCCGCCGGGTATGCAGCGCCATCGCTATCTCTTCGAGAGCGGCGTTGCCCGCCCGCTCACCGATTCCGTTCACCGTGCATTCCACCTGGCGCGCGCCTGCGCGCACGCCCGCGAGTGAGTTGGCGACGGCAAGTCCGAGGTCGTCATGGCAGTGCGTCGACAGCACCAACCGGTCAGCGCCAGGAACCGCCGCGCGTACGCCGGCGATCAGATCGAAGTACTCGTCAGGCGTGGAGTAGCCGACCGTATCCGGAACGTTGAGCGTGGTCGCGCCAGCTTCGGCGGCGGCGGAGAGCACCTCATGCAGGAAAGCGCGGTCCGACCGCGCGGCGTCTTCGGCGGAAAATTCTACATCCTCGCACAGCGTGCGCGCGTATGCGACCATCCGGCTCACCGTCGCCACGACCTCACGTCGGCTCAATCGGAGTTTGTGGCGTAAGTGGATGTCCGACGTCGCGATGAACGTGTGGACGCGACGGTGTCGAGCTGGCGCAATCGCCGACGCACACAGATCGATGTCGCGCTCGTTGGCCCGTGCAAGCGCGCAGATAATCGGTCCGTGCTCGACGCCGATTTCACTCGCAACGGCGTGCACGGCTTCCCAGTCGCCGCGCGACGCTGCGGGGAATCCAGCTTCGATAATGTCCACGCGGAGACGCGCCAGTTGCCGCGCGACCTCGACTTTCTCGCTGCGCGTCATCGTGCAGCCCGGCGCCTGTTCGCCGTCGCGCAGAGTGGTATCGAAGACAAGAACGCGACCGGTCATGCGCCGCCCTCGCCGGGGCGAACCTCACGCGGCTGCACGAAGGGCATCATGCGGCGCAGTTCACGTCCCACACGCTCGATCGGATGATCCAAGTCGCGTGCGCGCGCATTGTAGAAGTTCGGGCG
>DATFBW010000088.1:0-8184 GCA_035253645.1 Gemmatimonadaceae bacterium | reverse complement strand
CCGATCAGCTCGTGCCGGTCGCGGCGCGACCCGCATGGCATCATGGAGTCGTTGAGGTGCATCAAGCCAAGGCGTTCGAGGCCTAACGAGTCCTCGAAGCGTTGCCAGACGGCGTCGTAGTCATTCGCGAGGTCGTAGCCGGCGGCGAAGACGTGACACGTGTCGACGCACACACCGACGCGGTGCCGCTGCGGTTCGGCGATCAGCGCGATCAGACGCGCCAGCTCCTCGAAGGACGCTCCGAGCGCGGTCCCCGATCCGGCGGTCGTCTCCAGCAAGAGGCGCGTGCGACCGGGAACGAGCTCGAGCGCCATGGAGATCGCCTCTGCGTTGCGGGCCAGGCCGCTGTCCCGGTCATCCATGTAGTTGCCCGGGTGTGAGACCAGCAGGTCGAGGTCGAGCGCCTTGCAGCGTTTCAGCTCGCAGACGAACGAGACGAGCGAGCGCGTCCACAACATCGGATCCGGCGACGCGAGGTTGATCAGGTAGCTGTCGTGCGCGTTGGTGCTGCCTAACGAGATTTCCCGGGCGTTGCGCTGAAAGTCGGCCCCGGTCTCGGCGTCGATGCGCGGCTCGACCCACTGGCTGCACTGCTTCGTGAAGATCTGCATGGCCGTCGCGCCCACGGCGTGCGCTCGCGGCAGTGCACGAGTGACGCCACCGGCGGTAGAAACATGCGCGCCCAACAATCCTGCCACTGGCTTCAGCTTCCTCCTCAGACCTCAGACCTCAGACCTATTGCCCACCCTTCAACCATCCAAGCGGGTCGACGGCGCGCCCTTTGGGTCGGAATTCGAAGTGGAGATGCGGCTCCATGTCAGGATCGGCGCGCCCCACGGCACCGATGACCTGTCCTTTGACCACCTGCATCCCCTTGCGCACGTTGGACACGCTGAGGGAACCATACACCGAATAGTCGCCCCCTCCGTGCTGCACGATTATCGTTAGGCCGTAGGTGCCTAACGCTTCGGATATCATCACTTGCCCGTCGGCGATGGCGCGCACGGGGGTGCCGGACGGCGCCTCGATGCCGATTCCGTTCCAGCGCACCGCCGTGTTATCCGGGCTCACCAGGCGCCCGTAGCGATACATGATCGACCCGGTAACCGGCCAGTCCAGCTTCCCGGCGTCCGCAGACTTGATCGACGACGTCGCAGGTCCCGCGGCAGCGGGATCTTCGGCGCGGCGGCGAGCCTCTTCCAGCGACGCGATGAGGTTCGTGAGGCGCTGCTCGTCGCGCGCGATGTTGGTGAGGCGGCGCTCGACGTCCTGCTGCGTGCGGCGGACGTCGGCCAGCGTGCGCGACTGGTATTTCTCCAGCGAGCGCAGACGTGCTTCTTCGCGCGCCTTCTCTTCGCGGTTGCGCTCGAATTCGTCGCGGAGCCTAACGAGAAGCTGCTTCTGCTGCCCCACCTGCCGGTACAGCGCCTCCACGCGATTGACAAGCGAACGATCCCACAGCGCGAGCTCGTGCAGGTACTTGTAGCGTCCGACCAACTCGCCGAACGACCGTGCCGACAGCAGGGCCTCGAACGTGTAGAGCGGTCCGCGCTTGTAGATCTCGACGACGCGACGCTGCAGCGCGGCTTTCTTCTTCTCGACGTCGTCTTCGGCACGCGACAGTCGCGCATTAGCGCTATCGACCTCGCCGGTGATTGTCCTGAGCTGCGTATCAAGCGAGCGGACCAGTCGGGCAGTCGCATCCGCCTGGCCGCGCAGATTCGTCACCTCAGCCGTGATATCGCGTGCTTCACCCGATAGTTGCTGCAGACGGCGTTGCAGCTCGTCCCGTTCCTGGCGTATGCGGTCCAGCTCTTCGCGCTGAGCGCGCAGGCGTTGCTCGGTCGATTGACCCTGCGCAAGCGCGGGGATGGCGACCGCAAAGACCAAGACAGCGTACCGCCAAATGGCGCACTTCATCGCTACACTCTGCGCAGATGGCGGCCCACGGAAAGAGCGCTGCCGAGCACGCCGATCACCGCGCCGCCGAGAACGCCTAACGCGGCGAGCGAGACGGGGAAGAAGTCGGTTTGTATGAAGGCCCGGCTGATGAGCGAGCTAGCCACCCATGTAAACAACAGGGCGAGAACGCCGCCCAGTATCCCCTTCAAAAAGCCCTCGATCAGGAACGGTCTGCGAATGAAGCTGTCCGTGGCGCCCACCAGCCGCATGATCGATATCTCCCGGCTCCGTGCAAGTACTGCCATGCGGATCGTCGCGCCGATGATGATCACGGCGACGCCGGCAAAGGCGAGACCCAGCACCACACCGGATGCCGCGGCGATGTTGCGGATGCGATAGAGCTTGTCTACCCACTCCTCGCCGTAACGGACGTCGTCGACGAACGGCAAGGTGCGCAGCGAATCGGCGATGCGCCTAACGGTTGCAGGGTCGCGATAGCCTTCGCGTAAACGGATGTCGAGCGATCCGGGGAGGAAATTCCCCTCGAATACATCCTGGAACTCGCCGAGGTCGCGCTTCGCGCGCTCGAGTGCCTGTTCGGGCGAGACGTATTCGACGCGAAGCACTTCGGGGTAGTCGCCAACGACTCCCATCGCATCAGCCACGGGTTCCACGGCGCTGCCTTCGGCGATGAACGCGCGGATCTCTACGCGGGATTCGACGTCTTTGAGCGTGTTGCGCAGGTTGTGCGCGACGAGCGAGAAAAGACCGAATGCAAAAAGAGAAAAGCCGATCGTCGTTACACTGAGCGCGCTCAAGAGCGGCGCTCGACGGAATCCGATCATTGCCTCGCGCATCGCAAGCTTCATGGGACATCCTCGAGAGCGAGGCGCCGCTCTTCAGCCGAGTCGAACACGAGCTGTCCTTTGTTTACCTCGAGCACGCGGTAATCGCCCAAGCGCACGAGCTCCATGTTGTGAGTCGCCATAACGACGGCGGTGCCGGCCGCATTGATGTCTTTCAACAACTGGTAGACACCGCGAGTTGCCCGCTCGTCGAGGTTTCCCGTGGGCTCGTCAGCAATCAACACGAACGGGTCGTTCACCATCGCCCGGGCCACAGCGACGCGCTGCTGCTCGCCGCCGCTCAACTCCTTCGGATAACTCGTCGCTTTGCTGGCGAGGCCGACCTGCGCAAGTGAACGGCTGACCTTGCTGCGGATTGCGGACGTCGGCGCGCCGACGACCTCGAGCGCAAAGGCCACGTTTTCTTCTGCAGTACGGTCTTCGAGCAATCCGAAATCTTGAAAAACGATGCCCAGCTTTCGGCGTAGTTTCGCAATGTCTCTACGCTTCGCCGTCGTCGCCCGCGTCCCGCTCACCCACACCTCCCCCTTCGACGGCGTTTCCTCCATATACACCAGCTTGAGGATCGTGCTCTTCCCGGCGCCGCTCGGACCAGTGAGAAAGACAAACTCGCCCTTGTTGATGTTGAACGAGACGTTGTTCAACGCCAAGCCGATGCGGGGATATTCTTTGGAAACGTTGCTAAAGCGAATCACTACTGGCCCTTAGTCGTTAGCTCTTAGCTCTTAGACAAGCCTATGTGATGGTGTGGTACATCATAATGACGACCGAGGTTCGCAATCGATTCTAAGAGGCAAGCGCCCAAGAGCTAACGCCTCAGAGCTCAGAGCTAAAATCAGTTAGAGCGCTTGCTCTATATCCGCGATGATGTCCGCCGGATCTTCGACCCCAATCGAAAAGCGCAGGAAGCCGTCCGGGATGCCTATCGCCGCCCGCTCCGAGGCCTTGAGGTGCGCGTGCGACGTATAACGCGGCTCGCTGACGAGGGTATCGACCCCCCCGAGACTCGGTGCGTGCTTAACGAGCTTCAGTTTTCGCACGAAGCGATCAGCCCCTTTTCCGCCGTCTTTCAATTCGATCGCGAGCATCGCGCCGTATCCATCGAGCATCCGCTTCGCCACGGCGTGGTCAGGGTGCGACTCGAGGCCGGGGTACACCACGCGCGTGATCTCGGATCGCTCGGCTGCCCACGTCGCGACCTTCATCGCATTCTCATTCGCGCGCCTGACGCGAACGTCGAGCGTCTTCACACCGCGCTCGAGCAACCAACATGCGAACGGATCGGGCGCCTGTCCCCACACGATCATCTTCTCGGTCACTTCATCGATGTACGACGCGGTTCCCAGCACGACGCCACCGAGTACGTCGTTATGGCCATTCAGGAATTTTGTGGCGGAGTGGATGACGACGTCTGCACCGTGCTCCAGAGGCCGCAGATTGACAGGGCTCGCAAAAGTAGAATCGACGACGAGCGCCAGGCCGGCTTCTTTCGTTAGGAACGAGAGCGGAGCGAGGTCGAGAACGCGACACGTGGGGTTGGCGGGCGTCTCGACGAAGATGGCGCGCGTGCCTTTGCGCAAACGTTTGCGCCAGCCGCGCGATTCCATGGGATCGACGAACGTGACCTCGATCCCCATCATCGCGAACTCCTGACTCAGCAGGCGGTGCGTCCCTCCGTAATGCCATGAGCTGGCGAGGAGGTGATCGCCGGGACGCAGCAGCGCGAGCAGCGCACACGCCGTGGCGCCCATACCACTCGCCAAAACCAGACCGGCATCTGCCCCTTCGAGGAGCGCAATGCGCCGCTGCACGACTTCGGCGTTAGGCGAGTTTCCGTATCGCGGGTAGCGGAGCCCTTCTTCTGTGCCGAATTCCTGCACGAAATTGACCGTCTGCACGAGCGGCTGGACGACGGGCGCGCCAACCACCGGCGGCTCGGCGCCGCCGTGCACGGCCAGGGTGGCCAGCTTCTGGGGTCCTGCTTGTCGCTTCATTCGTTAGGCAAGGTCGTGCCGCCGCGGCCGATCGGTGTCCACTTTGCCAAGCTGCACGACGTCGGACACGCTGAGACCCACGATGTCACGTGCCACGAGCCCGCCGCGCGGAACGTCGTCATTCACGATCAGTTCGGCCACTTCCTTTCGGCGTGGCCCATGGACCCACACCAGCTCGTTGGGCTGCAACATCCGCAACGCGGCATCCGATCTATTGATTTGAACTTGCGGCCCGCGATCTGGATCTCCCTTCCGCGTCCCAATGAACTGGATCACCTGAAGCGGCGGGTTATAGGGCATTACATCAATAGATGGAGCGCCACGTAGTCGTCATCGGCGCGCACGAGGAGATGGCGCGCCGTAAGGTCGTCGAGTTGTGCCACGAGTCGCTCGCGGGGTCCCCCGACCTCGACGATGAGCTCGTCCGGAGCGGCGCGACCACGCTCCTGCACGCTTTGCCACGTGCGGCGCGAGTCGTCGTCCACCTTTCCGACGATGCGCGCAGCCCCGCTGGACTCCATCACGACGAGCGCCAAACCATAGCGCTCCAGCACCTGTTCGATCGCCTCGAGATGGTGGTCGTCGGCGCCGCGCACGAGGAAATACGACTCGGAACCTTCGTCGCCATGCTGCAAGAGCAGCTTGCCGACCACCTCATCCGCGCAGGAAAAGTCGAGCAAGCCAACTTCGGAAAAGTCGATAATCGTTAGGCTGGGTGCGGCGCGGTCTGCGAGTCGCGCCTCGATGGCGTGACGCACGGCTTGCCCCGTCGGCCGCGTCACAAGGTTGGAATACAGCCCGCAGAGATTGCGCAAAACGACGGCGCCGACATCCATGTGTTGAATCATCGGGCCCCTCCCTCCGCGCGCTCCGGAATTGTTATTTGCACTTGGGCACCCGGGAAATGCGGCAAGTTCTCCGTGAGCGGGACGTCATCGTCCCAGCTCGGCACGATGGCAATTCGTGCGCTGCCACTGCGGACCGAGAGCTTGCCATCCCATTTGCCTACGTACCTGCGAACGCCGGCGAGTCCCTGACCGCGCCCGGGATCGCGGAAACGGCTGACGCCGCGGATCACCGCGTCTTCGAGAGCCATGGCATCATCCCAACGATCGTTGAGTTTGCGGCCCTGCGCGGTTTCCAATGATTTGCGAAATCCAATCCCTGCATCACACACCGCGATCACGACGACACGCCGGCCAAGCAGGCGCTGACGCCAGCGATACGTTTGCACCGCGACCCAACCGCGCGCGTCTGCGTGTTCCACGATGTTCTGGCACACTTCGCTGAGTGTCATCGCGAAACGCATGGTCGCCTGAGGATCCAGGTTGAGCTCGTGAACGAGGATGCTCTGCGATTTGGCCTGTATGCGCTCGACGACCGCGTGCACGTCATCGCTTTTTTCAACAGGCGTGATCTCGAGAAGAACGTTGGAATCGCTCGCGCTTTGTCGCGCGCGTGGTGTGGATCCGTGTAGCTCGAACAGCTCCTCGGCGAAGCGATAGAAGCCTGCGCGTTGCCAATAACTCGAAGTTTCATCGGCTTCTGGCCCTGCAAAGCCTGCGGGTGCTTCTGCGCGCGATGCGCCGAGCGCGAGCAATGCTGTAAGTCCGTATGGTGAAGCCCACCGTGTGTGACGTGCATCGATCAACAGTTTCTCATGATCCACCACATGCGAGTACTGCTCGAGGACTTGCTCGAATGTGTTGTCGTCGAGAGAAGGCGGTACGGTGATTACCGTGCTCACGACGGACCAAGTTCTCCGCGAAGATGGAAAGCGAGATGTGTCGCGCCACGGTGCGCGAAATTTCTTGCGGCCGCGCGCAGCGCCAATTGTAAAGCGTCAGCAAACTTATCGCCACACAACAGTCGCGAGAAATACGTCGCGCCAAAAACATCGCCGCATCCTGTTGGATCACCCTCCTTGACATCGGTGGCAGCTGCAGGTAGCAACGCCGTGCGCACCGTGCCGAGTGCGCTATCGACGCGCTGCCGTGTGCGCGCGGAATGCGCATCATGCAACGTCTCGAAATTTGCGGCTGCAAAGTAAACAGCGCCACGCGAGCCGAGCGTCACGATTAGAGATTGCACACCTGCGTTCATTGCAATGGCCGCGAGCGCCATCGAGTCGGATGCCATGAGCGCCATCTCCGCTTCATTGACCTGCACGAAATCGAAACACCGCATCCACTCGGCAGCGTTAGGCAGGGGTCGCGGAGTCCGCAAGCCGTCCGGCTGAACGGCGAGCAAAAGGGAATGCAGGTCACAAAAGATAGGCCCGTGGAAATGTTGCCTAACGAGTTGGGCTGTCAGCAGATCCAGCTCGAAGCCACTGATGAGGTTGATGTACAACGCGTCCAGATCGTCCAGCAGGGGCCGCAAGCCTAACCACGTCCAGGGAGGCACACCGCCGGACAGCACCTCGCTCCGGCGCTCCGCCTCGGTGTAGCGCAGGGTCACCCGATTATTCGGCTGATCCACCGCGATCGGATAGGCTCCCGCGGCCACATGCCGCAACGTCCCGAGAAACTCCCTGGCGCGATGCTCTAAGTCCTTACCAACCTTGATGATAGGTACAATCTGCCATGGTGTGCACAGCGCGGCGTCCATTCCGCCGAGTGCGTACGTGATCCCGCCCCATTCTTCGACGGGTTCCGACCGCAGGTCACGCCCATAGATACGATCCCACACGAAACTGCCGAGCACTCCAACTCGGCGCACCGCACGCGTCACACTGCGCCTAACGCCTGCTGTTTGAAGGTGGCCACCGCGCCGACAATGCCCGCGGTGCCTGGCAGAGCGCCGGGGACGATACGCACCGCATCCACGGCCGCCTTGAAAGCGCGCCGCCGCACTTCGCGCTCGAGCGGTTCGAACAGCGCATCCCCTGCTTGAGTAACGCCCCCCGCGATGACCACGATGTCGGGGTTGAAGATGTTGACCATGCTCGCAACGCCGGCGCCGAGGAATCGCGCGGTGTCGTGCACGACCTCGAGCGCGAGCATGTCACCGTTCTTGGACGCCTCGTACACGAGCGCCGCCGTTAGGCGGTCGAGATCGCCGTCCACCATGCGGTGCATCAGCGAATCGCTGTCTGCCGTCAACGCTTCGCGGGCCCGGCGCGCGATGGCGGTGCCCGACGCGTATTGTTCGAGGCAGCCGTAGTTGCCGCATTTGCACCAACGGCCCGTGGAATCGATCGTCATATGGCCGATCTCACCGGCGATGTCGGACGAGCCGTGATACAACTTGCCCTCGATGATCACGCCGCCGCCGATGCCCGTGCCGATCGTCATGCCGATGACGTTGCGGCCGCCTCGGGCGGCGCCTAACCACCATTCGCCTAACGTGGCGCAGTTGGCGTCATTGTCCAGCGTCGCTTTGAGTCCCACCTGATCGCCGATGATGTCGCGCAAGGCGAT
>DATFBW010000087.1:0-9557 GCA_035253645.1 Gemmatimonadaceae bacterium | reverse complement strand
TCGAAGCAGCGCGCGCAGCTCGGATTCCAATAGTTAGGCGCGCCGAAGCACTCGGCGAAGCGACGCGTGGGGGTGACGTTATCGCCGTCGCTGGCACGCACGGCAAAACGACAACGACCGTCCTAACGACGGAGGCGCTGGCGGCGGCCGGGTTCAAGCCCACGGGGATCGTCGGAGGGCGCGTCGGTGATTGGTCGGGGAACCTGCGTGCGGGCTCCGACAGGCTATTCGTGGTCGAGGCCGATGAATACGATCGCTCATTCCTGGCGCTGACACCGACCCTGGCCGTGATCACGAACGTCGAGGCGGATCACCTCGACGTCTATCGCGACATTGACGAGATCCGTGCCGCCTTCGAACAGTTTCTCAAACCTGCGCGCGCGGTTGTGTTGTGTGCCGATGATCCCGGCGCGGATCAACTCAACGTCTCTACCGGCGCCGAGGTGATGCGGTATGGCGTGCAGAACGCCAACGCGCGCGTCGTCGCACAGGACGTCCACCTGATCCCCACTGGCGCCGTTTTCAGCGTTCTCTTCGACGGGAAGTGCCTTGGTGACGTAGATCTGCATGTCACCGGCATGCATAACGTACGCAACGCGTTGGCGGCGATCGCTTCGGGTCTCACGTTAGGCGCGACGTTCCGCGCCATGCTTCCGGGTCTGCAAAGCTTCCACGGAGTGGAACGCCGCTTCCAGCAACTTGGTGAAGCCCGCGGGGTGCATGTGATCGATGACTATGCGCACCATCCAACGGAGATCCGCGCGACTTTGGCGGCGGCGCGCAGCGCCTTCCCTGAGGCGCGCGTGATCGCTGCTTTTCAACCGCACCTCTACACGCGCACACGAGACTTCGCGCGCGAATTCGGCGAAGCGTTGACCGATGCGGACGAGGTATTCCTGACTGAGATTTACCCGGCGCGCGAGCAACCGATCGAGGGTGTGAATGGGGCTCTCATCCGAGATTCGGTGGAGCGCGCAGGAGGTGCGGTTGCATGGTTTGGTGAGCGTACAAACCTGGCCGAAGCGCTGGCGCAAAGCGCACGGCCCGGTGATGTGGTTCTCACACTCGGTGCGGGAGACATAACGAAAACAGGATCCGAGCTCCTCGCGCGCCTTCGCGAAAAGCAGAGCGCATGATCCAACGCCTGCTCGAGCGCCTCCGTCCCTACAGGAAAACGATCGTGCGGACTGCGGCAGTCCTCGTTGCCGTCACATCCGTCTTCTGGATTCCCGCGATCCTTCGGCCGCTCGACTTCTTCCACGTACGGCGCGTAACCGTGCGCGGAGCGAAGTACGTAGACAGCCGCGCGCTGGTGCGGCAAATGGCAATCGACACGACGGTGTCGATCTGGAATTCACTTGACGTCTATGCGTCGCGGATCGTGTCGCACCCGCAGATACGATCGGTTCGTTTGAGTCGCCGCTTACCGAGCACTGTCATCGTTACGATCGAAGAAAACGTGCCCGTCGCGTTCGTGCCGGCGAGCGGTGGTCTTCGCGCGTACGATGAAGATGCACGGCACCTTCCTCTCGACCCCACGCGTTTCGACATCGACCTTCCGATCCTCTCGCGGGCAGATACGTCATTGCTGCGATTCCTGGCGGATCTGCGCCGACTCGATCCCGCGATGTTCGCGCGCGTGAGCGAAGTGGAGAGGACTGGACGAGACGAGGCTATCGTGTTTCTCTCATCTCTCCCCGTCCGTATCCGTTCGTCATTGCCCGCAGATCGGTTTTCCGAGCTGCGGGCCGTCGAAGAAGATTTGGCGCAGCGCCGAGTCGTCGTCGCTGAGCTAGACTTACGCTTTCGTGATCGAGTGATCGTCAGACTGCAATGAACGCCGACCGAATCGTCGCCGGTTTGGATATTGGATCAGCCAAGACCACGGCCATCATCGCCGAGGTCTCGGGTGAGCTTCCGAAACACCCGGGAATCAAAGTTCTGGGTGTAGGACAAGCACGCACGACCGGGTTAAGACGCGGCGTCGTGTCGGACATCGAAGAGAGCACACAGTCCATCCGTAAGGCGATTACCGACGCTGAGCGCATCGCCGGTGTTCAAGTGCAGGACGTGTATGCCGGAATAGCAGGTGAGCATGTGCAGGCGATGTGCAGCAAGGGGATCGTCGCTATCGGTGGCGACGAGATCACGCGGGCCGATACCGATCGTGCGAACTCCGTCGCGCGAGCTCAATCAATTCCTCAAGACCGTGAGCTATTGCACGCGATCCCACAGGAATACACGGTCGACCGCGCGCAGGGCATCAGAGATCCGATCGGGATGATCGGCACACGTCTCGAGACCGAGATGTACCTCGTGACGATCGGCAGCTCGCCGTCGCTCAACCTTCGCAAAGCTGTGGAGAGGGCAGGGTACAGCGTCCGCGAGCTGGTGCTCGAGCCACTCGCGAGCGCGCTCGCCGTACTCACAGAAGACGAGAAGGAGCTTGGTGTACTGTTGATTGAGATGGGCGCCGGCACGACGGATATCGCGATCTTTCACGAAGCGAAAATCCGTCACCTGGGCACGGTCGCTTACGGTGGCAGCAACGTCACGAACGATATCGTGCACGGACTCGGCGTCACGCAGGCAGATGCCGAGCGATTGAAGGAGACCTATGGGTGCGCCTACGAGCCGTTGGTCGCGGCCGACGAAATAATTCGCCTCCCCAGCACTGTCGCCCAGGGAACGCGTCAGATTCCGCGCGAGCTGCTCGCGCACATCATCCATCAGCGGACGGATGAGATCTTCGAGCTTGTGAAGCGCAACGTCGAAGAAGCCGGCTTCACAAACAAATTGAGCGCCGGTGTCGTGGTGACTGGTGGTGTCGCCGAGTTGCCAGGCGTGGCTGAATTGGCCGCTGACGTGTTTGGAACTGGAGTGCGCGTGGGTGTCCCGCGCGAGAATATCGGCGGATTGGTGGACTCGGTGGAATCACCGCGCTTCGCCACAGTTGCTGGACTCGCGCTTTATGCGGCGAGTCGCGCTGCGCTGGGAGCCAATGCAGGAGCGCGCAAACCGCAGCTCACGGCACCCGGAATGGACAAGCTCGTGTCGCGCGTGAAGACCTGGCTACAGGACTTTTTCTAAGGTCAGCCTTATAGCTCTTAGTCGTTAGCTCGTAGCTCTTAGCGCGTATTTCCTAAGAGCTAAGAGCGACGACCTACGAGCTAGTCGCGCGGATTGCTGATGTACTTTGTTAACACGCCGCGGCCTTTTTTCCACTGTTGAAACCGCAAACGGCAGTGTTGAGCGCCAAACACACTTCAAGTAATTCGTCACGTTCGTTCAGGGCATCATCAGCCTGTTAAAGCGCATCATCACGTGGCTCGTTAAGCAAGACGCATCACACATATTCTCGCCGCGATCGTGCTGTGGAAAAAACGCATGGCGCGTGCGCTTGTGACGTTCCTCGCAATTTCATCTTCTTGTCTTATATTGGTCGCGGAATTTTTTCGCGCGCAGCGTTATGCACAATGCTGCGTCCACCCGTATCCTGATCACGCCGTCAACGCGGAGTGAGTGAGACGATGATCTTCGAGCTCGAGGACAGCGCAACGCAAAGCGCGCGAATGAAGGTGGTCGGCGTCGGAGGTGGTGGTGGAAACGCGGTGAATCGAATGATCGAGGAGCAGCTGCAAAACGTCGAATTCATTTCTGTGAATTGCGACGCGCAGGCGCTGCTCACCTCGAAGTCCAATGTGAAAATTCAAATCGGCAAGAAGCTCACGCGTGGGCTTGGTGCCGGTGCGCGGCCCGAGATCGGCCGCCAGGCGATCGAGGAGTCGCGCGAAGAGGTGGGTCGCACCTTACAAGGTTCTGATCTGATCTTCGTGACCTGTGGCATGGGCGGCGGTACCGGAACTGGCGCCGCGCCCGTCGTGGCGGAGCTCGCGAAAGAGGCTGGTGCGTTGACCGTCGGCATCGTGACACGGCCCTTCCTGTTCGAGGGCCGCAAACGCATGCGGCAAGCCGAAATGGGCATCAACGAGATGCGTAAGCATGTCGATACCATGATCGTGGTGCCTAACGAACGGCTGCTGGCCGTCGTCGGTAAGGGGATTCCCTTCCAGGATGCGCTCAAGAAGGCGGACGAGGTCCTCCTCCATGCGACGCAGGGCATCTCGTCGCTGATCAGCGTCACGGGTCTGGTGAATGTCGATTTCGCCGACGTTCGTACCGTCATGTCGAGCGGTGGGTCGGCCCTCATGGGCACGGGTATTGGGCGTGGGGATAACCGCGCCACTGAAGCAGCCCAGCAGGCCATCGCCAGCCCGCTACTCGACAACGTCTCCATTTCGGGTTCCACGGGTGTCCTCATCAACATCACCGGCGGCGGAGACCTCACGCTCGGCGAAGTGCATCAGATCAATGAGGTCATCCACGAAGCTGTGGGAGATGATGCGGAGATAATCTTTGGGGCGGTCCACGAGCCTGCGATGCAGGGCGAAATCCGTGTGACCGTGATCGCAACAGGCTTTGACCGGGCCATCCAAGGGGCCATGTCAGGCGTGCACGATGTCCAAACCCCCTTGACCGCGAAGGGTGTGATCCCCATCAACCAGCGCGGCGTCGGGAGGTCACCTACACCAGTGGCCCCCCGTCCTGTGCAACCCGTCGACACATTACGTCGTCCTGCTAATGCGCAGGCGCCGCAACTTCGGGGAGTCGGGGGAGTAGGACAGAGCGCTGTCGCCAGTGAGCAGGAGCTTAATGACATGGAAATCCCCACCTTCATTCGGAGACAGATGGATTGAAGACGTGGATGGTGCGCGTCGCCGTGTATTCGTCGGTGACGCTCCTGGCAGCAGCCGTCGTCGCATATCGGCCGCAGCTGCCTAACCAGTCCGCCATCGAGGTGATCGAGCGTCATGCCCCCGCATGGCGCTCGCGCGTCGATACCCTCGGGCGTGGCGAGCCGCTCACCGCGCTATTGGCGCGTGTCGGCGTTCCTTTAGAGAGCGCCGAAGCCCTGCTGCGCTCCGCCCCGTCGCTCGATGACCGTCGCATCCCCGCCGGGATGGAGGTCGCAACTCGTCAGGCAGTTGCCGATTCTCTCCCCGCCGAGGTTGTCCTGCGGCTTTCCGAAGACCGCAACCTCAGATTGATCCGTACTGACAGCGGGTGGTCCAGCGTCGAAGAACGCATCCCGTGGACGCGCGACACGGTTGCCTATCAGGGTACTGTCGAAAGCAATCTGTATGACGCCGTGGATCACGCCGCTCCGGCACTCTCGCCGGGCGCGCGGGCTGGTTTGGCGTGGGGCATCGCAGACATCCTCGAATACCGCTACGACATGAGCCGCGATCTTCGCGGCGGCGATGTGTTCAAGGTGCTCGTCGAGCGCGAAACAAGTCCCAACGGCGGGAGCCGCATCGGCGACGTACTCGTACTTGCGTTCACGACCGGGCAGCATACGACGGAGGCCGTGCGGCATCCGGCTCCCAATGGCCGCTCGCGCTACTTCGATCAGAACGGCAAATCTCTCGAGGCCGCGTTCCTCCGCGCACCGCTCCAGTTCCGCCGCATTTCCAGCCGCTTCGGGATGCGCAAACACCCCATCCTCGGCGTCTGGCGGCGTCACGCAGGAACCGATTACGCCGCTGGTGAAGGCACACCGATCCGATCGATCGGGGATGGCGTGGTTGCCTTCGCCGGGCGCAAGGGTGGATATGGCAATGCCATAGACGTTAGGCATGCGAACGGCTACGTGTCGCGCTACGGACACTTGCGCAGCTTCGCCAAGGGGATAAGCCGCGGTGACCGCGTGGGCATCGGTCAGACTATCGGCTACGTAGGCCACACTGGGCTCGCCACCGCGCCGCACCTGCACTTCGAGATACTCGTAGCCGGACGCCAGCGCGATCCGCGACTCGCGCTGCAGCGCGTGGAGGGGAAGCCGCTGGATGTGCGCGATAAGGCGGATTACTTGCGGTCCCGCACATTGCTGCTCGCTCTCATGGAGCGTGGATTGGGGCGCGACACACTCGTAGCCGTCGGACAATAACCGACAGAACTACTGGCGCTGCCACGCAGCTGTCAGCTTTGAAACCAAAGCTGTGAGTTGCGAGCTACGAGCTTGCCAGCTCTCAGACTCGAAGCTCTAACACTCGTAAGCTGGCGTCTGACAGCTTTCGTTTCAAAGCTCAAGGCTGCGACTCGTTGGGAGTGACGATTGGTCCCTCCGAGTGAACTGGTAATTACCATTCACGAATGCTGACCTGGCTTCTTGCCATCATCGGGGCGGCGGCGGCCGTAGCCGCGTCCTACGCGAGACTTCGCATCGGGACGCGGGGCATTGTGATCCCCGCGGTGCTGCGCGGGATCGCGATGACGGCGGCGTTGGCTCTTCTATTCAATGTCCTGGTCGGCGCGCGCGCGCGGACACGGCCCCTCGTGGCCATGGATGTTTCGCTGAGCTGGGCGCGGGGCAGCGACAGCGCTCAATTCGACAGCGTCCTGCGCGAAGCGCGGCGCACGGCCGGGAGCAGTGATGCGCTGATCGCGTTCGGCGACTCCGTCCGCGCGTTAGGCGCCGGGGCGCGTCCGTCAGACCGGGCGTCGCGCGTGCGCCACGCCGTCGAGCGCGCTCTCGTTGCCGGCCGGCCGCTCGTCATTTTCACCGATGGCGAGATCGATGATCCCGACGCGGTGCGCACACTCCCGGCAGGATCTCGGGTCCACGTCGTCACCCGCACGGGGTCTCCCGATCTCGCGGTCACTGGGCTCGACGCGCCGCGCACGATCGTCAGCGGCGACTCCATCGACGTTCGCGTCACGATAGCAACGGCGTCATCGCCGGTAATGGGAGGCCGCCTTGTTCTGGATGTGAACGGGCGTCCAGCCGCCGAGCTGGCCGTCGATTCGCTGGCGCCTAACGCGGAGCGTGTCATCACGCGCCGCATACTGGTCGCGGGCGCCAGCGGTGCGGGTGTGTTGCGCGCCTTCGTGCGGTCCACCAACGACACGGAGGCACATAACGACACCCTCGCGATGGCCATCGATTTGGCGCCCGCTGCCGGCGCGGTGCTTGTATCCACGTCCCCAGACCTCGATGCGCGCGAGCTGCTGGTGGTGCTTCGCGGGAGCCTCTCGCTTCCAACGCGCGGCTACTTGCGGGTTGCGCCCGGATCCTGGCGTGTGGACGGCGCACTCATCGCGGTTACGGAAGACGAGGTGCGTCGCGCGCTCCAAAGCGCGCCACTCGCAATCATCCACGGAGATACCGCCATTTTCGGCAATCCTCGCAGCCTAACGCGCGCCGCACTCCTGCTCATCACGCCGCCCCCTCCCGACCGCTCGTCAGGCGAATGGTACGCGACAGGCGCGCCGGCATCGCCGGTGGCGGCCGCACTGTCCGGTATTGCGTGGGATTCGCTTCCCCCCCTCGAAGTCTCCGACGTTGCCATCCCCGGTTCGTTTGAAGTGCTCGAGACGCGTCGCGCGCGCCGGCTCGAACGGCGTGTCGCGATTTCTGGCGTGGAGCGTCCACGTCGCGTCGCAATCGTTGCGGCAGCCGGATTCGCCCGCTGGCGGGTCCGCGGGGGTGCGGCTGCCGACGCATTCAATGCGCTGTGGGGCAGTCTCGCGGATTGGCTCGCAACTGGAGCGAGCGATGTGCGCGCGGCGGTCCCCGCATCCGCCTTGCTGCACGCTGGTGAGCCAGTCGCTTGGCGTCGCGGCTCGGCGGCTGATAGCGTCGTGCGCGTCTTCGTCACGCGCCGAGGCGGATCACGAACGGACACACTCACGCTCTCCTTTGGTGCAGCAGCCGATGTCGTAGAGACTGCGCCCATGGATGAGGGGCTGTATGACGTCAGTGGCGCGGGAGGAACATCTCTCCTCGTTGTGAACCCTTCTCGCGAGTGGTACCCGCGCCGCGCGAGCGTGCCGAGCGGTACGGTGGGCAGTGGCGCGGCGACGCGAGAGGCGCCACGCGCTCGCAGCCTGGGCTGGCTATTTGCGCTGGCCATTGCGGGCTTTTGTGCCGAGTGGATTGTGCGCCGCAGGATGGGGCTGCGCTGATCCGATACGCGCCCGCAAATAGCGCGCGCTACTTTTCGCAGGACATGACACGCCTTTTTCGCCGGACGAGTGACGTCCCGAAGCGCTCGCTCTGGCAGCGCATTAAAGACATCGCGCTCACCGATGTGACTGTCGTCGCACGCCCGGGCGGCATGCGCGCGGTCGAAGCCTCGCTCGAACAACTCGAAGAGATCCTGCTAGACGCTGATTTCGGCGTCAGCACCACGCTGCGCATGGTTGCTGACATGGAGCGCCTCGCGCAACGCGGAGAAGTTCGTACCGAAGAGGAGTACCTCCACGCGCTCAAGACCGGCGTAGAGCAGGCGCTCAACAGCGGGAACTCCGATCCGGCACTGGTGTTCGCGCCTAACGCGCCAACGGTGATCGTGGTGATCGGCGTGAATGGTGCGGGGAAGACGACGTTCATTGGCAAACTCGCCGCGCGCCTGATGCGGGACGGAAAGCGCGTTTTATTGGCGGCGGGAGATACGTTCCGCGCGGGAGCGATCGATCAGCTGCGGCTGTGGGCGGAACGCGTGGGCGCCGATTTTGTCGGCGGTCAGCCGGGTGGTGACGCCGCAGCGGTCGCATTCGATGCGATCGACGCTGCCGTGAGTCGTCAGATCGATGTCGTTATCGTCGACACCGCGGGGCGGCTGCATACGAGCGCCAACCTGATGGATGAGCTGAAAAAGGTCGTGCGCGTGATTCAGAAGCGCTTGCCTGACGCACCGCACGAGACGCTCCTCGTGCTCGATGGGACGATTGGACAGAACGCCGTTGCTCAGGCAAAGACTTTTTCGGCCGCTGTTCCTGTAACCGGGCTGGTTGTGACGAAGGTCGACGGCACGGCCAAGGGGGGCATCGTCATCGCAGTGCACGAAGCGATTGACGTGCCCGTGAAGTTCATCGGCGTTGGCGAAAAAGTGGGCGACCTCGAACGGTTCAATGCTTCCGAGTTCGCGACCGAGCTTCTCGCCAGCTAAAGCGGAGCGGCGCTTGCCGCTCGAGACGCCAATTCGCTTTGTGAAAGGCGTCGGCGACAAGCGCGCCGAAGCCTTGCACCGGTTGGGCATCCACACGGCGGGCGACCTCCTCTATCACGTTCCGTATCGCTATGAGGACGCGAGCTCCATCGCGCCGATCGCCTCGCTCGCGCCCGGTATGGATGCCACCGCGTTAGGCAGGGTGATTTCAAAGGGCATCCTTCCGACTCGCAAAGGTCTCCGGATCTTTCAAGTCGTTCTGAAGGACGCGACGGGATTGATCGAGGTCGCCTTTCCCGGCCAACCGTTTCTCGACCGCGCGATCGCCAAGGACGACGTACTGCTCGTCTCCGGTCCGGTGCGATTTTATCATGGCCGGCAGCTCGTCCCACGTGAGTTCGTGAATCTCGGGGAAGAGGACAGCGGCGAGACGCGGGGACGCGTTCTGGCGGTGTATCGCGTGACCGAGCAACTGACCGTGCGGCAGTTGCGCAGCCTGATCGATCGCAACCTGGATGCGCTGCTGAGCGAGGTGCGCGAACATTT
>DATFBW010000086.1:0-2087 GCA_035253645.1 Gemmatimonadaceae bacterium | reverse complement strand
CGCGAGGTTGCGGAAGCGCTGCACCATCCACGGCAGACCTAAGGTAAGGCCACGGGCGCCCTCGGTGTAGGTCGCCGTCCAATGCAGCTGAAGACCGATCATGCCGCCATAAATCCCCGCAATCTGATCGTTGCTCGGCAGCTGCGCTTCCCACATCTGCCGGTCGTTGATCCAAAGCGTAATTCGCGGCGCCGCTCCAATCATGCGCACGCGCATTGAGTTCCAGTCGCCATCGTTCCAGAGCGTCTCGACGTCGCGGCGCGGCCCAACGTAGGTCGGTGTGCTGAGCCGCATCTGCTCGGCGAGCAGCGCACCAGTATGCCCGGGGCGTACCAGTTCGATCTGATACGCGGAGCCCCCTTCAGTGGACCGCAGAAAGATGCCGCTGTTGTAGCCCGGGTCGGGCTTGGCCTCGAGATACAGCTCGAAATCTTTGTAGCTCTTGTCGGTGAGTAGCAACCCGCCTTGGCCGAACGGATGTTGCTGCAATACGAGCGCGCCATCCTCGACCCTTGCAATCGCGGTCGTACCGTGGTGAACCGTCCGGCTCCAGTGCCAACCGCTGGCGTTCTTGCCATTGAAAATCGAAACGAATCCCGACGGGATCGTGCGGGCCGGCGGCTGCGCCAGTGACGGGATGGTCGCCACTGCGCAGGCCGCGAGAGCGAACACGATGCGTGTCACAGGCCTCCATTTCGGCCCAGGATCGAAACCGCCGATGAGCCGGTAGTACTCTGTCAGATCCTGTGGGGAGAAGAGTCCTGCGCGCAAGGGAGGGGACCGTATTCCTGAAGACGGGCTGCTGGCGAGCTCGACAAGAGCCGTGAGCTAGTGCGGTGTTGGTGACGATTCGCCGGTGGTCTTGCTCGATGATGAGCGGCCGCTGCGCATGTGATCCAGTTCCGCCTGAATCTGCGCGATTCGCTTGAATTGCAAATCGAGGTTCTGCACACACTCCTCGTACTTCCGTTTCAGCGCCACGAATTCTTCCCGGAGCGCACGGAATTCTTTGAGGGTAACTGCCGAACCACGACGCGCCGTCGCCATGGCAACGTCCCTTTGTTTCGCAGAGTGAAGGACTGGACTATACCACGGCGCGGAAAGGTTGCGGTTATGAACCGCGCCGTGCGAGCACGTCGACTATGCGGCGATCGACGTCTCTAGTGAGCAGGCGGCGCCCAAGGCCGGATCGCGCTCGCGATCGCGTCCAAGAGTGGCCGGTCGTTGGCGAACGACCAGTCCAGCGTCTGCTGCGTGACCGTCCTGTCCGATGCCGTGTGGAAAAAGATGACCGCCTTCACCCGCGGGTACTTTTGGGGCATATCGGTAAGCGCCTCGCGGTACCAGCGGATCGGGTCCCCTCCGACAGCCAGCGTGCCCAGCTCGGCGATCATGATTGGCTTTTCGTAGCTCGCCAGGCGCGCGTATTTGCTGCCGAAAATCTCGCCGAAGGTCCACCACTTCGACCAATAGGCGACGGTCGCATAATTGAGTGCACCGCTTGCGACCCAGTCGACCACGTCGTTGCCGGGATAGTAGACGTCCCAGCCGTCAAAGCCCACGTGTGGGCTCCAAATCCAGACCACGTTGTCGGCTCCGTTGTTGCGGAAGCGTTCGACGACGTGGCGCCACGCGGCAATGTAATCCTGAACGGAGTTGTGATGGGGGCCCCACGGATAGCGGTACGCATCGTTCATCTCATGCGCGAACCGCACCATGACAGGCCGGCCGAATACCGCCGCATCGGCAGCCCACCGATCGATGTAGAAGTCGTAATCGCCGCGCGCGACTGCGGCCAGGCCTCCCTTGTCGCGCGCCGTCGGTGCCGGCAGGTTCGGGTGCAGCCGTTGCTCGAAGGTGGATAACCATGGCTCCCAAGTGACCACCGGAATCGATCCCAGATAGGAAATCGCTTGAACGACGCGACGCGGGAACTGCTGGTCAGGCTGGTCTCCCCAGGCGGTGTAGAGGTGAACCAGCGGAAGCGTCACGCCCAGCGCCTTCTCGAGCGCAAGTACACCGTCGAGCCTCACCGGGATTCCGCTATCGTACGCGCCGAGCAATATTTCGTCGGGGCCGCTCAGCAC
>DATFBW010000085.1:0-36139 GCA_035253645.1 Gemmatimonadaceae bacterium | reverse complement strand
TCCGATGCACGTGTTTCCTGTCACTGTTTCGCTGGCCGCGATCGCTAGCTTTGCGGTTGCAGTTCCGCACGTTTCCATCCCAATGCAGCGAGGTCAAGTCGTGGCGGTAGCGAACGTTGCGCGGGCTAGCGGGACTTTCGAGGTCAAGCTGACGCCCCAAACGAATGGCGTGGAAGTGGATAGCAAGGATCTGGGTCGCCTGACGATTGATAAGACATTTCGCGGCGATCTGTCCGGTACGTCGCACGGCCAAATGCTCACGGCAATTACGCGGGTCAAAGGCTCGGCCGGCTATGTCGCGATCGAGCGCGTCACCGGATCGCTGCACGGTAAACGTGGCAGTTTTGTGCTGCAGCATAACGGTGTGATGGACCGCGATACGCAGCAGCTTACGATCGTTGTCGTGCCCGATTCGGGGACGGATGACCTCGCGGGGATCAGCGGCAGCATGACGATAAGCATCACGGAAGGGAAGCACCTGTACGTGCTGGAATACACGCTGGACGAACCATAACGCCTAACGTCTTGCCGATATGCGCACCCTCCTGGCCTGTCTGATCTCATTTGCGCTGCTGCCGTCCACCGCGGTTTCTCAAGACGCAGCGCAGGCGATCCGTGCGCTCGACAGCGCATGGGCGCGGGCGTACGCGACGCATGACACCACATTGGCGCTGCAGCTCTTCGCTGAGGACCTGGTTGTGACGAGCGCGGGTGGCAACGTGAAGGATCGGACTGGCGAGATCGCCGATGTGCGGCGCGCGCCTGGGCTGCAACTCGAATTTTTCAAGACGATAGATGCCAAAGTGCGTGTTTATGAGTCGAGCGCGGTGGTAACCGGGCTTGCCGAGTGGAAGTACACGCAGAATGGCCAGGTAAGTAATCCACGCCGGCGCTACACGGCCGTATACGTGAAAGGCGGGCCGCTCGGTTGGCGGATGGTCGCCTTGCACCTCGGACGCGCGCCGGAGTGACGCGCGCGTGCCTAACGCTGGCGCTGGTGCTGGCTGCGTGTCAGCCGGCGGAGGAGGCACCTAACGCGGGTCCCGCGGACACACCCGGCGCCGCCGGCGCAGTGGATTCGACCTTGCTCCAAGGGCGTGTGCCGCGGGCCATCGCGGGTGATTCCGGCTGGAAGTACAATGTCTCCGCCCGCGCGGATTTCGACGGTGATGGCGTGGAAGAACGCGCAGTGTTGATTGCCGATGTGGCGCTCGACGCTCGGGGAACGCCAGTGTGGGAGGACGGGCACCGGTGGCAGTTGTACGTAGAGGAACCGGATTCCACGCGCACGTATGCGTACGCTGCGTTCCTTCCCAATGGGAAGGCGACGGTTGACGTGACGGTTGCCGATTCGGCGCGCCCTCCCACGATGACGTTGCTCAGCCAGACGCCATTCGCACTGGGCGTATACGAGTTCGCGTATCGCTCGCCTGGAACCGTCGTCGTGCTGACCAGGTTCGAAAGGACTATCGATCCGAGCCGTGTTTTCGTCGGCTCCCCACGGCCCTAGCGTCGTTAGGCGCATCTTCCGACAATGAATTTCGACGTCGCTTCCGCAACGGAAGTCCTCGAGCGCACGCCCGCTACGCTGCGGGCGCTGCTCAACGGGCTCCCGGAACCCTGGATTCGCGGCACCGAAGGCCCCCAAACGTTCAGTCCATTCGATGTCGTCGGGCACTTGATCGACGGCGAAGAGACGGACTGGATCGTGCGAGCGCAGATCATCCTGGCCCAGAGCGGGGATCATCGCTTCGAGCCGTACGATCGCTTCCGACACTGGAAGCGCAACGTGGATCGCACCTTGCCGTCGCTTCTCGATGAGTTCGCGAGACTTCGCGCGGCGAACCTCGAGCTATTGCGATCCTGGCACCTGACGGCGGCAGACCTCGATCGCGTCGGTGTCCACCCTGTCTTCGGGGAGGTAACTCTCCGGCAGCTCCTTGCTGCATGGGTCGTACACGACCTCGGTCATATCGCGCAAGCGGCGCGGGTTATGGCAAAGCAATACAAGGAGGAGGTTGGCCCCTGGGTGCCGTTCATGCCCGTGCTGACGGACCACGAGAACCCGAGGTCCTAACGACCGAGTCAGCTGTGAAGCTCAGAGGTTGAACTAAAGCTGTCAGCTAACAGCTCCCAGCTTTTCAGCTCACAGCTGTAGGTCCATCCAATCCTCAGCTCGACCGTGCGAAAAGGCCTAGTGCTTCGGGCTTCCGGTATACAATTTGGTACGCCGAAATTGTATACGTCTTGCCCCTCCAGGCACCCTCCCAACCCCTCCGCCCATCTCGAGCGAGGAGCTTTGGCATGATACCAACTCTCAGTCTGTTCGCACGCTGCAGGTCACCGTGGGCGACACGCGCAAGGCGTACAGCCCTCCTCTTCGCCGCCAGCGTCTTCCCCGCGCTCTCACTCTCTGCCGCACCCGCTCTAGTTAGGCAGCAGCCCACCCAGGGCGGAACACTCGTCGGGCGCGTTACCGACGCGCGCACTGCACAGGGCGTTCAGAGTGTGACGATTGAAGTCGAGGGCACCCGCTTGGGTGCAATAACCGACACAGAAGGCCGCTATCGCATTGTGAACGTACCCGCCGGCTCGCGTACTCTGGTAGCGCGGCGCCTGGGATTCTCAGCGGTGCGCCGCACTATAACCGTGAACGCAGGTCAGGAAAGCACCGTCGATCTCGCGCTGGAGCCCTCCGTCGTCGCGCTGGATCAGGTCGTCGTCACAGGAACGGCCGGAGCCGAACAGCGACGCTCGATTGGCAACGCTGTGGCTTCGATCGATGCCTCGGATGCGCTGCAAAAATCCGCAGCTCCGGACATCGGCACCTTGCTGAATGCACGAGCTCCCGGCGTCGTCATCAGTCAACCGTCAGGTAGGCTAGGGGCCGGGCCATCGATACAGATCCGCGGGCGCTCGAGCATCGGCCTTGGCAACTCGCCAATCATCTACATAGACGGCGTCCGAGTAACTAACTCGACTGGGACGGGGCCATCGGCGGTGCCAGGAGGGCTGGCCGGTCAGAATTCCAGCATCGCAGGTCGCTTGAACGACATCATCCCCGAAGACATCGAAAGCATCGAGGTAATCAAAGGGCCGGCAGCATCAACGCTTTACGGATCGGAAGCTTCGGCCGGCGTCATTCAAATCCTAACGAAGCGCGGCGGTGGCGGCTCGCCACAATTTGCGTTGCAGCTGCAAGGCGGCTCGATCTTCTTCCGAGACGCTGAAGGGCGCATGCCCACGAATTACATGCGCAATACAAGCGGCACGGTCGTCCCCTGGAATGCGATCACGCAAGAGAAGGATCGTGGGGATCCGCTGTTCGAGACCGGCTATACGTCACTCGTGAATGCTTCGGTTTCCGGCGGTCAGAACGCCGTGCGCTACTACGTGTCCGCCGCTTACGAGTCGGATCAAGGCGTCGAGCCTAACAACGCGCTGCGCCAGTTGTCGCTGCATGGCAACATCGATGTTACGCCGACGCCCACCGTCGACATCGCAACGAGCCTCAACTACGTGAGCCTGCGCAATCACCTGGGTGTCGACAACGGAGCGTCAGCGATGTTCGGCGCGCTGTTTGGACACGCGCTCGCATTTCCAAATGGCCGAGGCTTCGGACTCAACTTCGCGCCGGAAGTCACGCAACAATTATGGGACAATTACCAGGCAGTGAGTCGCTTCACCGCCAGCAGCCGCATCGAGCACACTCCCGTGTCGTGGTTCCGGCACCGCTTGATGGGCGGGGTGGACTATGCGGGGGACGACAGCCGCGCGCTCGAGCGGTTTGCGCTGGCGCCGTGGAACACGATCATACCTAACGCGACGGGCCGCATCGGGCAGACTTTGCGTAGCACGACCGGGCTGACGCTGGATTACACAGGGACTGGCACGTTCAACCTAACGCCAACCCTGGTATCTGCGACGTCGGTTGGGGGGAACCTCTTCCGCAACGAACAGAACGCCAGCTTCCTCGGTGGCATCGGGTTCCCTGGCACGGGCATCGAGACAGTCTCGGGAACCGCGCAGTCAATCACGCCGTCTCAGCAGGACGTGCTCACGACCACGATCGGCGCTTTCGCACAGCAAAAGTTCAGCTGGAGAGATCGGCTGTTCGTCACAGGGGCACTTCGCGTCGACAATAACAGCGCGTTCGGTGAAGATCTCAAGTGGGTTACGTACCCCAAGTTCGATTTCTCCTGGGTGCTGAGCGAAGAATCGTTCTGGCCTTGGAAGGGCAGCGGAGTCCTTCCTTCATTCCGGTTGCGCGGTGCCTATGGCCAATCTGGTCGAGCACCGCAGGTGTTCTCGGCGCTGCGCCTGTACAATCCCGTGCAGGGCCCGGGCGGGACCAACGCAGTAACGCCAGGCTCGATCGGAAATCCAGACCTCAAGCCGGAGCGCGGTAAGGAAATCGAAGTTGGATTCGAAGCATCGCTCTACGATCGGTTGAGCGTGGACTTCACGTACTTCAACAAGAAAACAGAGGATCTCATCCTCAATCAGCCAGTGGCGCCGTCGGTCGGTTTCGGCGGCAGTCGACCCGTCAATCTTGGGCGCGTGGACAATCACGGGATTGAACTGCTCGCAAACTTTCAGGCCCTAACGAGGGCCAATTGGGATTGGGACATCAGTGCGAGCATCGCAACCAACAAGGATGAGATCAAAGATCTCGGGGGCTTGCCGAGCGTGATCACGACCTTTGGACAGAATCACCGCGTAGGCCACGCGATCGGTGCGTTCTATTCGAAAGTCGTCGTGTCAGCTGATCGAGACACCGCGGGTCGCGCCATCAACGTGTTGTGCGCGGACACCGCTGGTCGCCCGCCTATTGCGTGCGCCCAAGCGCCTCTCATCGACGTCGGCACTCCCACGCCAACGCTCAGTGGCACGGTGTCGAATACGCTCACATTGTGGAAGAACCTGCGGCTCTATGCGCTCGTGGACTTCAAGCGCGGCCATAGAATCTTCAACGCAACGGAGCTCATACGTTGCATGTCGCAGGTCGGCGTGCCGCTGTGCGATATCAACTACAACCCGCGCAATTACCCCGTCACCCAGGTCGCGCAGAGCGTTCCCAGCGCGTTGCCGCAGAGCATCGCCGATCACTACGTGCAAGACGCATCGTTTGCGAAGCTGCGTGAGGTATCGGCGACGTACACATTGCCGCGGCGTTTCATACCTGGCACGTCGGGCGCCTCCGTCACTCTCGCAGCGAGAGAGCTCCACACCTGGTCCGACTACGGCGGGATCGATCCGGAGGTCAGCTCCGGCGGAACGGGAATTATCACGTCACAAGAACAGGCCATCCTCCCGCCGCTGTCGCGGATTATCCTAACCTTTAACGTGAGGTTCTAAAGCCATGCGAAAGCTGAGCATCGGAACCGCGGGCCTCGCGCTGACACTCGCGTTAGGCGCCTGCGACGAGATCACCACACTCCAGCAAGAAAACCCTGGCCAGTTGTCCGCGACGACGCTCTTTGTCCCTGGCAATGCGCAACTCCTCGTGAACGGCGTCATTGCAGACTTCGAGTGTGCGTTCGCCCGCTACGTCGTGGGCAGCGGGTTGCTCGCGGACGAATTGATCACGGCGATCGCGAACACGGACAACTACGACTACGAACGACGCACGATTCAGACGAATCGCGCATACGGCACCGGGGGCTGCGGCGGTACCAATCAGCAGCCGAGCATCTATACAACGCTCTCGACGGCGCGCGGTGTCGCCGACACAACGCTTGCGCGTCTGGAGGAGTGGACGGATGCGGAAGTGAACCCAAATGCGACGACGCCACTTCGCCAACGCCTCATTGGCCAGACCGCGACATACGCTGGCTTTAGTCTCATCTTGTTAGGCGAAGGGATGTGTAGCGCGGCGATCAATCTCGGGCCGGAGATTCAGCCTGCAGAGCTCTTCAACGAAGCCAAGCTGCGTTTCGACAAGGCGATCACGGCCGCGACGACGGCGAACGATGCCGCGACGCTGAACCTTGCGCTCGTTGGTCGCGCGCGTGCGTTACAGAACCTGAATCAGTTGGCGGCTGCGGCTGTCGACGCCGCGCGTGTGCCCGCAACCTTCATCGCGAACATGACGACCGACGCGGTGAACGCGCGGCGGCAGAACTTCGTATTCGTGCATACGCAGCAAAATCGGCATTCGTCCGTGGATCCATCGTTCCGCAATGTGTTGTTAGGCACGACGCCGGATCCTCGCGTGTTGACGACGAACAGAAACGTACCGGGCACTGCACCGAACACGATCATTTGGACGGCCGATAAATATCCTGCGCTCACCACAGGCATTCCAATCGCGAAGTACGCTGAGGCGCAGCTGATCATCGCCGAAGCGCGCGTTGCTGCGGGCGACCTAACGGGAGCCGCAGCGGCGATCAATGCGGCGCGCAATACGCGGCCGGGGATGCCGGCGTATGACGTTACCGGCAAGACGGCCGCTCAGGTTCGCGCCGACATCATTGAGGAGCGCCGCCGCGAGCTGTTCCTCGAAGGTCACCGTCTCGGCGATATCCGCAGGTATCAGCTTCCCCTTAATCCTGCGCCCGGAACGCCGTATGCCACAGGAGGCGGTACGTACGGCACGCAGAACTGTTTCCCGCTGCCGGATGTGGAGCGGATCAACAACCCGAATATCGGCTCATGACTTTTCGGAGTGCCACGCGAGCGCGCTGTTTCCTCGGCGCGCTCGCGCTCTGTGTCTGTAATAACGCCGTCACGCATGCGCAGTCGCGCGCCGCGGCAGGCCGGCCCGACATCGCGGCGTTCGACCGTTACGTCACGCAAGGAGTACGCGACTGGCGTGCGCCAGGCCTGGCGATCGCCGTTGTGCACGGCGACTCCGTCATCCTGGCCAAAGGGTATGGGGTGCTCGACATCGCCAAACCCGATCGCGTCACTGAACACACGCGCTTCGCCATCGGGTCCACGACGAAAGCGATGACTGCCGTGGCGTTAGGCATGCTCGTCGACGAAGGAAAGCTTCGATTCGACGACCGGGTGATCGATCACCTCCCCGATTTCCGGCTATACGACCCGTACGTCACGCGCGAGATCACCGTGCGCGATCTGTTGACGCATCGCAGCGGCCTGCCCAGCACGGATCTGATGTGGTTGCGGGCAGACTTCTCGGCCGACGAGATGATTCGGCGGCTGCGCTATGTAAGACCCGCGTCGTCATTCCGCGCGCAGTGGGATTACCAGAACAATGTCTACGCCGTTGCCGGCGCTATCATCGCGAAGGTGTCCGGCATGCCGTGGGAAGACTTTGTGCGGACGCGCATCTTCCAGCCTTTGGGAATGGCTGACAGCGAGCCTCTTGTGTCCGGCATCATCGACGCGCCTAACGTCGCCGTGCCGCACGGGATAGTCCGCGATACCGTGCGCCAGGTGCCCATCCGGACGACAGATCCTGTTGCTTCCGCGGGCTCGGTGTACTCGAGTGTGAGCGACATGGCGAAGTGGATGCGTTTCGTTCTGGATAGCGGGCGCGTCGGCACGAAGCGACTGCTCACGCCAGCGACATTCAGCGAGATCGTCACGCCGCAAATTCGCGTTCCCCTGGGATTATATCCTGCGCTGCGACTCGCGCGGCCGCACGGCTTCAGCTACGCGTTAGGCTGGTTTGTACAGGATTATCAGGGTGACGTGGTCTGGATGCACACCGGAAGCATCAACGGAATGAGCGCGATCATCGGACTGCTGCCGGATCGGCGGGTCGGCGTGTTTGTGCTGGCCAACCTGGATCACGTGGAATTGCGTCACGCGCTGATGTACAAAGTCTTCGATATGTACGCCGGCAACGCGCCGCGTGATTGGAGCGCCGAGCTGCGCGCGCTCTTCGGGCGCGGCCCGAGCGCGGCATCGAACACGCCCGCGCCGGCACCGGAGGCGCGTCCCTCGTTGCCGATTGAGAAGTACGCAGGTACGTACGTCGACTCTACATATGGCGAGGTAATTGTCACCCACGCCAACGGTGTGCTGCGAGCTCGCTTCGGAAAACAGGACCTCGGGACGCTGGACCCCTGGGGTCACGACGCGTTTCGGTCGCTCGGTCCACCGCCGCAAGAGCAGCGCACGATTCTGACGTTCACACGCGACGCTGCCGGGAATGCGACGTCCGTGCGGGTATTCGGAGTAGCGTTCACCCGGGCAACGCGGTGACGAGATTGCCTAACGAGGTAGCTGGCATGTTCCGGATGATGCGCGGTTCCGCGATGGCCGGTCTCTGCATGTCGCTCGCCGTCGCGACGCTCGGGAATGCTCAGGAACCGTTCCCCGGACTGGACGCGTACATCGCAAAGGCGCGGGCAGACTGGAAGATCCCCGGTCTGGCCGTCGCGATCGTCCGCAACGACTCGGTGCTCTGGGCCAAGGGCTACGGCGTGAAGAACGTCCGCGGTACCGATCCCGTCGATGACAAAACACTGTTCGAGATCGGATCCAGCAGCAAATCATTCACGGCGACGATCGTAGCAATGCTCGTGGCGGATGGAAAGATGCGTTGGGACGATCGCCTAACGAACTATCTTCCATCGTTTCAGCTGTACGATCCCGACGCCAACGCGCACGTAACGGTGCGCGACGCCTTGACGCATCGCGCCGGTCTTGCCCGGGCCGAGTTGAGTTGGATGTACGCTGGGGTCGATCGGGATGAGCTGTTACGCCGCATGCGCTTTCTCAAGCCGGCGTATGACTTCAGGACCCGCTGGTTGTATCAGAACGTGATGTTCCTCGCGGCCGGTCAGGCAGCAGGGAAAGCAGCGGGAAGCACATGGGAGCAGCTCATCCAGCAGCGCATCTTTGACGCGTTAGGCATGACGGTAAGCAAGCCACTCGCGCCGCGGAAGTACGAGGGACTCACCAACGTGGCTACACCGCACGCCATTCGGCGCGACACCGCATACACGCTCGCGCCGATGTACATGGGTAACATCGCCCCCGCCGGTTCCATTCTGTCCAGCGCCCGCGACATGGCGCAGTGGCTGCGATTCCAGTTAGGCGACGGTGTCTTCAACGGCAAGCGTCTGGTCTCGAGCGCGGCGCTGCGGCAAACGCACACACCGCAGATACTCATCGGCGGTTCGGCTGAAGGTGATACGACGTCGCGCTTCACCACCTACGGCATGGGCTGGGTGATTCAGGACTACAAGCGCCAGTTGTTGTGGCAGCATGGTGGTGGTACCGATGGCATGACGACGGCAATGGGGATGCTGCCCGATCACAAATTCGGAGTCGTAGTGCTGAGCAACGTGTACGGCGGTCAGCTCCCGGACTTGCTCATGCGCTACATCTTCGACCGTCAACTTGGCGCTCCCGCGCGCGACTTGAGCGCCGAAGCGCTGACACGGCGCGATGTCCAGCGACGTCGTGCGGATTCTGTCGAGCGGGCGCAGAATGCGCAGCGCGTCGTGGGTGTTCCACCTCTCCCGGTTACCGCCTATGTCGGTGCCTATGCCGACAGTCTGTACGGGGAGGCCACCGTATCGCTGGCGGATGGAAAGCTGGAGATGCAGCGCGGCGACTTCACGGCGCCGCGGGAATACTGGAACGCGAACAACTTCCGGTGGGGGCCGTTGCCGAGTGCCGCGGTGTCGTCGTTGTTCGTGAAGTTTGATGTCGCACCCGATGGACGGGTGACGACGCTTTCGTTCGGACTCGGCCCGGACACCGCTCACATGGGTCGTAAGCCCACTCGCCCAGCCACCGCAACGAGGACCGGTCAATGAATCGAGTAGCTGGCATGTTCTCATCGACGCATTGTCTAGCCATCGCGGCGCTGTGCGTTGCATTCGCGGCTCAAAAGGCCGCTGCGCAAGCCCAGGAGCCCTTCCCGGGACTCGACGCGTACATCGCGAAGGCACGAGCAGACTGGAAGATTCCAGGGCTCGCCGTAGCCATTGTGCGCAATGACTCGGTGATCTTCGCCAAGGGCTATGGTGTGCAGAAGGTCGAAGGGAACGTTCCTGTCGACGAGAATACGCTCTTCGAGATCGGCTCGAGCAGCAAGTCGTTCACCGCCACGATAGTGGCGATGCTCGTCACGGACGGAAAGGTACGCTGGGACGATCGCCTAACGACTTATCTGCCGGACCTGCGATTCCGCGATCCCGTTGCGAATGCCGAAGTCACCTTCCGCGACGCGCTGTCGCACCGCACCGGGCTCGCGCGTCACGATCTGTCGTGGATGTCCGCGGGCAACACGCGTGCGGACGTCTTACGCCGTGTGCGTTTCGTGGAGCCGTCCTTCGCCTTTCGCACGCGCTGGCAATACCAGAACATGATGTTCCTGGCCGCCGGGGAAGCAGCGGCCAAGGCGGCCGGAAGCACCTGGGAAGATCTCATTCAGCAACGCATCTTCAATGCGTTAGGCATGACGGCCAGCATTCCACTCGTGCGCGATCCGGCGCGCGTGACGAATCTGGCGACCCCGCACGGAGCGACGGGCGATACGATCTGGTCCAAGGGTCATATGGCGATGGATAATGTCGCGCCGGCCGGATCGATCGTGTCCAGCGTGCGAGACATGGCGCAATACCTTCGCTTCCAACTCGGCGACGGAACCTTCGGCGGCAAGCGACTGGTGAGCGCCGCGGCACTGCGAGAAACGCACGTGCCCCAGATGCTCATGGCAGGCGGCGGTGGTGGTGGAGGAGCGGACAGTGATACAGTCACGCGATTCAGCACCTACGGCCTGGGTTGGTTCGTGCAGGACTATCGCGGTCATGTGGTCTGGCAACATGGGGGCAATACAGACGGAATGACGACCGCGATGGGCCTCCTTCCTTCGCAGAAGCTGGGCGTTGTTGTGCTGAGCAACATGCATGGGGCAGCGCTTCCTGCCATTGTGATGAATTACATCTTCGACAGGCAGCTCAAGGCGCCGGTGCGTGATTTGAGTGCCGAGGCACTCACGCGCGTTGCCACGCAGCGGCGCCGTGCCGATTCCGTGGCCAAAGCGCAGCTGGCGCAGAAGTCGACCGGAGCGCCGCCGCTGCCGCTGACGGCATACGCCGGCGAATACGCAGACAGCATTTACGGCGAAGCGACTGTCACCCACGCGGACGGACGCCTAACGCTGAAGCGCGGTGAGTGGTCGGCGCCGCTCGAATATTGGAACACGAACTATTTCCGCTGGGGAAAACTGCCCAGCGCCACGATGACGACTATGATGGTAAAGTTCGACACGTCGCCTGACGGTCGCGTGACGATGCTGTCGTTTGGGATTGGCACCGACAGCGCGCACTTCGGCCGCAAGCCGACACGACCGGCCGCAACGAGGACAGGCCAATGAGCGAAATCAAGAGCTCTGTGGTTCACGCTTGTCCCGGCCTAACGCGAAGGGATTCGTTGAAAGCGGCGGCGAGCGCGGCTCTTGGTATCATAGCAGCCCCGATGATCAACCTTGGGCGCTACCAGCTCTTCGGCGACCAGCCAACGCAATATTCGGCACGCTGCCTAAAGTTGATGCAGGAGTCGCTCGTCGTAGACATGCTGAGCCCCATCACCATTGAAGGAAAATGGCAACGCTGGGCGACGACTGCCGATTCATTCACCGAAGCCGACTTCAAGCGTTATCGCGATTCTGGAATCAACGTGTTCCATCACGCGTTCGGGTTAGGCGGCACGAACGCTTACGACAGCGCGTTGAGTTTCTTCGCTGCGGTGAACTCGCTCATCGCCGGAAACGACCAGACAATGATGCGCATCGACAGCGCGGCCGATTTTCAACGCGTGAAAGGCTCCGGGAAGATGGGTGTTCTCGCCGGTATTCAGAACGCTGAGCATTTCCGGCGTCCACAGGACGTGCCGTTCTTCTTCGGGCTCGGGCAACGCGTGTCGCAATTGACTTACAATTCGCGCAACCTCATCGGCAATGGCTCGACCGAACGCCGGGACGAGGGGATCAGCGACTTTGGCGCGTCGATCATCGATCAAATGAACAAGACCGGCATGGCGATCGATGTCTCCCATTGCGGGGATCGCACGACGCTCGATGCGTTCGAGATTTCGAAGAAGCCGGTTCTCATCACGCATTCGAATTGCCGAGCACTCGTGCCGGGCCACCCCCGGTGCAAAACCGACGACGCGATCAAAGCAGTCGGGAAGGCCGGAAGCGTCATGGGGATCACGGGTGTGCGGAACTTCGTCAAGAATTCGGAGCCCACAACAGTCGAGGACGTGATCAACCACTTCGATCACGTGAGAAAACTCATCGGCCCGCAGCACCTGGGCGTGGGCAGTGACGTGGATCTTGACGGTTATGACGACATGGAACCCGCCGCGTACCAGCGGCTCAAGGCGGGTTACAAGGATACGTACAGTTTCCGCGACAAAATCGACATCGAAGGGCTCGATCACCCCAAGCGGATGTTCGATCTCACGGAAGGGCTGATACGCCGACGCTACTCCGACGACGAGATCACAGGAATACTGGGCGGAAATTTCGCGCGCGTTTTGAAAGAAATCTGGCCGGCGCCCGCGAGCAGCTAGGAAGCGTTAGGCAGAAACGCTAAACTGCGGTTTCCGGTTACCAGTTCTCAGTCATACAGTTACGAGTCAGCGCTGACTGGAGCTGGCAACTGTAAGACTCGTCACTGAGAACCGGGGACTGCAGTTCTGTGTTCGTTACGCGTCGAGCGCAGCGACGCGAACGCTGGCTGTTCCATCCTGTCGGTAGGCGACACTCACGGCCCACGGCTGACAGCAGACCTGGCAGTCCTCCACGTACTCCTGGCGGTCTCCACTTCCCGGATCGAGCGCGATTAGAACCATTGCTCCGCAGTAGGGGCATGTAACGGCGTGCTCCATATCTGCCGTTCCGTCGCCCAGCGGAAAGTCTTCCTCGCGATATTCCATGGCTGCATGATAGCACTCGTCGATCGAGCGAGGAAACCGACTGCGGTGAAAGTGCGCGCGTTCCGCAGCGACGACTGGGACGCTTGGCGTCGCATGGGTCTGGAGCTCTTTCCGCACCAAACTGCTGATGAAGCGGAAGCAGGGATGCGGGAATTTCTGGCGCGGGAAGATGCGGCTGTTTTTGTCGCCGAACGCCCCGATGGTACGATCGCCGGCTTTGTCGAAGTCGGCGCGCGCCCTTATGCTGACGGGTGTGAGACGTCACCCGTCGGTTATATCGAGGCGTGGTACGTCGATCCCGATGTGCGCCAGCAAGGGTACGGTCGTGCGCTGCTGGCTGCCGCCGAGGAATGGGCGCGCGGACGCGGGTACCGTGAAGTGGCCTCCGATACACAGCTGCCTAACGAGACAAGCAGGCTTGCCCACTTGCGGAGTGGGTACGCCGAGGTCGATCGCATCATCCAATTCCGCAAGGTTCTCCCGTGAAACGAGAGAGCAATATGCACACACGGTGATCTCGTTCATCGTTCCGGCGTATAACGAGGAACAGCATCTCGCTCGCGCGTTAGGCGCCATCCACGACGCCGCGGCGACAACTGGAGAGCGATACGAGATCGTCGTGGCCGACGATGCGTCCACAGACCGAACCGCCGACATCGCGGCCGCTGTCGGCGCGCGAGTCGTCCGTGTCCAGAAGAGGCAAATTGCCGCCACAAGGAATGCCGGAGCGCAGGCGGCGTCGGGAAACATCCTCTTCTTCGTCGACGCGGATACGATGGTGACGCCGGATATCGTTGGCGCCGCGCTGCGAGCGCTCGACGACGGGGCCGTAGGTGGCGGAGCACTCATCCGATTCGACGGTCCGCAGCCGTTCTATTTTCGCGCAATGACCGAAGTGGCAGTTCTCGTGTCGCGCGTGATGCGACTAGCCTTTGGGTGCTTCATGTTTGTGAAACGCGAAGCGTTCGACGCGGTTGGCGGGTTCGACGAACGACTGTTCGCGGGCGAAGAGCTGGCACTGAGTCGAGCGCTCAAGGGCAGGGGTCGGTTCGTCATTCTGGCCCAGCGCGTGATCACGTCGGGACGAAAATCGCGCGCGCACACAGCGCGTGAGGTGTGGCGCGCCCTCGGTTTAGCGGGGCTGCAAATGGTTGGTCTCAAGCGAAGCCGCCAGGGACTCGACACGTGGTACGGCGGACGCCGGCACGATCCCGGCTCGCCGCATTAACCGCTCGCCGTTAGGCACGGCGCACGGTAAGTTCCGGCATGTTCCTCACTCTCCTGCTGGTCACATTCCTCATTGCGGCGCTCGTGGCCTTCGCCGTCGCACGTCTTTTCGATAAACCGCTGCGACAGATTCTCGGGCGCCTCGTGGCCGAAGACCTGAGCGCTGCCTGGCACCGGTACATCGTCTTCGCGATCTACGTCGTCGGAATCTCAGGAGGCGTGCGAGTGTGGTCGCTCGAGCAGTACATCCTGCCGCGCGATCGCAATGCGCCGCCACTCGTGCTCACAGCGGAGCGCTGGACGCTCGAGGTTTACCGGACAATCATCGGCACACTTCAGAGTGTCGCCTGGATGCTTCTCGTCTTCTTTGTCTTCGCGCTTATCGCTTACGTCGTTGTGCGAGGACTCGAGATGCGCCAGTCGCGGCGCGAGGCGAAGCCGTAGATCCCAGCAACGCGGCGGTAGGGCGATGTGTGATCTGCTCGATGATCTGCGTCCCGCGATCCAGCTCGGCAACTTCGCGTGGCGATAGCTGCTCGAGCGCTCGCGCAAGCTCAGCGACACGACGGCGACGCCCCTCGCGGAGGATACGATCACCTTTTGCCGTGGGATGGATCCACACGACGCGTGCATCGGTGACATCACGCTCCCGGCGTATGAGGCCGTCCTTCTCGAGCCCAACGACCAGCCGAGTCATCGTCGGAGCGCTGACTTGCTCAGCCTGGGCCAACTGTCCCAAGGTGACAGGGCCAGCGAAGACGACCACAGAGAGCGCTGACAGCCGTGATGGGGTAATCCCCGTCGCCGCATCCTGTTTGCGTAACAGGCGCAAGAGGTGAATTGCGGCGGAGTGAACGCGGTCTGCCAAGGCAGTGGGATCTGCGGGAGGAGTCATTGGGGCCTTGACCTGATATAGTTGCCTAAGCTAAATATCTACTTAGCTAAGCTAACTATAATCGATCGTCGTGGGACGCGACAAGGAGATAGGCATGACCAACAGCACGCCGGACCTCGCTCAAGCCAGCGTGGCGCAACTTCTCATCCCGGTCGATGACCTGGATCGCGCCATTGCGTTTTACCGGGACACGCTTGGCATTCCGTTTCTCTTCACGGCCCCTCCGCAGATGAGCTTCTTTCAGTGTGGCAGTGTCCGTCTGCTTGTCGGCGTGCCCACAGAAGGTCAACCGCGGGAGCGGGGGAGTGCCATTTATTTCAAGGTGAGTGATATACAAGGAGTGCATCGGACGCTGGTGGAACGCGGCGTCAGTTTTGGAGCGCAGCCCCACATTGTGCATCGTGCGGCGAACTACGATCTCTGGCTCGCCGAGTTCAAAGATCCGGATGGCAACGCGCTCGCGCTGATGGCTGAAACGCCCAAGGGTGCCTAACGGGACAAACATGCCGCCGGCTCTCATGAAAGTGAGCGTTGTCGTGCGCGATTACGACGAAGCGCTCGCGTATTACACTGAAGTGCTGGGCTTCGAGCTTCTCGAAGACAGTCCTCGCGCGCCCGACAAGCGGTGGTTGGTGGTCGGGGCGCGAGGACGCGGAGCGGCCTTGCTGCTCGCGCGCGCCGCAACGCCGGAGCAAGATCGCGCCGTCGGCAATCAGACGGGCGGCCGCGTCTTCCTCTTTCTCGAAACGGATGATTTCTGGCGCGACTACAATGCGATGAGGGCGCGTGGCGTCCAGTTTATCGAGGAGCCGCGCACCGAGCCGTACGGAACGGTCGCCGTCTTTGCGGACCTCTATGGCAACAAGTGGGACCTCGTGCAGCCGACGAACGCCTAACGCTCCTCGCCGCGCATGAGCGCTATATGCAGCTTGAGCTGACCGGCATCGTCACGCCGGAGCGTGTATGTCGATGACTCACCGCCGACCTCGTTTCCGTGCGCGTCGAGGTATGGCCAGCGGATATCCGCTACAACGATGCGGTCCCCGATCCATTCCAGGCTCGCGATATCGGCGCGCGTGTCTGTAATCCCGCGTTTGTTGTACTCTCCCTTCGCGCCCGCGAAGAACTTTTCTATGTCTTCGCGCGAGGTGATCGCCTGCGCCATCGCGTCGCCGATGACGTAAGCCGGCACGGCCCACATGCCCGCCACCGTCCCCGCATCACCGGCAGTGAGTGAGCGTCC
This sequence comes from Gemmatimonadaceae bacterium, assembly GCA_035253645.1. Classification (GTDB taxonomy): domain Bacteria; phylum Gemmatimonadota; class Gemmatimonadetes; order Gemmatimonadales; family Gemmatimonadaceae; genus DASYRX01. The sequence continues at coordinate 19,904 of DATFBW010000085.1, read as the reverse complement.
CATCCGGTCAAAGAAATCCTGCACCTCACGATCTTCAGCCGCGGACGTCGGGGCTCGTTTCTGCGACCCTGTGTGAATGGTTTCTCGCGTCATACTCCGCCTCGCTCGTTAGGCTCAGAGCGCTACATCCTTCGTGTGCAACGCCCCGGCGCTAGTCTGCAAGATCCGCGCTGCTGCTCCGCCTGAGCAGTAGCGGTGCAACGCGTCATTGCATGAACGCTTCGAGGCGCGGCCGATAACGCCGGCTCGTCTGTAGTTTGGTTCCATCGCGCAGCAACACGACGTATTCGCCACCGAACCACGGTTGGATCTCCCGGATTCGATTTACGTTGACGATTGTGGACCGGTGGATGCGCAGGAATACGTCCGAAGCAAGCGACTCTTCCATATGCTGAAGCGTTTGACGGAGCACGTGGACGTCACCTTTTGCGTGCAAGCGCACGTAGTTGTCCGCGGCCTCGATCCAGTCGATCTCATCCACGGGCAAGAAGAACACCCTCCCGCCACTCTTTATGGGGATGCGCGTCCGTCGTGGCCGCTGACGCTCGAGCCCCTCGAGCAGGGCGAGTACACGCTCATTCGTATCCGTCGACTTGTCGTTACGGATCCGCTCGGCCGCGCGGAGAAACGCTGTGGTGAACCGCTCAGCATCAAAGGGTTTGAGGAGGTAGTCTTGCGCATGGACCTCGAAGGCCTTGAGGGCATACTCGTCGTATGCGGTAACGAAGATCACTGCCGGTGTATGTCCCCCGCTCAATGCCGCGAGCACACCAAACCCATCGAGCTCGGGCATTTGTACATCGAGAAACACGAGGTCCGGCACAAGCTCAGTGACGGCTGCCACGGCAGCGTGGCCGGTATCGCTCTCGCCAACGACTTCCGCATCGGGGATGCTGCGTAGGAGAGCGACGATGCGTTCGCGGCCTAACGGCTCGTCATCAACAACCAGACAACGAATCTTCATGGTTCCCTCGCGCCCTCACTGCCACGCCGGAAGGGCAGTGATACGCGAGCCTCGAAACCTCCCGGCACATTGTTGAGGGTCAACATGTGAGCAGACCCATAAAGCTGCGCCAAGCGCTCCCGGGTGGCACGCAAGCCGACGCCGTCACGTTTGCCGCCGTTAGGCGGAGCGCTGTCGATTCCCCGGCCCGAATCGCTAACAACGATATCGAGGGACGAACCGCTGCGCTCGGCCCGTAGCTCAACGCGGCCAGGCCTTGCGATCGGTGCGACGCCGTGTCGTACGGCATTCTCGACGAGCGGCTGTAGCAACATGTTAGGTACGAGCGCGTCGTGCGTGTCCGGTGCAATCGCCAGGTTGACCGCGAGCCGGTCACCAAACCGCATCCTCTCGATCTCCAGGTAACGTTTCACGAACTCGACTTCGTCGGCGAGGCGAACTTCCGGCGTCGTCGCCGAATCGATCGCAAGCCGCAGCAGCTCACTCAACCGCGCGAGCATGCGCTCTGCCCGATTCGCATCCTTGTGGATGAGCGCTGAGATTGCGTTGAGCGCATTGAAGAGAAAGTGCGGGTGGAGCTGCGCGCGCAAAGCCTGGAACTGCGCCGACGCGAGTTGCGCTTCGAGCCGTGCTTCGCGCAGGCCGCGCTCCCGCAGAGCGTCTTGATAGTCGAGTGCCGTGGTCACCACGGCAATCATCCCGTACGTGACCATGTTGAACGTCGTTAGGGAAAACACCAGCTGGACGAAAGGCCGCGGATTCGGCGAGAAGAGCTGCGTGAGCAGCGAGTAGGCCGCCGAGTCGATGACGTGGACGATCAGGAAGAACCCGATGTGTGTGGCGATCCAGAGTGAACGCCGTAGCACGCGGTCGCGGATAACGCGTGTCGTGATCATGATGAGCGGCGTCAGCAGGGCCCAGAACGCCGCGGTCGACATTTGCAGGCCTAACGGTTGCAACCACGAATCGACGGTGCGGCCGCTGACGATTGTGAGCAGCACACTCTGCTGCGCAGACCACAACCCCCAGAGCGTGCAAAGTGTGATGATCGCGAGAAGTGGAACGCGTCGCGTCGTTCGCACGGGTGCCACGAGTACTGCTCGAGACATGACGAAGGAGAAACTGTCCGCGCCAAGGATAGGTGCGAAATGGCGCGCGGCCAATGGGTCGCCCCACGTGCGTGACAACCCGTCAGGCGATGCTGCGCCCCGAACGATTACTCGGCCCCGCTCCCCGATGTGTTCACCCCGCGCAGGCGTGTAGCCGCCCCCCGCGAATGGCTGAATGAATATACGGTTCCCAGACTTCCGTGCTCGCACCCTCCACGAGGCATCATGCGCGTAGCTCGTGCGGCATGCCTAACGGCAACCATTTTCGTAAGTGCCGCTTGCACTCGTGCGCCGTACACGGCGTCGACGAGCCAACCAGCAATCGCGCGCGATTTGGAACGCGTCCGCGCCGCGACCGCTCCGTATCAGGACATCGCAGTCGCGCAGGCAGCAGGCTACCCCACAGCCACACCCCCGTGCTTGTCGAGTGCGGCTGGCGGGATGGGGCACCACTACGTGAACCGCGCGCACGTCGATGACAAGCTCGAGCTGGATCGTCCGGAGATCCTGCTCTACAGCCCGAATGATACAGGGAAGCCGAAGTTAGTCGCGGTGGAGTACATCATCCCGTTCCGCATCCTGCCGCGCGAGGCAGAAGCACCCCGAATCTTTGGGCAAGCGCTGAGGCAGAGCGATGAGCTGAGACTTTGGTACCTTCACGTGTGGGCCTGGGAAGAAAACAAGGCTGGCCTCTTCGCCGACTGGAACCCTGCGGTCAAGTGCCCGTGAGCGCCTGAGCGTTACTCGTTAGGCGTCGCGCCGGCGGTCTCCGCTGTGTAAGATCAGCAGTGGAGGAATTCATGGCTGAAGCGACAACCCGCCGGAAACGAGCACCAGAAACCGCCGAAGCGTACATCGCGCGGCTCCTCGCGGCGCTTGGTGGGCGTGATCCGTTCGAAGTACTGGAGACAACGCCGAGCGAGCTGCGGCGTGCGGTCGCCGGCCTCACGCCGGAGCAACTCGCGACTCCTGAAGGTTTTGGGGAGTGGTCCGTCCGTGAAGTGCTACAACACCTCGTCGACTCCGAGGTCGTCGGTGCCTTTCGGATACGGATGGTGCTGGCGCACGATCGGCCGACGCTCGCGGGCTACGACCAGGAGCGCTGGGCTGCGAGCCTGCATTACGATCAAACGAACGTACCGGAAGCGCTGGAAGAGTTCGAGGTTTTGCGCGCGGCCAACGTGCGTCTCTTGCGGCGCTTGTCGGCGCAAGATCGCCTACGGGTCGGGTTGCACTCGGAGCGTGGTGAGGAGAGCATCGAGCAGATGATCCTCAACTACGCCGGCCACGACCTCGTGCATCTGCGTCAGATCGCGCGGATCCGGGAGGCGATCGGAGCGCCTAACGAGGGCTCGTAAAGCGCGCATGCCGCACGTCACCGCGCTTCCGTTCTTTCTCAAACGCTCCGAAGATGTCATCGCCCGCGGTGAGATCACGTCCACGGCCGAGACGATCCATGGGCTTCTCCGGCTGGAAGGTGAGCGGCTGATCGTGCAGTGGCGCATCGCCCGCGAGACCGATCACGTGGGCCGCGAGATCCGCACGGAACGCGAAATGGACCCTATCCGCGAGGTCGTGCTCCCGCTCAGCGGCGTGGCCGTGGCCGCGGTGCGTGCATCCTGGTGGCCGTGGAGCGGCGCGCGGTTGGTCCTCACAGCGGCAGATCTGCGCGCATTCGAGCACCTGGTCGGCGAAGGAGGGCTTCGGCTCGACCATCCGGCCGAACTCGTGCTCCGCTTGCGACTTAGAGACAGGATCGCCGCGCAGGAGTTCGCGTCGGAACTACAACTGGCGATCGCCGAGTTGGCGCTGACGTCGGCAGCGCGGGTTCAAGCAATTACGCCAGCGTCGCGACCACAGCTCGCGGAACTGCCGCGCAATCGCCACCTAACGAGCGATTCGTAGGCTGGCGGGCTTTTCGCTCCGCGAGCAAGTTCACATGCCAACCACGGAGCGCCGATGCGTTTTCTCCTCCTGCCTGCCCTATTCTCCCTTGTCGGGACGCTAAACGCACAACCGCCCGGTCGGTGGCCGCCCGATTCGCTCGTGAACACACAGGTGATTCCGCGGTCCACGCCCGTGAATCAAGTGATCGGCCAGATGCGGAACATCACGGCCGCGCTTGGCGTTCGCTGTCAGCATTGCCACATTGGAGAAGAAGGATTGGCGCTCGAGCGCTTCGATTTTGCATCCGATGACAAGCGTACCAAACTCGTGGCGCGGCAAATGATGCGCATGGTGCAGGAGATCAACCGGCGCCTCGACACGATTCCCCGCGGCCCGCATCCCGCGCTTCAAGTGACGTGCGAAACGTGCCATCGCGGAGTGAACAGGCCGGCCCCGTTGTTCACAGTACTCTTGGAAGCGGCGACGAACGCCGGAACGGACTCGATGCTGCGCGCCTATCGTGCGCTACGTGAACGCTACTATGGTGACGACGCATACGATTTTCGGGAGCCGACACTTAACATCACGGCATTCCGGCTCGGCCGAGCCAACAAGTTCGACGAAGCTTTTGCAGCGTTGCGACTGAATGAAGAGCTGTATCCCAACTCATCCGGGATGTACGTCTTTCGGGGCAACGTCGAATTGATGCGGGCAGACACCACTGCCGCGGCGAAGGCGTTCCGGGAGGCAATCCGCCGCGATCCAAACAATCAGGAAGCACGCGGGCGCTTGCGCGATATTGGGCAGGCGCCCTGAATAAGGGTATTCTCGCCCATGCAGATGCTGAAACTCCAATACGGTACCCTCCTCGCTGCGACGCTATTTTGCGCTGGCACGCTGAGCGCCCAAGCGGCACGTGCGCGCGTCCGGCTTCCGGGCTTCAATCAGATCATCGTGCTCGACACGCTCGCGGTGCGAATGGAGATACCGGCGCCCCCCGAAGAGGTCTTCCCCGTGGCCGCGGCGGCGTTGGAGCACGAGCTCAAGATGGAGCTCACAACGCGCGATTCGACGTTGGGCGTTGTCGGCAACCTGTACATGATCAAGTTGCGGCGGCTCGGCAAATCCGCGCTGTCACGCTATCTGAGCTGCGGCAACGGCATGACGGGCCCCAACGCCGACAACTACCGCATCTATATGTCCGTCGCGGCGCTTGTCGATCCTCTGCCAGATAAGCGCACCAAGTTCGGCGTGGCCGTGGCAGCAGGAGCGCAGGACATACAGGGGAACGCCAAGCTGCCGATAGCGTGCGGCACTACAGGTGCGCTGGAGACTGAAATCCGGCGCATCGTGGGTGCCCGCTTCGGCGTTGCTGTCCGGTAGCGCACGACAGCGTTAGGCACATCGCGCAACATGCCGCTGCGAGCGCGCGGATTATTGTTGGCTCTCGCTGTTGCGTCTTGTGCTCGTGCTGACCCGCGCGGAACCGATTCGGCGGCCGGGCGTGGAATACATCGAGGGGTGCGCCTGAGCGCGCGCCGTCGTTATGCTTCATATGGGCCTGCGAGCTGCCAGCGCCAAGGCCCGGGAAGACCGCGCGGCGACTAACTCGTTAGGCTCGACATGCAAACCCTGGTCGAGGTGTACTGCAAACGTGGGACGAGTCTGCGTGAAGCGATCGCGAACGACTCACGTCTCGCGCGTCACGGACTGGAAGTGCTCAAAGCCCACCAGCCGGGTCGCGCGCCCGGGTGGGCCAAGCTGCGGGGGACGAAGCCGGACAGGCAGGGGACCGTCAACTTCGAATGGGACGCTTCCGCGCACGTCCTGCGCTGCCGCGTGGTCAATCGCGGGCGCGGGAAGCCCAACCTGATTGTGGGAGACCTGGTGGACTATCTGCTGGCGCGACACCGCTCGCGGATACTCGTTATGATGGTGATACCAAAGCAGCGGCCGTCGGATGTTGACTGAGCGGCGCGATTACCTGCTGCGGCTTATTCAACAGGCGGCTGCCGCAATACGCCGTTTGCGTGAGATGCTGACGGGCGACGCGTCCGCGGAAGACGTTGCGCGCGAAGCCGAAGAGTCGATCGTATCACTTCTGGGCGGACCTTCGCAAAGCCAGCTGCTCGAGCGCGTCGACGCCGCTACCGCGGTGCAGTTGCTCGGGGATGCCGAGCGGTTGCGGTTATGGATCGAGCTGCTGCGCGTACAGGCCGACGCACACGTCAAACACGGAACGGTGGGCCAGAGCGAACGGCTCCTGAGCCGCGCGGCGGCACTGGAAGCGGCCGGCTCCCGTCTGAACTCACGTTAGGCGCCATCCCGCCCTCCCATGGAGATCCGTAGCGTAACCCCATTTCTGGACTACTGGCGCAACGTGCGTGGCCGCACGCGCCGCGTCGCCGAGTGTATCCCCGAAGAGCACATCGAGTGGTCGGCGCGGCCGGGGGGATTCACGTTAGGCGACCTCGTGCGACACCTCGCCACCATCGAGCGGTACATGTATGCCGAGACGGTCCACGCCCGGCCCACCGCATATCAGGGCTGCGGCCCTGAGCTGGCCGCGGGGAAGGCCGCGGTGCTGGCCTTCATGGACCGGCTGCACGCCGAGTCACTCGAGATATTCGCCCAGCTGAAGGACACGGACCTCGAGCGCAAGTGCCTGACGCCCGCCGGCACGCCCATCACCACATGGAAGTGGCTGCGCGCAATGGTCGAACACGAGGCGCATCACCGCGGCCAGATTTATCTGATGCTGGGTATGCTGGGTGTACCAACCCCACCGATCTTCGGACTGACCGCTGAGGAGGTGCTCGCGCGTTCGGTAAGGCTCCCGGGCGCATGACCGCAACGCGTGTCTTGCTCCGCCACACGCTCGCGACGCTGGCGTATCGCGCGGCCAAAGCGGTGCGTGGTGCGCCTGACTCATTCGCGGACTGGCGAGCGGGGAGCGCGACACGGACGCCGATTCAGATCCTGGCGCACATGGGTGACCTCATGGACTGGGCACTCCAGCTCGCACAGGGGAAACAGGTGTGGCGCGAGGCAGCACCGCTCCCATGGCCGGACGAAGTCGCGCGGTTTTTCACCGCCATAAAGAAGCTCGATGATTATCTGGCAACCGAACAACCGTTAGGCTGTGAAGCGGAGCGGCTCTTTCAGGGGCCCGTCGCCGATGCTCTCACACACACCGGACAGCTCACGATGCTGCGCGGCCTCGCGGGTTCACCCGTACGCGGCGAAAACTATGCGAAGGCGGATATCACGACCGGGACCGTAGGTCTCGAGCAAGCACCGCCGCGGCGCGAGTTCTGACGTGGCAACAGTGGAGCCGTGGCTGCGCGGTCCGGTTCCTGAGGTGATACCGGAGCTGCAAAGCGCCGCCCACGCGCTCATCCATGTGCGCGAGGAGCTGGGCACTCTCGCTGACCTAACGAGTGAAGAGCTGTGGCTCACGCCAGGCGGCGCGGCATCCGTGGGCTTTCATGTGCGACACATCGCCGGGAGCCTCGACCGGTTATTGACATACGCGCGCGGCAGCGCGCTCTCGCCCGCGCAGAAAGCGACGCTAGCCGGGGAGCGCGACGCTACGCAGCCGCCAAATGACGTTGCGTCGCTGTTAGAACAGGCGCACGCCGCGATCGACTCCGCGCTGGACATCGTGAAAGCGGTCTCGCGCGACGAGCTTTTCGCTCCGCGAACCGTCGGGCGCGCGGCGCTACCAAGCACTGTGTTCGGGCTCATTTGTCACGCGGCGGAACACGCCGTTCGCCACTCGGGGCAGGCCGTTACGACGACAAAAATTATCAAAGGCCTGGGATTCGCACGACGATAGTGAGCGTCGTCACCAAATGCAGCACAACTCATGGCTGCGCGATGGCCTGCTCATCTATATGATAGGAAGACCATGGCGTACCCCAGGCTTCCCGCGGCGAGCGAAGGCGCATGATCCGGCTGGCGATCATCGGAGATTTCGATCGGGGCGTGACCGCACACGAAGCGATCGACGCGTCGCTCGCTCGTGTGCAGCAAACCACCTGGCCGGATCTGTCGTGGGAGTGGTGGCATACGAGTCTCCTGCCGGAGCATCATCAGCAAGTCATTGACGTCATCGGTGTGCCGGACGGAGTATGGTGCGTTCCAGCGAGCCCGTATGTAAAAACGGAAGGTGCGCTCGCTGCCATTCGATACGCGCGCGAATCCGACACGCCGTTTCTTGGTACGTGCGGTGGGTTTCAACACGCCGTGATCGAGTTCGTGCGCAACGTCCTGGGAGAAACAGAGGCGGAGCACGCGGAGCTCAACCCATCGGCCAGTTTGCTCGCGATCACTGCGCTGAGCTGCGAGCTCGTAGAGGTGACCGGATCAGTCACCGCCGTAGAAGGAACGCGGTTCCAGTCGCTCTATGCGAGCGGTCTCGAACGTGAAGAGTATCATTGCCGCTACGGGCTTAACCATGAGTATCTGGAGCGGATGGAAGTACGGGGCCTCCGTTGCTGCGCGCGTGATGAGCAGGGAGAGGTGCGCGCACTGGAGCTGATGACGCACTCCTTCTTCGTAGGTACGCTCTTCCAACCCGAGCGTCGGGCGTTGCGGGTCGGCGCCGCCGTGACGACTGGGACCGCGACGGCCGACACCGGCGAGGTGCATCCGATCGTGCAGCAGTTCGTCGAAGCGGCGAGCAATCACCGCATGCGCCGCGTGCGCACCGGCTCGTAGCCCGCCTAACGCGAGATGTTGCTGGCCCAGCTCCGTCGGCTGTTCGAGCATGCGGAGTGGGCGAACACGCAAGTGTTGGTTGCGCTGGAGCGCGAGCCGAACGTCGCGGGCGACATCGTGGAGCTGTTCGCCCACGTCCTTGGCGCGGAGGAGGTTTGGTTGAGTCGTCTGGAGGGTCGGGCGCCGGCGCTCGCGGTCTGGCCCGCATTGCCGTTAGGAGAGCTCGTTCAGGCTGCGCGGGCGACCGCGCTCGGCTACCGCCGTTACATCGACCGCCTAACGCCAGACGATCTTGCGCGCGAGGTGGCGTACCGAAATAGCGCAGGGCAGGCATTCACCTCGACGATCGCCGACATCCTCACGCATGTGGCGATGCACGGGTCGTATCACCGCGGGCAGGTGGCGCTGCGCATCCGGCGCGACGGCGGAACACCGGCACCGACTGATTTCATCGCGTTCGTGCGCGGAGTTCCGGCGGCGACGCGGACATCGTCGCTGTAAAACAACCTCCACCACGGACAAACGCGGACCACACGAAACACACGCGGCACTACTTGTAAGGTTGTTAACTGCCTTAAGGTCCGCGTTAGGCTGAGTAGTTCTCAGCGTTCATCCGCGCTACCGCTGTTTAGAATCATCGTCTAACGGCTGTCGATTCTAGAAGCTGCGCGCGCACCTTCGCCGCCTTCCCTGATTTCTCGAGCGCGGACCAGAGGGCCTTCACCAGCTCCGCATCCACGAGCCCGCGCGGAGATCCGCCGCCGGACGTCGACATCCCATTCGCTGTGCGAAATGCATCGACTGCGGCGACGGCATCCGCCGTAAACAGCAGAGCGTCGTTGCTACGCTGCAGCTCCGGCTGCTCGTTCGGCCGATAGTGACCCAACGCATGCAGCAGCACCTTGAGCTGCCACACGTCGTTCCCGCCGAATTCCTGCAACGTCCGGTAGCCTAACGTCTGGCTGATCGTATCGTAAATCCGGCGCAACTCCGCGACCGGCTCCGGATGCTCACACACGTTGATGTTGTTCGTGAGTCCGTCATCGCGACGCGAACGGCCGGGACGCGGATCTGCAACGAGCATGGCCGCCGATTGCATGCGCCCCTTGCGCGCATCGCCACCGAGCGCGTGCCCCGCAGCGAGCGCTTCGATCAGGCGGTCGCCCAGGTGCCTCGGCGACCCTTCGCTCGCCTCGAACGTCTTCGCGACGGCTTCGAGCACTTGGGGGCCCACGAGTATGTTGCCTTGCGTGACGTACGTCGCGCCGCGCCGGTGCCCCGCCCACGCGTTGGCGGCGCTGCCTGTATGTTGAGCGGCGCGCCCGTCCACTGCGATGACGCCAACCTGACGACTGCGCGCAGAGGAATCAGCGGCAAGAAGGCGCGTGAGCGCTGCTTCCGGGCTTTCGCCCTTGCCTAACGCATCGAGGAGCTCGTCACCGTACTGCGTGCGGCTATTCGCCTGCGTCGCGACCGCACCCACGCCCACACGTACCCATGGGACGGCGTTCCCCACGCACGGATTGCGCGTGGTTACGGCGACACCGACTTCGCGCGTGCGCGGATCGATCGCTGCGATAGAGAATGTCGCGAAAACAAGAGGGTCGCCGACGCGACCCCATTGCACTGGTTCCTGAGCTCTCCCCACAGCCCCGCTCCCTGCCAGGAGCAGGGAGCAGGGAGCGAGGATCGAAGCTCGCCTAACGAATGCCCGCATTGGTCACGGGCATGTTGTTTTGCCAATGATACTTCGGCAGCTTGCGCTGTCGCGGCCACTCTTCGTCCATGGTATCACCGTTGTACAAGCGGCCGCCCTTCATCACGTGTGTGATGCTGTTCGCGTTGCGGATATCGTCCAGCGGATTCTTCGACATGACGACCAGGTCCGCGAACTTCCCCATTTCCAACGTGCCGATCTCGGTACCCATGCCAATGGCCTCGGCGCCAAAGATCGTCGCGGCCTTGAGCACATCATGGTTCGACATGCCGCCCGATCCCATCATCTGCATCTCCCAGTGGAAGCCTATCCCTTGCAGCTGTCCGTGCGCGCCGATGCCGACCATACCGCCCGCGGCGACAATGTCCTTCATCGACTTCGCGTGCAGCGGAAAGACGAACTGCTCTTTACGGAAGAAGCCACCGGGTCCCGGCCCAATGCCCGCACCACGACGACTTGTCTTCGCATAGAGGTGGTCGTGCGGCGTGAAGCGACGGAGCTTCGGATCCTCCCATGGATTCTCATAGTTGTAGAAGTAGTCTTCGCCAAACGGACCGCCGTACGAGACGATGAGCGTCGGTGAATTCACCACTCCAGTCTTCGCGATCATCTGCGTGACGTCTTCGTACAGCGGTGCGATCGGTAACGCGTGCTCGATGCCGGAGTACCCATCGAGCGCGTGCGTCATGTCGAGCTTGAAGTCGAGCCCACCCTCGGTGGTCGGCATGATGTTGTTTTCTTTCGCGGCGATGATGATCCACTGCCGCTGCTGCCGATTCCCCGTCATGTACATCTTGAGCGTCTTCGTATCGAAGTACGACGCATAACGCTTCAGGATGTTCTTGGCGTGTTCGAGGTCTTTCGGCGGCTCAAACCACAGGACGCCTGGTCCAGTAGAATAGATGCGCGGCCCTATCATCTCGCCGGTTTCCACGCGATCGCCGTAGGTGAGGACGTCGGTGCTCCCGGTCTGTGGATCACGCGTCGTCGTCACTCCGTACGCGAGCGTCGCGATGTATTGCCACACCTGTGAGACGTGGATGTCCGGAATGAGCCATTGCGTGTGATAGTGCGTGTCGACGAAGCCCGGCGTGATCGTCTTTCCGGTCATGTCGATGACCTGCGCGCCCTGCGGGACTTGAACGGATCCACGACGGCCGACCGCGGCGATGCGGTTGTTGCGGATCACGATGTCGGCGTCTTCGATCACCTCGTTCCCCTTCATCGTGATTACGCGGGCGCCACGCAGTACCGCAACGCCCTGCGGCAGGTCGCGCGGTGCTGTAATCGTTATGCGCTGCTCTATAGGCTTGTATTTCGGCGTCTCCTTTTTCGCCGTATCTCCTGCGACCTTTTTCGCTGTATCGGGCGGAGCCTTTTTCGTCGTATCCGCCGCGGCCTTGGCGATGCTATCGGCCTTCTGCTTGTTCACAACCTTCATCGAATCGTCGAACGTCTTGGCGCGCTCGAGGTCGTAGACGAAGTGGGCGTTGCCTAACGACCAGTGAACGCGCTTTCCGTCCTGGTTCCACACCGGGAACTCGCCAGCGAGCTCGTTGAGCTTGCGGACCGGGACGCTGGCGGCATCCGGATTCGTCACGGAGACGGTGGGCGGGGTCGCGCTCACTTGCGTGACCGCGACTACGAACAGGTCGGGCCCTACCTTCGCGAGTGCTCGGTCACCTTTGGGCGACATCTTGATGACGTCGGCCGGAGGAGGCGTGGGTGTCGGCTCCATCGCGTCGTTGTCGAGGTGCGTTGCAAACGAGGCGAGCTTCGCAGGATCGAGCAGGTCCGTTCCTGGGAACGTCGCGTTCTTGGCGATGAACGCGCCGGGCGGCAGCGTCCCCGTCACCTTGAGGTGCGACTTGATGTCGGTGCCATCCCAACGCATCGACACGAGACCATCGCGGCCGCTGTAGGCGAAAAACCGTGACGTGTCACTGGTAAAATGCGGCGCAAACCTGTTTCCACTCGGCGAGATCGTGATCAGCGGACCACCGTTAGGCGAGATCCACGCGAAATCGGCGCTGGCGCCAAGACTGGAAGCGAAATCCGGAGCTTCCTGGAATTCACGAGCAGAGGCGCGCACGACCACGATGCGGTTGTTCGGCGACCAGGCCGGCTGGAAGTAGTAGCCGGGCGCCGTGGTGAGTTGCACGGGACGCGTCTTGCCGTCGACTGCGGTCTTGTAGATGTGGCCACCGACCGAGTCTTCCCAGGTGACGAACGCGATCGTCTTGCCGTCGGGCGACCAGGTCGGATGGAACTCACCGCTCGCCAGGTTCGTGAGGCGGCGCGGAGTCCCGCTCGGCCAGTCCATGACGTAGAGCTTGCCTAACGCGGAGAAGACGATGCTCTTGCCGTCGGGTGACGGTACCGCGTCGCGGATCTGCTTGGCCGTGACCGTGGGAGCGTCATCGACCTTGTAGGCGAACTTGACTTGCGGCCCGGCGTCGAGGTTCACGTCCGCGGTGAACGGAATCTTCGTCGGCGCCGATTTGTCCAGCGGGACGCGCCAGATTTCGCCGCCGTACGAAATGATTATCGCTTTCGAATCCGGTGTGAATGCGTAACCCGGAAGGACATCCATTGGAGCGCGGGATTCCTGCTCGTCACGCTGGATCGGATAGGCCAGCCACTCTTCTTTGCTCGTGGACAGGTCGCGGATGCGAAGCCCCGTCTGCGTCTCATGGCGTGAGCCGTAGACGAGCCACTTGCCATCGGGAGAAAGCGCGGGACGGAACGCCGAGCCGTGCCGGCCCGAGATCGTCGTCTGCGTACCGGTCTCGCGGTCATACACGGCGATCTGATACTGGGGGAAGATCGCGTTATAGCTCCAGTCCCCCTGCCGCTGGGCAAAGTAGACATACCGTGAGCTCGGCCCGAAAGCCGCGCCTAACGTCTTGAGTTGCGGCGGCTGCGCGATGAGCGGGAGGCCGCTTCCGCCGTCCACGTTGTACATCCAGAGTTTTGCCGCCCCGAACAGGCTGCCGCTCTTGGAGGCGACGACATATTGCCCGTCGGGCGTGAACTCCGGCGAGACATAGAGGTCGCTGGCGCCCTTGGTGATCTGCAGCGTGTCCTTCTTGTCGAGGGAGACGATCCAGAGGTTCTCTCCGCCGGAGCGGTCGGAGACGAACACGACGCGCTTGCCGTCAGGCGAGAAGCGCGGCTGTACGTCGTAGGCCATCCCACTCGTTAGGCGTTCGGCCTTGCCGCCGGCGACGGGCAGGGTGTACAGATCGCCTAACAAGTCGAAAACGATGGATTGTCCGTCCGGACTCACGTCCAGGGACATCCACGACGCCTTGCTCGTGGTAAACGAGATCTTGCGCGCCGGCGTGAGCGGGAGTTCGGGCTTCTTGGCGCCGGCCGGTGCCTGCGCGTGAAGGGACGCTGTGGCCAGGGCCACGCTGAACCCGGCGAGGGCGCCGATGAAACGCCCGAGGGGGAACCTGCTTGTCATGGGTGCTCCGGAGACGAATGCGGCGCCCGTTACGTCCCCGCCGATCGAACGGGGGATGAGCGCATTCGGTCAATGCTAGTGGAGTCGCAGGACCTGTCCAGTGTCTGCTCGGACCACGACACCTGCGGGCGCCATCGACTGTCGTCGGAGCAGGATATTCCGCCCGATCCCTCAGAAGCTCCTACCCTAAGGCGCGTACCTCTCGCGCGGGAGGCACGGGTTCGATGTGCCTAACGGGGAGGCGCGCGGCGTCGGCCAAGACCGGGTACTCTATGCTCACCGGAACAGGCACTGCGCGCTCGATCCAGGCGGTACGACGAACGGCGGCGCCCTGAAATGCCGGAGGGAACGTCCATGTCGATGTGATCGCGGCAAACAGCGAGGTCAGCACGGCAACCGCGGCGGCAATATGGACGACGACGAAGGACGACGGGCCTCGGGCGATGTCGATGACCCATCCCGTGCTCACGAGACCAATCACGACAAGGTGCGTGAGACCAAAACCGTACGCCCGAGAGGCGCGACGCGCCTTGGGCGTGAGCGTATACACGCCATATTGCGCGCGTATCGCATCCCAGAATGCCAGCACGAAATAGGGCCACTTCACGAACGATACAAAGGTCGATCGCCAGTGCACGCCGACCTCTGTCTTGGGGTCGAGGAAAAACCGTTGGCGATAGACGTCGCACAGGAAAACGCTCGCCCAAATCGTGGTCATGCTCCACAACAGATTCACCCCACTGCCGCGGGGGAGTGAGGCAGTCGCGAGCATGATCGCCAAAAGCCCCAGTTGCAGACCGATGATCGGGCCGCGCAAGTAATAGACGCCATGGACGTACGTGAGTATGCGCTCGAGGACCGGCAGCTTCCCGGCGTACTTTGGAAAGACGCGGAGCTTGAAGTCGAGCACAGAGCGCGCCCAGCGACGTTGCTGTCCCAGGTACGCAGTCCAGGACACGGGCGTAAGCCCGCGCGCCAAGACCTTGGGGACGTAGACACCGCGCCAACCCTTCGCGCGATACAGCAGCGTCATGACCATGTCGTCCGCTTCGTGCGCGGCGAAGCCGCCTATTTCCCGCAGGGCGGTGACGCGATGCGCGTTGTGACAGCCGACGATGATCGGGTAACCCACGGAGTATGCCGTCATCTGTATCGATGAGTAGTAGGCATACGTTTCTTCTGCCGCGGCGCCGGCGATAAAGCTCGCACCCTGATTCGAGTAAACCTGGGCCGGCTGGACGTACGCGACGTTCTTGTCGTCGAAGTACCCGAGGACCTGCTTCAGGTAGTCAGGGACCGGTACGTGGTCGCTGTCGAACGCGACGACGATGTCGTACGACGCATATCCAATCTCTTCGAGCCATGCGTTGTAGTTGCCGTATTTCGTGCGCGATTTGAAACGGCCGTCGGGCTTCTGATATCGGGAGATACCGAATCGCGTGAAGTGCCAGGCCCCCAGGCGCTGACAGAGGCGCCGGACAGCGAGGTCGTCGCCTTCATCAAGAACCCAGGTATCGTGCGGATACTCCATCGCCACGAGAGCGGCGACCGTTTTCTCCAGCATTTCGATCGATTCGGGGCCGGGAACAAATGTTACGCCCACGCCCACACGGAGACCGCGCGGCGGGGCTTTCGGTATAGGCACGCGCATCAACGGAAGGGCGAACCAACGCCACTCCCAGAGCAAAAAGTCGAGCAGGATCGTGCCCAGTACGACCAACAGGATAGGATGGGCGCGTGTCCATGTGCCCTGAACGATCCACGGCAACAGAATTTTGCCGAGCACCGTGAGGTGCACAGCTGTCAGCGCGAGGAAGACAGGGTAATCCCACCAGCGAAAGCGCGCTTTCGATTCCATGCGAGGCGAACCTGCGAGAAACCAACAGCTTGAGCGCCGAAGCGGTGGGGGAGCTCCAAAACCGTCGCGACTCGGCCTAACGCCGCAATGCAGGTGTCATGCCTCATCCGCAACACACGTGGCCACGGCAGAGATCGGTGCTCCCCGAGCAAACAAACTGGGCCGTAGGCCACCCCTGCCTAACGAGATATGAGCGGCCGCGACCGGCCAAACTGAAACTGTCAGCCGGCAGCTTGCACCCGGCTGCCGTCGGCTCAGGCGACTCGAGATTTGCGCGTTCGCATTCGACGCCAGATCGGGCGCTGTCACGCTCATGCTCATCTTCGTAACGCCACGATACAGTTTGGATGCCAACGTGCTGAATTACGCGCGATTCGTCACGCGGGCGCAGCGCAGTATCACGCGGGTGATGTACCCGTGGTCACACGCATAAATCCCCTGCGCAATTAGCGTTACGCGCGACCCGCATTCTCGGTCTTTCCTTCGGAGAATTGCGACCCAACCCAGAGGACCGCATGCGCACGAGGACGCCTCGAGGCTTCTCATTACTGGAGCTGCTCATCGTGGTTGCCATGATTGGCATACTCGCCACGTTAGGCATCCCGAAGTTTCGCTTCATTCGCGATCAGAACAACGTGAATGCTGCGCGTGCGCGCCTGGAAAGCGCCGTCGCGACAGCGCGCGCCGCGGCGATTCACAAGGGACGCCTCGGGCTGTTCGTGATGAGCGGAGACTGGATCTCGGTCTGGACGCAGGACCCCACAACTGGCTTTTGGCAGCAGCAGATGCAGTGGCAGGACATGAGCCAGGTGTACCCCGGTATCCGCTTGCAGGCAGGCGGCCCGGGACTCACGTACGTGTACTACGAGCCGCGCGGTCTGACATGGGCCAGCGCGAAGCCACCGAGCACTCTCGTTTTCCGCGTCGTCGGTCAGACCAAGCGGGATTCCGTCTGCGTGTCGCGGCAGGGTCAACTTCTTCCGCGAGGGTGTGCGCTATGAAGAAACGCATGAACAGTCACCGCCGCGCGCCGTTAGGCAGCCGCCGCGGGATGACGCTCGTGGAGCTGCTCGTCGCCATGGTCATGCTTGGCGTCGGACTCCTCGGCCTCGCCGCACTTTCAATCCGTCTCTCCAAACAGCATGACGGCGCCAGCATGCAGCAGTTCGCCGCGCTCGTCGTGCAGTCACGTATCGATTCGCTGTCGAGCATCCACTGCCAGACGTTGGCGCCCAGCGGCACCGTGTCCGGAACGGCCACAACCCGCGGCATCACCGAGAAGTGGTCGATCACCGACGGCAACGACATCAAGACGATCCGGGACACCGTCACCTTCGCGGGCCGCACCAAACCCCTCGCCTATCTGAGCATCATACCATGCCGCGACTGACGCAGGGCGCGCATCGCGCGCGCGCGGGTGTGTCGATCATCGAAGTCATCATCACGATCATGATCCTGGGGATCGTGGGCACTGCGCTGACACGCGTGATGATGAAGCAGCAGCAATCTTATCGCGACGCGGCGAAGCAAGCGGACATGCAGCGGGAGCTGCGCCTAACGAGTAGCATGCTTCCCGCCGAGCTGCGTTCCTTGTCGTCCGCGGGTGGCGACGTCCTCGTGATGGATGAAGACAAAGTCGAGTTCCTCGCGAACATCGGCAGCGGCGTGGTATGTGACAAGGTCGGCAACACGCACATTGCCGTGCCGCCGACAAATGCCGCCGAGGTGACGACGACCAACTGGTATACGCAGCCGCAGCCCGGCGACACGATGTTCATGTATAACGACAGCCTGGGCAAAGGCTCCGACGACGACGTGTGGGCGCGTCGCGTCATCGCGAACATCACGATGGATTTCGCGCGCTGTCCCGGGGCGCCGTACACACATCCGACGCTCGATGCGGGGAAGCCGCGCTGGTTCATCGGCGTTGGTGCTTTAGGCATCCCCGATTCCGTCAGAATCGGAGCCGTGGTTCGCTTCGCGCGGCCGGTGCGCTATTCGATCTATCAAGAGGCAAGCGGCAAGTGGTACGTCGGCTACCAGGAGCTGATAAGCGGCAACTGGACGACGACCGAAGCGGTCGGTGGCCCGTACAACCGATTCCAACCCGGGGACATCCTGCCGACGGGATTGCAGTTCCGCTATTTCGATAGCCTGGGCACGCGCCTAACGAGCGCCATCGATCGCCTGAGTGTCTCACGCATCGACGTGTACCTGCGTTCAGACGCGGGCGTTGCTGCGGTCACCGAGCGCCGGCCCAATACCCTGAAAGATTCCGTGATGATGCGGATCGCGGTTCGCAACTTCAAATAGGAGCGCCAGAGTGATCGTTCCCAACAAGAATCGCGAGCCTGTGAGCGCGCCAGGCCCCCTCAAGCGCGGCGCCGCACTTATTCTCGCGTTGTTCGCGGTGGTCGTGCTGGCGACGATCGTTTCGGCCGCCGCGTTTGTGTCGCAGCAGGAGTATCGCGGCAGCCGGAATACGCTGATCGAGCAGCGCGCCTTTGCTGTTTCCGAATTCGGGCTCAACTCCGAGATCTCGAACTGGGACCGTAATCGGAACCTTCCGCCTCCAGTCGGCCGCCCCATCGGTTACCTCGACACCACGCGGATCTACGTCGCGTCAGGCGACTCCGCGCGCATCTACATCAAGCGCCTCTCGGATAACGCGTTTTGGGTAGTGTCCGAAGGACGCGCAAACATCGGCTCGTCACTGCTCGAAGCGGGCCGCCAGACGAGCGCGTATGTGCGCATCGCGTATCCGTCTATTTCGCCAAAAGGCGCCATCACGTCTGCAGGCAACGTCCGCGTCGCGGGTTCGTCGGAAGTAAATGGGTACGAGCATCATCCTAACGGGTGGCCGCAGTGTGGGAGCATACCGGGTGACACGGTTCCAGCCGTTGTCGTGGCACCTGGGGCTACGGTGCAATCCGGACCATCGAACATTACGTCGACTCCGGCAGTCGTGTACGATCCGGCGGCATCGGACTCCAACACATACGTCCGCTACGGATCGGAGTCGTGGAACACGCTCACCTCGAATGCCGACATCATCTTGCCGGGCGGTCTGTTCAACTCGGACATCCAGCCAGTTGCGAACATTCCGGCGACCGTACCGCCTACGTGCAACACCACACTGAACACAAACTGGGGTGAACCGTTGAGACCGGGTGTAGCTGCATGCTACGGCTATTATCCGATCGTCTATTCACAGACTAGCCTCAAGATCAACGGGAACGGACGCGCGCAGGGCATCCTGCTTGTGAATGGTGACCTCGAGATCAACGGGACCTTCGAGTTTTACGGCCTCGTGATCCTGCGCGACGACCTGGTGAAAGGAAACGGCACCGCCATGATCAAAGGCGCCGTGTTCGCGGCCAACCTCACGGACATCAGTCCGACGTCGTGGTTGACCGGTGACCAGGATGTGCATTACTCGACATGCGCTGTCGAGAGCGCGCTCCGCGGCTCCGCGATCCTAACGCGTGTGACGCAGCGACACTGGGCGCAGATCTTCTAGGGATCGCACCTAACGACAAAGAGCCGCGCTCTCGCGCGGCTCTTTTCTTGTCTGACCCCTCACTTGTAACCACGCCTAACTGCAGCTTCCAGTTGTCAGTTGCTAGTCAAACAGTTGCCGCCTAACCTGGTGGTACGGGTGGCCGCAGAAGCCGCGACGGTGTGCTGCGATCGATGAATATGATTCCGTCAAACTCGAGCGGAAAAACGGCCTCGAGGTCGAACGCGAAATCATACGCTGCGTATCCTACGTGACGCAGGCGGCGAGGTTGCTCGAGCCAGCGGAGGTTTGCATTGCCGCGCGCCGTGCGAAGATCGATCGTGAGTCCGACAGTGGTCGGCGGCCGCTGCAAAAGGTGCAGTGCGCGCTCCATGCTTCCTGCGACCCCTGGCAGGGCAGCGGCCTGGATCATGGTGTGATCGGTCAAGCTTCTGGTGGCTGAGTACGCGCCTTCGTAGGTGAGGAGGCTGAATGCGCGATAGGCGTCGCCGTAGATCCGACTGAGCTGCGCGCCCATTGTGTTCCCGTTATAGAAGCTGCGCACCTTGTCGCCACCGCGGCTCACGTGGATGTCGTGCGCCCAAACGACGGCGCGCTCGTTTGGCGCCAGCACACGGAGCGCCCATTCGAGGTTCGCCGCCATGAGACTATCGCGATC
>DATFBW010000084.1:0-4931 GCA_035253645.1 Gemmatimonadaceae bacterium | reverse complement strand
GACGGTCGGCCGAGCCGGTGGAACACGCTGCGAGCGCTGCGTGTGCTCAGCTGGTATGAGCGGTTCACTACCTGAGCTGGACGTTCTAACGCCACGGGTCGTATCAGTGTCCAAATCCGT
Organism: Gemmatimonadaceae bacterium; assembly: GCA_035253645.1. GTDB lineage: Bacteria > Gemmatimonadota > Gemmatimonadetes > Gemmatimonadales > Gemmatimonadaceae > DASYRX01. The sequence continues at coordinate 4,811 of DATFBW010000084.1, read as the reverse complement.
ATGATCCCACTTCGCGCAACGGGCATCATTGCCCTGACCAGTGTCGCGCTCAGCTCGAGCGCGGCGCAGAACGCCGCCGTGAACCCGGCGCGCATCGACTCGATCTTCGCGTTCACCAGCAACAGCAGTCCCGGGTGCGCGGTCTCAACGATCCGAAACGGCATGCTCGAGTTCGCGCGCGGGTATGGCATCGCGGACCTCGAACACGACATACCGATCACGCCGCGCACGCCTTTTTACATGGCGTCCGTATCAAAGCAGTTTACGGCGGCCGCGATCAGTCTCCTCGCCGACGAAGGCAAACTGGCGCTCGACGACGATGTCAGAAAGTTCGTCCCTGAGCTGCCGCGCTACGATGTCCCGATCACCATCCGCCATCTGGTGAATCACACGAGCGGACTCCGTGATTACCTAACGCTCTTCGGCATCGCTGGACTCGGCAACTTCCCGATCAACAACGCAGACTTTCTGCAGATGCTCGGCCGGCAGCGCGCGTTGAACTTTCGGCCGGGCGACCAATACTCGTATTCGAACAGCGGGTATGTCCTTCTCAGCATCGTCGTGGAGCGTGTGACGGGCAAATCGCTGCGTGTATTCATGCACGAGCGCTTCTTCACGCCACTCGGCATGTCGTCCACGGTCTTTCGCGACCGGCACAACATGATCATCAAGGGACGCGCACTCGCATACTTCCAGAACAGTGGTACCTGGGCGCATGCAGTCCCGGCCTTCGACGTCGTTGGCGACGGAGGGCTCTTCTCGACCGTCGAGGACCTGGCGCACTGGGAGCGTCAGATGCTCGAACCTCGTATCGGCGGCGCTGCATGGCGCGCTCTAATGGACGTACGTGGTCAGCTCGCGGACGGTACAAAACTCACGTACGGCGCCGGACTCATTCACGGGACCTATCGCGGGGAAACGACCGTCGAGCATGGCGGCGGATACGGTGGCTACAGCACGTACCTGCTGCGGTTTCCGAAGATGCGATTCTCGGTGGCGGTGCTGTGCAACGGCGGCTCCAATGCCGGCGCTCTCGCGCAGCGTGTCGCCAACCTTTATCTGCCGGAGCAGTCGTCCGCCCAGCCGGCGGCGGCCACGCCGGCGACGGCAGCAGCGACATCGATGACGGCTTCGCAGATGGAGCCCTTTACCGGAATGTTCTTCAGCGATCGCGAAATGCTATTCCGCGAAATCGTCATCGCGGAGGGCAAGCTGTATTACAGTCGCGGTGCGAACAATCGCAGCGAGCTCCAGCCTCTTGGCGGTGGACGTTTCCAGATGGTGGGCCAACCGCTTTTGGTCTCGTACTCAGGGCACGACACGCTGAAGGTCGAGCTCGAGGGGAACCCGGCGACGATCATGCATCGTGTTGCCAAGGGGACGCGCGAGCTGCGCAGTTACGAGGGAACGTACGTAAGCACTGACCTGCCAGCACGCTGGACGGTGCAGGTCAAAGACTCCGGGCTGGCGATCGCTCAACCGCGCGGAGACACCATGCGCGTGGATCGCGCATTTGAAGATGCCTTTCGTAACGCGGGACTCTTCGTACGGTTTCGGCGCGACGCCAAAGGGGCGATCGTGGCCCTCGAAGCCAGCGCGGGGGAGCGCGCCCGGCACATTAGGTTCGATCGCCAGCGCTAGTCTTCCCTGAATGCACGCCGTTGGCTGCGGCGCCTAACGAGCATTGCGGCTGAAGACGGGTTACTCCATGTTTCCGTGTGCGCGGACTCCTGGAGGGTCCCATGTCGTCCAGTCGACGCGAGTTTCTTGGGCAGGCGGCTGCCGTCGCTGCTGGTCTCGGTGCCAAACCTTTCTCGCTGTCCGCGCAGCCAACGGCCATGCCGACGGCGCGAGCGCGGGCCTTCATGGACCTGTTCGGTCTCAAGTATCCGATCGGCAACGCCGGGATGGGGCGCACCGCGACTCCGGACCTAACGATTGCCGTCGCGAACGCGGGTGCTCTTGGCGCAGTCGGGACGGGCATTGGCGTCCAGGCGGACTTTGTCAGACAGCGCGTGTCGCAGACGAAGTCCGGTACCAGTCGCCCCTTCGCGGTGAACTACCTGCTCTTCGCTGACCCCGTCACGCTTCCAGTGGCGCTCGACGCGGGAGCACCGATCATTCAGTTCTCGTGGGGAATTCCGACAAGTGAAATGGCTGCGGCCATCAGGAGTGCTGGCGCCAAGATGGGCGTTCAGATCAGTGGCGCCGCGGGGGCCCGGCGTGCCCTCGACGTCGGTGCAGACTACCTCATCTGCCAGGGTACCGAAGCGGGCGGCCACGTGCAGGGCACGAGAGCGCTCTACGACGTCCTTCCAGCAGTGATCGAGGAAGCGAAAACAATACCGGTGCTGGCTGCAGGTGGCATTGCGAACGGCGCGCACATGCGGCGTGCTCTCATTGCCGGAGCCTCCGGCGTGTTGATCGGAACGCGCTTCCTCGTCACGAAGGAGGCTGGCTCCCACGAAGAGCACAAACGCGCGATTATGCGCGCAGCAGCTGCGGACACCGTGCTGACAGTCTGTTTTGCGGACGGTTTTCCAAACTCTCCGCATCGCGTACTGCGTAACAAAACGCTCGAGATGTGGGAAGCCGCTGGCTGTCCGCAGCCCGGCAAACGTCCCGGCGAGGGCGATATCCTAACGACGGACACGGTCACCGGTGAGGCAAAACGTCGCTATAGCTCGCGCAGCACATCACGCAATGACCAAGGCGCAGTGCTGGAGATGGCTTTATATGCGGGCGAAGGCGTCGACGCGATTCGCGACATCCCGTCCGCGGGAGAGCTCGTCGAGCGGCTGTGGAAAGAGTGCGTGGCCGCTGTCTAGGCGGTCACCGCCGGGCGGGTCGATGATCGCCGCAGGTACGCGTCGATGCTCGCAGCCGCGTCGCGACCTTCGCGGATCGCCCATACGATGAGCGACGCGCCGCGGCGCGCATCGCCGGCAGCGAACACCCCGGGGACGCTCGTGCGATGCATCTCGTCCGTGCGGACCAAGCCGGAGTCTGTGAGCTCCACGCCGAGCTGAGCGAGCACGCCGCCCTGCCGCGGACCCGTGAACCCCATGGCGAGCAGCACGAGATCCGCCTCGATTCGAAACTCGGAGCCGGGGACGGCGGCAAATGTCGTTAGGCCGTTTCCCTGTCTTTCGGGCGTGACACGCACCGCGTCGAGCGCGCGCACGCGTCCGCCGCTTCCGCAAAATGCCACCGTCGAAACGCTCCAGTCGCGCTCGCACCCTTCTTCGTGCGCGTGCGAGGTGCGCAGCTGCATCGGCCACAAAGGCCACGGTGTCGCGTCGGACCGCTCCTCCGGCGGCCGCGGCAGCAGCTCGAACTGCCTAACGCTGGCCGCCCCCTGCCGCAGGCAAGTCCCGGCACAGTCGGAGCCGGTATCGCCGCCGCCGACGATGACGACGTGTTTGTCGCGCGCGTCGATCGCTTCGGCGGGATCGATTGTTGCGCCGGCTTCGCGCCTGTTCTGTTGTACGAGATAAGGCATCGCCAGCTCGATTCCCTTGAGGACGCGACCCGGGGCTGGCAGATCACGCGCCACGTCGGCGCCAATCGTTAGGCAGATTGCATCGTAGTCATGGCGCAGGTCGGCAACAGTCGGTGAGATGCCGACCTCCGCGTTCGTGTGCAGGCGCACACCTTCGGCCACGAGCTGAGCGACGCGCCGGTTCAGGACATTCTTCTCCAGCTTGAAGGACGGGATGCCGTAGCGCAGGAGACCGCCCACGCGGTCGGCTTTTTCGAAGACGTCGACGCCATGGCCGAGCCGGCGCAACTGCTGCGCCGCCGCCAGGCCCGCGGGTCCTGATCCGACGATTGCGACGCGACAGCCAGTCTCCGCTCGAGGCGGCTGCGCGACGATCCAGCCCTCGTGAAATCCTCGATCGGCAATCGCCTGCTCGATGGTGCGAATCGCCACGGGCTGAGCGATGAGGCCCAGGACGCAGGCCGACTCGCACGGCGCGGGACATAGCCGCCCCGTGAACTCGGGAAAGTTGTTCGTCGCGTGCAGCGCCTCCAGTGCCTCCTGCCACCGCCCCCGCCTAACGAGTGCGTTCCATTCCGGAATTACGTTGCGCACGGGGCAACCCGTGTCGCCCTGGCAGAATGGAACACCGCAGTCCATGCAACGCGCGCCCTGCTCGTGGAGCGCGGCCTCGGGCAGCGGCTCGTAGAACTCGCGCCAGTGGCGCGTGCGGTCCGCGACCGGCTCGCGCTTCGGCGCGGCCCTTCCGAGCGTGAGAAACGCCTGATCAGCCATGGCGGAGGCTCTCTTGCTGCGTCGCTGCTTCCGACGCGATCCGCAGCGCTCGCAGGTACTCCGTCGGGATGACGCGCACGAATTCGCGGAGCGTATCGTGCCAATGCGAAAGCACATGCTTGGCGCGCGCGCTTCCGGTGAATCGCGCATGCCGCTCGATGAGGTGCTTGAGCAGCGCTACGTCTGCCGATTCTAGGACCTGTCCAAGTTCAACGAGTGCTCGATTGCAGCGCGTTTCAAAATCGCGCGAGGGGTCGAGCACATACGCGACTCCGCCGCTCATCCCGGCGGCGAAATTCCGGCCGGTGCGTCCGAGCACCACGACGACGCCGCCCGTCATATACTCGCATCCGTGATCGCCCACGCCCTCCACAACGGCAGTCGCGCCACTGTTGCGCACCGCAAAGCGTTCGCCAGCCACGCCGCCGAAGAACGCTTCGCCGGCCGTGGCCCCATACAGCGTCGTGTTCCCGACGATCACTGTCTCGTCAGGCAGAAACTTGGCGCCCTTAGGCGGTCGCACGATGATCCGCCC
>DATFBW010000083.1:0-6682 GCA_035253645.1 Gemmatimonadaceae bacterium | reverse complement strand
ACCGCCGGCGTTGTTCGCTTGCTCGATAAGCTCGGCGCACGCCCGTTTGAGATCGGTGCCGTCGCCGATCGCGCTCGCGATGTCCTCAGCCTTGACCTGACCCGACAGGCCATCGCTGCAAACAACGAGCACATCGCCTCGGCGGATGCGCTGGTATGTGAGATCGACTTTGACGTGGGCTTCCGGGCCTAACGCCTGGAGGATGATGTTGCGCCGCTCGCTTTGCGCCGCTGCTTCTTCGGAGATTTCTCCGGCGTCGATCAGGCGCTGCATCAACGACTGATCGCGCGTGAGCTGCGCGGTCTTTCCCTCACGCACCAAATACGCTCGGCTATCGCCGACCTGCGCGAGGTACACCGTATCGCCAAGAAGACCCGCGATAGTTGCCGTCGTACCCATCCCTTCGAGATCACGCCGCTCTTTTTGAATCGCGTGCAACTCGTCGTTCGCGCGCACCGCGGCGCGGTACATGGCGACGACAAATGTCTCCGGCGTCGGGCGGTCGCGCCCTGACCAATGATCGCGCAGGTAGCGCAGCACGACTTCGACGGCCGCCGCGCTCGCATACTCGCCCGCGGCAGCTCCCCCCATCCCGTCGGCGACCATGAACAAGGTCCCCATCGGGCCCGAACGTTGTCGCCGCTGGCGATCGAACGCGATCGGACGTGCCGTCGCGAGATCGGCGACTACAAATGAGTCCTCGTTATGCTCGCGCGTTTTCCCAACGTCCGTCTGCGCGTACAAGTGGATCGTTACCGCGCCGGGCGGCACAATAGGATCCGTCGGAGTTGGATGTGAGTAAGAGCCTGAAGCCACAGTGCCTATCGGCATGGACTACCGTCCGAGCAAATTGCGTCCCCAACCCCTAACCCCCAACCCCTCATCCCTGTTTGTTGATACCCCGCTTTTACAGCTTTGGCAGCCCCAACCATCGTCCATGCTAGCAGGAACTTGGCTTCATCGGCAGTACGCCACCCCCGCAACAGGGTGGCTAGCGCGAAGATGGCACTAACCGGCGTACGTAGCAACTTGAGGCACGGATTCGACAGCGGCAGTGGCCTCGCCGCCGTACGCCTTGCGGTTTTCAGTCTCGGCATACTTGGCTGCGCAGCGTCAGCACCGCGTCGCGCAGAAATCGCACCACGTTTCCCCGCAATGCCTCTTGCGACCGGTCCGGTCGCAATCAACGTCGTCTATCCGCCGCCAAACGCAGTCATTTCCATCGCTGGCGATTCCACATTCATCTTCGGCTCGATCGGAAATGGGAACGCACGACTGACGATCAACGGTAGCGAAGTTCAGGTCCTGCCCAACGGGAGCTTTCTCGCCTACATCCCGGTCCCTCGCGAAAGCAGTCGTTATGTGCTGGAAGCGTCGCTGGACGGACGCACTGAGCGACTCGAGCATGCCGTCCGCATTACGCCGCGATCCACGCCTATCGCGAATGAGGGGCCCCTCGTTGCAGACGCGCAGTCTTTGCGCCCCGCTGTCTCCGGACGGTGGGCGGCGCGAGAGACTATGACCGTAAGCGTTCGCGCGAACGCAAATGCGGCAGTTCACATCGCACTGGCGGAGGGACGCCGCGTGCCGCTTACCGCTGCGCGCGAAACGTTGCGTGATTCCACGCTCTGGCAGCGGTCCGTGCAGGTCGAGGATCTCCAGGGCGGCGCACGCCTCGTCGTCACGCGCGGCGCCGATAGCGTGGCCCTGCCGGTTCCCGCACAGCACCTCCTCGATTCGTTAGGCGCCGCACCGCGTGTCGTGCGCCTCACGGCGACTAGCGCGCTGCCCGATACCGATCAGGTGGTCATCGCACGGCCCGTGCCTAACGGGACGTACAAATGGCTGCTCCTTCCCGGGACGATCGTTCAGGTGACCGGGCGCGTCGGGACGCAGGCGCGTGTACGCCTTGATTCGCAACTGGAGGCATGGATCGATTCTGCTGCGGTGACCGAGCTCGTGGACGCCGTGGTCCCGCGGCGCGTTGTCGGGAACCCACGTGTCACGCCGAGCGATACGGATTGGGCAGACGTCGTGCTGCCGATGGCGGCTCCGGCACCGTATCTCATCGATCACGGCCCGGACGCGCTCGTCGTCACGCTGTACGGGACGACCCTCGATATCGATATCGCGGCGCTACGCGCCGACACGAGCGTGGTCCGCAACATCACGTGGACCCAAATCGCCAGCGACCGCGGACAGATCACGCTGCACCTCGCGCACGCGCCATATGGCTACCTCGTACGCTGGCAGCCGGGAGGCATGGTCGTACGCGTTAGGCGTCCGCCGCGCGTCACCGCCGGCCGCCCGTTGGCGGGCCTAACGATTGCCGTGGATCCGGGACATCCGCCCGTCGGCGCCACGGGTCCTACAGGTCTTTACGAGGGTGATGCCGTGCTGCCCATCGCCGAACGCTTGCGCGACGAGCTGGAGCGGCGGGGGGCCCGCGTCGTCCTGACGCGAACGACGCGTGACCCGGTAGCGCTCGCCGATCGTCCCGTCATCGCCCGGCGCGCAAATGCGCACGCCTTCGTGTCGATCCATTTGAACGCGCTCCCCGACGGTGTGAATCCGTTCAGCGCACATGGGACGGGCACATATTTCTTCCACCCCCAGTCCCTCGAGCTGGCGCGTGAAGTTCAGGCCGGCATGGTTCGCGAGATGCGCCTACGAGACCATGGCGTCTTCTACGACAACCTCGCCGTCGTACGACAGACCTGGATGCCTTCGGTGCTCTGCGAAGGTGCGTTTCTGATGATTCCGGAGCAGGAAGCGCTGCTCAGGACGACCGAGTTCCAGCAGGCTTACGCTCGCGGCGTAGCGGAAGGTCTGGAGGCGTATTTCGGCGCCCTGGCACGACGAGACTAAAGCTGACAGCTACCGGCTGACGGCTGGTAGCCGACAGCTTTAGTTGGCAGTTCAGAGTCTCCGTTAGTGGCCCTTAACTTGAGCCCGTCGTTGATATCTTTTCCGGGAACTCGATTCGTGATGCGTGTATTGTAACCATTGAGTTTGTATTGAGTTACAATGAGACTGGCGCGGAATCACTAGTCCACGTAAAATGCGCGCCCACCTGAACCCCAGGGTTCACTTCTTCATGGGCTCGCGCTTGCACGGAGTGGCTCACATGACCCTACCGACTACCCCTCCTCCAGGTCCCGCACCGCTTTCGCAGAACGCTCGTACGGTTCTCGAAAAGCGCTATTTGGTGCGTGATGAGAAGGGGAAGCCGGTCGAGTCGGCAGAGCAGCTTTTCTGGCGCGTCGCAACAGTGGTCGCCGAGGCTGATCGTCGGTACGGCGCATCCGACTCGGACGTAAAGAGCACGGCTGAAGAATTCTATCGGCTCATGACGCAACAGCGTTTCGTGCCGAACTCGCCGACGCTCATGAACGCCGGTCGCCCGTTAGGCCAACTGTCCGCGTGTTTCGTGCTCCCGGTCGCAGACGCGCTGTCCAATGGACACAATGGGATCTATGACACGCTAAGGGCGATGGCTCTCATCCATCAGTCGGGCGGTGGAACGGGCTTCTCGTTCTCGCGTCTGCGCGCGAAAGGATCGATGGTGCGCTCGACGACGGGCGTGGCGTCCGGACCTGTCTCATTCATGAAGCTCTATGACGCGTCGACGGACGCCGTGAAGCAGGGAGGTACACGCCGCGGTGCGAACATGGGAATCCTCCGCGTCGATCACCCGGATATCATGGAGTTCATCACCTGCAAAGAAGACCTCACGCAAGTGACGAACTTCAATATTTCCGTCGCTGTGACGGATGCCTTCATGCAGGCCGTACGCGATGGAACGACGTATAGTCTGATCGATCCTTCGTCAGGCAATGTGGCTGGGCAGCTCGATGCGCGCGTGGTATGGGAGAAGATGATCGAAGGTGCGTGGCGCACCGGGGAGCCCGGCTGCTTCTTCATCGATGAGGCCAACCGCTACAACCCGGTTCCGCACTTAGGCAGTTACGAAGCGACAAATCCCTGCGGCGAGCAGCCGCTGCTCGCGTACGATGTGTGCAACCTCGGCTCGATCAACGTCGGGTATTACGCGAAAGACGGGAAGATGGATTGGGAGGGGCTGCGCCGCGACGTCCACCTAACGACGCACTTCCTCGACAACATCATCGACGTCAACAGATATCCGCTGCCGGAGATCGATCAGCTGTCCAAACGCATCCGGCGCATCGGGCTCGGCGTCATGGGTTTTGCCGACGCTCTCGTTAGGCTCGGCATTCCGTACGATTCGGATCAAGGCGTCGAGTTCGGACGCCAGCTGATGCGGTTCGTCGATACCGAAGCGAAGAGCGAGAGTGAGCGCCTCGCTGCGGCGCGCGGCACCTTCCCAGAATGGGCCCGCTCTATTTGGGGGCCGGATGCTACGGCCGCGCGAGATGCCGCCGGCGCTCGCATCCGGCCCAGCCAGATGCTGCGCAACTGCAACGTCACTACGGTCGCTCCAACCGGGACAATCTCGATCATCGCCGGCTGCTCGTCAGGCATCGAGCCCCTGTTCGCCGTGGCGTTCATGCGCAATCAGGCTGGTGTCATGATGCCTGACGTGAACGAAGACTTCGTCGCCGTCGCCAAGCGCGAGGGATGGTACTCCGACGAGTTGATGGAGAAGATCGCCTCGCAGGGCCACATCCACTTCCCCGAGGTCCCCGAGCGCTGGCAGCGTGTGTTTGTGACGTCGCACGATATCACCCCCGAGTGGCACGTGCACATGCAGGCCGCCTTCCAGGAGTTCACAGACTCGGCAATCTCAAAGACCACCAATTTCCCGAACGTAGCCACGCAAGAAGATGTACGCGCGATTTACGAGTTGGCGCATGCGCTCAAATGCAAAGGCGTCACCGTGTATCGCGATGGCTCACGCGACAATCAGGTGTTGTCCACGGGTGCCACAGCCAAAGCGACGGCTGAGCGCAAGGGTGTCGGTGACGAGGCCAAACGCGCGCTCGCCGATCTCATGAGTCAGCTCGCGGAACGCGATGTAGAAATCGACAGACTGCGCAAGGCTTTGTTCGAATCCGAAAGCGAGAATCTGACGCGGCGCGCGAAGCGCGCCCGCCCCGACCGCCTGCGAAGTACGGCGATCCGTAAAAGCACGCCGTTAGGCACGATGTATGTGCACATCACCGAAGACGAGCGCGGCCAGCCTTTCGAGGTTTTCATCAACCTCGGCAAAGCTGGCGGGTCCGCGATGGCAGACGCGGAAGCCATGGGCCGCCTGATCTCTTTGGCCCTGCGATCCGGCATCCCACTCATGGAAATTCACCGGCAATTACGCGGCATCTCCTCTGATCGCGCGGTCGGACTTGGACCTAACAAGGTGCTTTCAGTACCCGACGCTATCGGCGCCGCGCTCTACGAGTGGTATCAAGAGAAGCAAGGCGTGCAGCGCGAGCTCATTCGTGATCCGCGGGAGTCAGGCCAGATTCCGGCGGCGGAACAAGTGACCGTCAGCCAATCTTCAGGCGCCGAGCAAATGCAAATGCGTTTCGACGACGGCGCGCAGGCCTTCATCGGCACATGCCCCGATTGTGGATCGCAGCTCGAGTACGCGGAGGGATGTGTGAAGTGCCATGTGTGTGGCTTTAGCGAGTGCGGCTAGGCAATAGCTGCTCCGACGTTTTCAGCGGATAGCTTTTACGCAGGGGCTGTCGCCGAGCGTTGCGGATTCCACGTGTGCTTTTCATCGCGTGCGCGTGTGAGCCAGGCATACAACGCGTCGTACACCACGAAGCCATGCCGCACTTGCTCGTGATCGTTCGCGTACAGCTGCGACAAGCCTAACGAGATAGCCAGCAGCCCGGCGCATTGCGGCGCGAGATCCAGCCGCGCCGTATCCGCGCCGCGCACGATGGTCGCGAGATCGCTCAACGCCGGATCCCGCAAGTCGTATTTGGCGAGGAAAGCGTCGAAGCTGCAGCGCTCCCCGACGTGCGACAGCTCGACCCCCTCCACGTCATAAGGAATCGCGGCCGTTTCCCGCGCGCGCTCGGCCACCTCGGGGGCGGGCACGAAGAGAAACTCCGCTGATTCATCGATGAAGCGCGCGATCAGCCAGGGGCATGCGACACGGTCGATCTTGGGACGTTCACGCGTGATCCAGCGCATACAGCACCTTGCCGTGAGAGGGGAGCAGATGATACACTCGTATCACCAATGGTCAAGAGTGTACCACGTGGCCGCTGGTTGCTGTTTCTGCCGCAGCTACCGGCTAAACCCGATTACGCGCGGGTCAAACTCTGGCGTCGCCTGCAGCCTCTCGGAGCCCTCGCGCTTCGCGGCGGAGTTTACGTCTTGCCAAACTCGGCGGACGCGCGTGAGGACCTCGAATGGATGGGAAAGGAGGTCGAAGGAGACGGTGGGTCCGCGATTGTGTGCGAGGCGGCGATCGTCCAGGGGATCACAGACCAGGAACTGGAACGGTCATTTCGCGATCGCAGCAGCGCGGTCTATCAGAAGATCGCGGCGGACGCACGAGCCGCGTTAGGCGACCCGGGAGCGCGAATCATCGCGCGCCGCCTGCGTCGGCAACTCGACGAGGAAAGCAAACGAGATCAGTTTGGGGCGCCGCATCGCGCGGACGCGGAGCGCGCGTTAAATGAACTGGAAGCGGAAAAAGGCGAGGGGAGGAGGCTCGAGGCGGCCAGTGCACAACGGCACTCAGGAG
>DATFBW010000082.1:0-3846 GCA_035253645.1 Gemmatimonadaceae bacterium | reverse complement strand
CGCGCTGTGCCATCGGCGGCGCTCGAGGACGCGATGTGCACCCCTAACGAGCTAAGCATGCGTTCCGTGTGGTCCCTCGACAGGTGCGGCTCTTCGATCGTTACCGCCACGCGTCCCGACAAAGCCGCCAGCAGGATCGCGCTTTTGATTTGGGCGCTCGCGACCGGCGCGCGCCAGACGATCTCCTGAAGCGTTCCGCCAACAATGGTCACGGGCAATCCGTCGTGTGCCGGTGGCAACTCGACTGTCGCTCCCATGGCTCGCAGCGGCTCAGCGACCCGCCGCATCGGTCGGCGGCTCAACGAGGCGTCGCCCGTGAGCAGCGCGCGAAACGGGTGCGCAGCCAGGAGGCCTAACAAGAGGCGCGTCGTCGTGCCACTGTTCCCGCAGTCGAGCGCCGTTTGCGCCGCGCGGAAGCCCTGTAGTCCGCGGCCAGTCACTCGAGTCTCCGGTCCCAATGCCGTGAGCTCGATGCCTAACGCGCGGAGCACGCGCGCGGTGGATTCCGTGTCTCCCGATCGCAACACGTCGCGCACGACGGACTCGCCGCTGGCGATGGCGCCGAGAAGCAACGCCCGATGGGAAATGGATTTGTCGCCGAGGACGCGCAATTCGCCCGATACACGCAGGCGGCGCGTACCTAACGTCATCGCAGCCATTTCTCCAGCATCGTCGACAGGTCGGTCTTTTCGTCCCTGTACTTCACGATTACGGGAGTCTGCAGCGCCAGACCTTGCGTTTCGGCCCAGCGGCCGCGCACCGCGCGGGCGCCCGGCACCACGACGGCATCGGCGGGGATCTCGAGCGGCGCTTCCTTGTCCGCCTTGTGCACCCGATCACGCACGAGATCGAACACGGGTGTCCCGCGGGTGAGCACAACGCCCGCCGCCAGCACCGCGCGCGAGTGCACGATCGTCCCCTCATAGACGCCGCAATTGCCACCGACGATCACATCGTCTTCGATGACGACAGGCGCGGCGTTGATGGGTTCGAGCACTCCGCCGATTTGCGCCGCGGCCGACAGATGAACACGCTCCCCGACCTGTGCGCACGAACCGACCAGCGCGTGCGAGTCGATCATGGTGTCGCGCGCGACGTACGCCCCGACGTTGACGAACATGGGCGGCATGCAGACGACACCGGGGGCAAGGTAGGCACCGCGCCTAACGCTGGAACCGCCTGGCACGATACGCACTCCAGCCGCTGGATCGAGAAGTTGCGCCGGGATCGTGTCCTTATCGATGAACCGTACGACAGGAGGCGTGCCCGCCACCGCAACCTCCTTGGCGCTCCCGGCGCGGAAGGCCAGCAAGATTCCGAGCTTCACCCACTCGACAGCCTGCCACGTCCCGCTCCCGTCAGGCAGCGCCGCGCGCACGGCACCCGTCTCGAGCGCATCGAGCAACTCATTGACGACGTCCTTCGCACCGCGCGGCAAGGTGACATTCCGCGGCATGGCCGAATACTCGCGGATACGCTCTTCGAGGCTCGTTAGGTTCGGCGTTGTGCGCCGCGGCGCGCGCTTGGATCCCTTCTTGCGAGCCGTCACAGGGCGCCGGCAGCTTCGAGACCGGAACGCACGCGCCCCTCATGTTGTGCGGAGAGTGGAACGAGGGGGAGTCGGAGCACGTTGCCGGCGCGACCCAGCATCGCGAGGGCAGCTTTCACCGGGATCGGGTTGGACTCGACGAAGGCTGCGGTCATGAATTCCGTAAGTCGGTGGTGCAGCGCACGGGCCTCGTCCCACTTGCCCGCGAGCGCCGCGTTGCACATCGCGGCGAGCGGACCCGGGATGGCGTTACTCACGACGGAGATGATCCCCTCGCCGCCTAACGCCATGACGCCGAGGGTCATCGAGTCGTCGCCGGAAAGCACTGCGAACCCGGCGGGCCGCTCGCGGATGATATCGCTGATCTGCGCCAGGTTGCCGGACGCTTCCTTGATGGCCACGATCCCGGGAATCGTCGCGAGCTCGAGCGCGGTGGAAGCTTCGATGTTGCTCGCCGTGCGACCCGGCACGTTGTAGACGACAATGGGCAAGTCGCTTTCCGCGGCGATCGCACGAAAATGAGCCACAATCCCGCGCTGTGGCGGTTTGTTGTACATCGGCGAGACGTGCAGCAGGTGCGTGGCGCCCGCCTCCTGCATCGCGTGGGACAGCGCAATGGCTTTCTGCGTGTCGTTAGAGCCGGCCCCGGCACAGATCGGCACTCGGCCACGGGCCTGGTCGACGACGACCGAGACAACGCGTTTGTGCTCGTCAGGCGTTAGGGTCGCCGCTTCGCCTGTCGACCCGCACGGCACGAGAAAGTGCACGCCTTGTTCGATCTGCCAATCGACAAGCGCGCGCAGCGCTTGCTCGTCGACGGCACCGTCCGGGCGGAACGGCGTCACGAGCGCGGTACCGCAGCCGAACAGCTTGGCACTCATCGTCCGCCTCCGTCGCTGCTCAAGACGTCCCGCAAAGTGAATACGCCGCGGCGACCACTTTGCGCTAGCCATTCCGCCGCAGTAACCGCTCCGTCCGCGAACACTCGGCGATCTCGTGCCTCGTGGACCAGGCGGAGCTGCTCGTACTGGCCGTCTGCTATTATCTCATGGCGGCCGGGGACGTGGCCAATGCGGACGCTGGTGATCGGAATATCCGTGGCGGCAGCGGCCGTATAGAGCTTGGCGAGCATCGCGGCCGTGCCCGATGGCGCGTCCTTTTTGGCCGCATGGTGCGTCTCGATCATCTGTAGCGCAAAGCCACGCGCCTCGGGTGTGAGAGATGCCAACTTCTCGACCAGCTGGGCGAGGAGCTGCACGCCGATCGAAAAGTTCGGCGCCCACAGCAAAGCACCGTTTGCCCGCTGCACCTCACGTTCCAGCGTCGCAAGTTGGCTCGTCCACCCGGTCGTTCCGACGACAACGGGCACTCCGCTCCGTACGCATGCCAGTGCGTTAGGCACCGCGGCCTCGGGTACGCTGAACTCCACTGCCACGTCTGCCCCACCGAGCGAATCGCGCGTGAGGGACGCGCTCTGCTCTTTCCCCACGATCGCCGCGATGGCATGGCCGCGCGTGGTCGCCACCTGCTCTACCGCGCGCCCCATCTTGCCATGGCCGATCAGCGCAATGCGCATACTAGGTGCGAGGTGCGAGGTTCGAGGTGCGAGGTGCTTCTTCGAAAAAGGCCGCGTGAAGCGCTTGCATCGCCGGTGCAACGCGTTCGCCGTCCATAATAATCGTTAGGTTGATCCCGCTTGCGCTCAAGGACAACATGTGCACCCGGATCCCCTCGAGCGCGGCGAGCGCACGCGACATTGCGAGACCGTCACGGTTGAGACCCGCGCCGACCAATGCCACGATGCCGCGGTGGCGCTCGACGGTAACATCCCCCAATTGCGCGAGATCGACAACGAGATTCTCCAAATGCGTCACGTCATCTATCGTGACGCTCACGCTCACTTCGGACGTGGCGACAACATCGACGGAGGTGCGGTGGCGTTCGAACACCTCGAAGGCGGTGCGCAGAAACCCGTGAGTGAGCAGCATCCGTGGCGACCGCACACGGACGACGGTCACGTCCGTCTTCCCTGCGATAGCGCTGACGGGGCGCTCGGGGGCGTCGTCGGTGATCCGGGTGCCGCGGCCATCCGGATTGCGCGAATTGTACACGAAGACCGGAATCCCCTGCCGCACCGCGGGCGCGATCGTGTTTGGGTGCAGCACCTTGGCGCCGAAGGTCGCCAGCTCCGAGGCCTCGTCGAAGCGGATCTCGCCGATGGTCTTCGCGCCGGTCACGACCCGCGGGTCGCCGGTCAGCATGCCGTCCACGTCGGTCCAGATCTCGATCGACTCGGC
>DATFBW010000081.1:0-5513 GCA_035253645.1 Gemmatimonadaceae bacterium | reverse complement strand
TCTCTCGTTAGGCGCCACGTTCGTCGGTCCCGAACCTTCCGGTGATGCAGAGGTCGCCGGTGGCTACGCACGCGCGCAGACAGCGGATGAGGAGCGCCGCACAATGAATGCGCTCGAACAGCATATCCGGGAACAGGACCTCGTCATCACCACGGCGCTGATTCCTGGCAAACCCGCGCCCAAACTCATCACCGCGAAAATGTTGGACACCATGCGTGATGGTGCCGTCATCGTCGACCTCGCCGCCGAGCAGGGCGGCAACTGCGAAGTGACCGAAGCGGGTCGCACCGTACGGCACAATGGCGTCACGGTTATGGGGCCCATCAATCTCGCGGGCTCCGTCCCCTATCATGCCAGCTTCATGTTCAGCAAAAACATGCTGGCCCTGTTACAGCACTTGATCGATAAAGACGGCAAGCTGGTGCTGGACATGGCGGACGCGATAACCGGGGCGATGTGCGTTATGCATAACGGCACGCCCCGCTGGAAGAGCTAAGCGGACTCTTCGCCCTGCGCGATCTTCGGGGCTAACTCGCGGCCAGGACTCTGCAATCCCGTTAGGCGCCGCGTACAATGGCTCAGCTTACAAGCGGCCGCGACAGCCCCAGCCGCTGGCACAGCACTTGAATCAATACAGCGCAGTGAGGAGGGCAGCCTGCTTTCGCAGGCCAGTGCGCCATGTCGTCACGACATGGTTTGCGTGCGCTCCTTACGCTGACATTCAATGGAGTAACTATGCGATTCACGAGGATTTTGGGTTTGGCGACCGCGGCGCTGCTCGTGAGCGCGACGGCGACCTCGGCCGCACCGAATACGTCGAGCGTGCCGTCCGTTAGCGCCATGACAATCGCTCCGGCGCCGTTCGCCATGACGGTTGTGCAGCAGACCGCTCAGCCGCAGACTGAAGTAAAGGTCGATCTCGATACCAACGATGATCGAGTCTGGTTCACCGATCCAGTGTGGTTGGCGGTTGGTGCTATTGCCCTGCTCGTGGTCATCGTGCTGGCCGTGATGGCCTCACGCGGTGGCAGTAACGGCGGGACAACCGTCGTTCGGTAAACGACGAGTGCGCGATATGCGGGGCGCCTAACGCCTCGCGTTGTGCCTGCGGCGAGCAGCGCTTTCATGCGTTTGCTCGCCGTTAGGTTTTTCGATCTCGACCGCTGGATCGGAGCTCCCTCGGCTAGCGATCCCAGCCGTAAGGCCCGGTTGAAGCCCAGCCGTAACAGCGGCATGACACTTGAACTTGGCGAGCATTTGCGGCGCTCTTCCAAATCTCCATGACCGCTTTTCTTCTCGTTTTCACTCGCGAGATACTCCCAGCGCTTCAAAGCGCGTCGGGAAAGGTTGCCTGGTATACGGACCCGATAGTCATCGGCATGGCCATCCTGTCGCTCTTTGTCGTGATCGACATCGCCATCATGATCGCGCGAAGTGGCCACCGCGGCCGCCCGCAGATTCAAGGCTGACTTATCGGTTATTCGTAGAGGGCACCCGGGTCGCTGGAGGCGAGATCGACCAAGAATCCAGCGATCTGCTGCGCCACCGCCTGGAAGTACGCCGCCCCCTTCGCCGCCGTCGCGGCGGCCGGATTTCCTACTCCTGTATCATCGGTCACACGAGGCCAATCGCGCATCGCCCAGGCCCAACCCTCCCGTAAGGCTTTCACACGAAATTTCCGCGCAGCGCCCGGGCCCGCCTCATCGAGGGGGCGGACCAACTGCGGTGCCACATGGAGCATCACGCTGGTTTCCAATTCTCCGGCGTGGTCGCCGAGATCAGTGAAAAACTGTTTCGGCTCGCCCAACGCATACCAGTTGACCTGACAGAGAAGGACGGAGACTTCCGGCTGCAGCTCGCGAATCATCTGCTTGAAGTCGTTGCCGCCATGTCCGTTGAGGATGACCAGCTTACGCACGCCGTGCTGAGCCATGCCTAACGCGACATCCCGGAGAACGCGCGCTTGTGTGCTCGGGCTCATGTTGATGCAAAACGGTATGTCCCGCTGTCCCGTGTTCACACCGAATGGAATGATCGGCAGGACGGCGACGCGGGCGCCGCGCTCCCAGGCAATCCGCGCAGACTCTGCGGCGATGTGTTCCGTTTCAATGTTGTCCGTCGCGTAGGGCAAATGGCGGTTATGCGCTTCCGTCGCTCCCCAGGGCAACATCGCCACTTCGAATGCGTTCTGACGGACGAATTCCCACGTCACTTCGGCGAGCATGTATGGACGAGCGGGCATAGGTGGGCAGTTGAGGGAACACGCCTAACGTAGCGAACTAAACTGCTCGTCATCGAGTTGGCGGCAAGGGCCCCGCACGGAATCGGTTATGCAGCTATGGGCCGGGCATCGTTGAAGAGAGGAGGAACTTGTCATGTTGACGTACAACGAACTTGTCGACCTCGAGCACTCACTCGGCGAACAGATCGTTCTCAGCGTGTACATCAATGGCGAAGAGAAGGACCCAGCCAAGCGCAAGCGCTGGCGTATCGATTTGCGCAATTCGCTCGACGAGATCGAACCCAAGTTGGCGGGAGCGTCACATGATGAGCGCGAAGGTTTCAGAACGTCACGCGAAAAGGCCCAAAATCAGCTTGCGTCGATCCGCGGGCTCATCAAAGCGCCAGGATGGGCGGGTTTCTTCACGAACCACACGGTTCACTACTTTGGCCCCGTTCCGGCGCCCGTGCCGACAGTTGCTATGTGGACCAAGGGTCCGTGCCTAACGCCGTACATACGGGCGCTCAAAGAAGCACGCCCTGTGATTGTCATAGTCGCCGACAGCCGCAAGGCGCGGATCTTCAAGTACGTCGAGCGCAAAGCGGAACTGCTCGAAACGCTTCGGGCCGAAGTGCACGTCGAGCCACCGTATCACATGAGCAAGCCGCCACGCCAGGGCTTTCACCTGGGTCAGCGCGGGCCCACCGGTGCCGATGCCGTTCAAAAGGACATCCGCGAAGGTACCGCGCACATGCTGGCCGAGGTTGCCGAAAAGGTGGCGAAGCGCGCCGGAATGGATGCGTGGGTGGTGGCCGGAGGCATTCCCAACATCGCGCTCGCCCTGTTGGATCAGTTACCTAACGAGTTGACCGGCCGTACAGTTCACGCCGACGGCCTGGACGTGCATGCGACCAAGGCAGGTGTGGCCGACGCGGCACGCGAACATGCGTCCCGCTTGCGCGATCGCGTGGACCTCGAACGCGTGCGCGAGGCCATCGAAGGTGCCGCCAGTGACGGACTCGGTTCGTTAGGCAGCGTGCCGACGTTACGGGCGCTCGAGCAGGGACGCGCGCGCGACGTCTATTTCACGCTCGCATTCCTGCAGAAGCGTCCGGAGGATGCGGAATCGGCCGTGCGCCTGGCGCTCGCGAGCCGGGCGCAGGTCGAACACGTCTCGGGTGAAGCGGCCGCACAACTCGACGAGAGGGGTGGCATCGCGGCGCGTCTGCGTTATGCGCTCCCGCCGGCCGTCGCCGCCCAAGCTGTCGCTAACCCCAGCCGTCGCGAAGGGTACCCACCGCCGCCCCCCTAGTCGAACGAGTAGCGCACGGAGACGGATTGACCCACGAAGTTGATCACGATCGTTGCCGCGCCGCCGCCATAGGAGGCGTGGTACCGCGTTTTCAATGGCGTTAGGTCGAACGTCAGCGTCTTGGCCAGCAACGCCTTGCACATATCGCCACCGGCGTCGTGCGCAACACGAGCGTGAACTTGCACCGGCTGCGACTCCATGAACGCGCTGCCGATGAGCAGCGCGAAACGGTGCGTGCGGCACCCGCCTCCGTACTGCACGTGTAAAAGGAGTGTGTCGCGATTCGTCGTCGCGGAGTCGATCGTGAGCTGATCGTGCGGCCACCCTGCCGCAGTCACGTTGCTAACCGTCGCGACGAGGCCGTCGGCAAAATCGTTAGGTGAGGGGCTTTCCGTCGCCTGATTCCCACAGGCCACAGTGAGCACTAACGCGGCGCCCATTGCGCATCGAGGGGGTATATGACGCATTGAAGGGGGAGGCTGTGTTGTGACAAACCTGACTAAAGACGGGCCAGTAACGCTCAAGAACGCGGTCCAAGCAGTAAATTCAATCCCTGGGCGCCAGCACTCTACCCTAGCGGCTGGCGCTTTTCTCTTTCAAGAAGGTCCTATGCCTAAGTCCGCGCCGCGCTCACCTTATCGCGAACAAACAGGTAGCGCTCCCCTTTCCGATCGTGTTCGTGAGCGCGTTGCCGCCGCGGAGCGACGTGTCAGCGATATCGCTACAGACGAAACCGTGCCAGTCGGAACCCTCGCGCTCTGGCAAGTGTTTGATGAGTTCGGCGATGTGCGTCGTGAGCACCGCCGTCGTACAGGGGCCCCAGTCATTCCCGCGTTGCGCGACGCCACGCGCGCTTTCCGCCGCGACCCTTCTCTGGAGTCCCTCCTGGCCGTCGCCGCGTTTCTGGACGAGCAGGGGTTACTGCACAACAGCCGCTAAAGCTCGACCCGAAAGGTTTTGCGCAGCCCGCGATACCCGTCGGGCGTGACGTGCACCACGCGCGTGCTGCGCAGCGGAACGATCCATTTGCGGGTGAATAGAGCGTCACACAACGCAGCGCCTAACGAGCCAGCGAGGTGGTAGCGTCGCTCTGTCCAGTCGAGGCAGCGTCGCGCCAACTGGCGTCTGCGGCGCCGTAGGGCGGGCACGTCGATGCCGAATGTGCGGAACCCTGCCTCGCCCGCAGGCGTTACGCGGAAGTCTCGTTCGCCTGTCTCGAGCCATCCTTCCCGCACGAGCGCATCGGCCAGGAGGACGCCGACACGACCAGCGATGTGATCATAACATGTGCGTGCCAGCTCGATCGATTTCAGGTCGCGTGCCGGACGTTCGGCGTTAGGTATCACGCACAGCAAGGCTTCCAGGGCCGCAGCGACATGAGGGCCCGAGAGCGAATACACCCGGTTCCTCCCGCGCTTCGCGACCGTGAGAATGTGCGCCTCACAGAGTTTCGCGAGATGAAAGCTCGTGGTCTGCGCAGAGATCCCGGCATGACGCGCGAGGTCAGACGCCCGGAGCTCAATGTGGTCGATCAGTGCCAGCAGCATGCGAGCGCGCGTGACGTCCCCCAGGAGTGCGGCGGTGTCAGCGACCGATTGCGCGATCATACTTCCATCGTCATCGAAGCAACGTCATGAGTCAAGGTGCTACGTTGTGCCGCATGACCAACGCACCGCACTCTCACGAGTATGCTCTGCGCCTCATCTGGGATGGCAGCCGCGGCGAAGGGACGGCCGATTACGTGACGTATGGTCGCGACCACCGTGTGCTCGTCGCCGGGAAGCCCGACCTGTTAGGCAGCGCCGATGTCTTGTTCAAAGGTGTGCCCGAGCGGCATAACCCAGAAGACCTGTTTCTCGCAGCCGTCGCGTCGTGTCATATGTTGGCATACCTCGCGCTGTGTGCCAGAAGCGGCGTCTGTGTGTTGGAGTACGAAGACGCTGCCCGGGGGGAATTGGTCCTGGATGCCGACGGGGGAGG
>DATFBW010000080.1:0-9852 GCA_035253645.1 Gemmatimonadaceae bacterium | reverse complement strand
GGTTCGCCCATCGTTAGGCGCGTCAACGCGGATGTCGCGGCACCACCAATTATGAAGAGCGATGCGCCGGCCGCGGCGCCGAGCGGGCTGATGGCGAGCCGGCGGAGAAACACATAGACGCCAGCGACAAGGGCCGCCATCTGCAGCGCGCGGAGGAGCTGCCACTTCACGGGCGCATTGCCTAACACGGTCCACTTCATCGCGAGCGATGCGTACTGCAGCAGATTGAAGCGCCCTTCGTCCGAATAGCGCCAAACGAAAGCCCCGAAGCGTGAACCGAAGTCGGAGTTGTTTGTGAGCAGCGGCAGGAACTCGCTGAAGTCGATGCGGGAGAATGGCGCAAATTCCCACGGCCGATGGATCAGCAATACGAGGACGAATAGCATCGCGAGCGCCACGGGGGCGGCACGATCGGCGCGCGTGAGCGGTGGTGTCGCACTCACAGCGATGCGCGCAGCTCTAACGCCTGTCGTACGTTCGCGAGAATGGTCCGGAGGTTATTCACTTTCGATACACCGGCCGCACGCGGCCGCAGCGGCGTCGCGACGCTTCGGATCGTGCACCCGCTGCGCATGCAGCGCACCATGAGCTCCGTGAGCACCATCCAGCCGCGCCCCTGACTCGTTAGGGTGAATCGCTCGAGGAGCGCGCGCCGGAACATCATGATGCCCTGGAACTTCGGCAGCGGCCCGAATAACACGCGATAGAACAGCTTCTCGCCTGCCGAGAGCAACCGCGCGACCGGAGAGCGCGCCCCGTGTAGATCGGGCACATAACCGACAACGAGGTCGGCGGTCGCCGCGGCGTCGACAAACGTCGGGACAATCGTGGCTGGAAACTGCCCGTCCGCCGGAAGAAACGTGACGAGCTCTCCGCGTGCGGCAGCGAAGCCGCTGCGCAGTACCTCACCGACTCCGCGATTCACGTGATGGTGGATAACGGAAATGCGTGGGTGCGCCACCGCCAGCTTGTCTGCGACCTCGCCGGTTCCATCACGGCTGCCATCGTCCACGATGAGGATCTCGGACTCGTAGCCGCCAGGCATGGTGTCCAACGCGGCGGAAATCTCTGTAACGACCGATGCGAGGCTTGCGACCTCGTTGAAGGCCATCACAATGACGGTAACTGGGGGGACAGGACGAGTCTCACTCACAGGCGGGGCGTCGCACGCCCAATGCTCGCGTCAGCGCAATGCCCCTGCCCGGCCTTGCGTCCCCGATCCGCTCTGACTCGTTAGGTCTCGGCTCGTATAACGCTCAGCGCGCGCGTGTTCGATTGTGCGCTTGAGACCTTCGCGCAAACGGGTCTGCGGCTGCCAGCCGAGTCGCACGCGGATCTTCTCGGGGCTGATCGCGCGGCGCCGGATGTTGTCGATGTCGCGGCGATCGATGTGTTGAATCTCCACGTCGCCTCCCCGCCCCGTTAGGCTTCGGATTTCCTCGGCGAGAACGTTGACAGACGTTTCCACGCCCGTGCCGATGTTGAAAATGTCGCCGAGTGCCTTCGGGGAAACCGCGGTGAAGATCGTGGCTTCCACAGCGTCGTCGATGTACGTATAGTCGCGGGTCTGCTCCCCGTCGCCGTGCACCGTCAGAGGGCGGCCGTCGAGCGCCGCCTCGATGAACTTCCCCACGACCCCGCAATACGGATTTCGCGTCGTCTGCCCGGGGCCGAAGATGTTCGAATAACGTACGCACGCGGTGGGGACGTCGTAGGCGGTGTGATAGAGCAACGTGTAGTGCTCACCTAACAACTTCGTCGCGGCGTAGTGGTTGAGGATGTTAGGCGGATCGAGCTCGTCAGTTGGCACGTGACGAGAGTTCCCGTAGATGGATGTCGACGACGTGTACACAAATCGTCGCAGATCGCGCGGTCGCTCGGCGCGCAGCAGCTCCAGCATCTTCAGTGTACTCATCGCGTTCACGTCGAGATCGCCGAGCGGATCGGCCGCACAGCTCAGGATCGTGCGACACGCGAGGTGAAAAACATATTCGTGCTGGCGCAAGAGTGGCGCAACAACGCTCTCGTCGCGCACGTCGCCGACCACGATACTCGTTCGCGGCAAGTCTTCGCGTGGCATCGACGAATTCGAGAGATCGTCGAGCACTGTAACTTGGCATTCTAGTCGGTGCGCGAGGTACCGCACCATGTTGAGGCCGCAGAATCCCAGCCCTCCGGTAACCAGTACGCGCCGGCCGTGAATGTCTGTGAATGACGCGCTCACGGTGTGCCACTGCCGCGCAGCCACCTGGGCCAGCGCCCTATTTGGCGTTCAAGCCATGCGGGAACCTCACCTACGTTCGGACGCCGCAAAATCATTACGAGTGCTGGGACATACATAAACAGTAGTAGCAGAGGTCCGCGGACCCGGATCAAGTTAAGCAAGTCATCAGTTTGTGCTGGTGAGAATGACGTCCCCACGAGTTCGGCGACAACGCTGAGGATCGCCAACATTATTGTCTCGACGCGCGAGCGGCAAACGAGAAATAACGGGACTGTTTCATAAGCGACAAAGGTCTGAGGCACGCATCCCAAAACCAGCAGGAGTCGTGCTTCGGGACGCCGCCAGCGCGCTAACGCGAGTAAGATGAGCGGCCCCCCCATGTATGTAATGGGCGCACGCAAATGGTCTGCGTCGGTGATCGTGTTGCCCCATTCGAGTGGCCATCGCGGCATCACCGCGATACTCGCGAGCGTAAACACCGCTGCGAGCATGACCGCAAGACGGCGCGGTCGATAGGCAATCATCGCGAGCGCAATCGTGGGTTTCGCGGCGAAGACAAATCCGAGCCATGGCAGTATCGCGGCGGCTGTCAGCAATGGTGACCATTGTCCTTGCTGCAGCGCGTACACAAAGGCGTACGCCAGGATAGCTGGAAGCCGAAAGAATCCATCGGCTGTAATCGCATACGCGAACAAGGCTGCAACAACTCCGGCGAAGACACCATGTGCCCATTCCACGGGTAGTGGCGCAAATGGTATCGCACAGAGGACCGCGGGGAGTGGGTAGTAGAGCGGCCATACCCACTGAGCGCGCACGGCAGCGTACGGATCGGATCCATCCAACAGCGCACGCGCTGCGAGCCACAGTTGATCGAAGTCGGAGAAATCCGAGCGCCCACTAAGCCGGAGCCAGAGCGCGAATGCTGCGCCAAGGATGCCAACGGCAAAGGCGACAGCGAGACGCCTGGAACGTGAAGGCGCTGGCGCGGCGTTCATTCAGAATGATATGCCTGACGCGGTGTGTGAACTTCGCACCTAACGCCGGCAATCGGCAGGTCCAATCGCGTAGACAGATACAAACTCGTTAAGCAGACCAGTGGTAGCCCGAGTGTTCAAGCTCGGGGGCCCGGACCATGTTGCGCCTTCACGTTGTATCTGTACCAAGGATCACGAGGAGGGGACGATGCTGAGGATCGAGGTTGACATCTTTTCCGGGCGGCCGAACCCTGTCTGGATCGTTACCGACAGAACCGAGACGGATCGCCTGCTCAAGATCATTACAGACGCGAAAGGAGTGATAGCGAAACCGGGTGACGGTTTTACAGGCCTTGGATTTCGGGAGCTTAGGGTCGATCTCGTCGCCGACGATGAACCGCGTATGCGCGGAGTCCCCAAGCAGTTTGCGCTTGCGTCTGTTGCCGTCAAGAACTTCAGGGACTCGGTGGCGTTGGCGCGGCGGATCATCGAAACGATGCCTCTCCGGTCGGAAGTGAAGCTCCTTCAGCACGACCTAACGCCGCTCGACGCGAAGTTGCGTGACGGGATCCTCGAGCGCCTCGAGAAGTATCTCAAGGCAAAGCCTCGGCGATGGCGTCCCAAGAAGTGGCCCCCGTACAATCCCCTCCGCACGACGGTCAAAGACGACAAGTGCAAGAAGTGCGAATACGAGGTGAGTCAGTTCAATCCCGGGTTCTGGAACGTCCCCTCAGTGCAGCCTTATAACAACTGCTACAACTATGGCCGAAACTGGCGCACGGATACTTTCGCGCAGCCGGGGCGAGCGCATGGTGCGCAGACATTTACGATGGCGTGCAACACAGTCACCACTGCAGCCATGGCCGACGGTTTGGTGAAGCGTTGCAACTGTCTGCCAATCAGCGAATGGCCGCGGCGGTTGATGGCACTCGTTATAGATCCTGGCTGGGACTACCATTGGTATCGCCATCAGCGCGGCGGCTTCTGGGGCCACAAGCCCGGGAAGACCGCCGCTCGGAACACTGACAACAGCAGCGTGGTGATCACGAATCCCGAGACGTGTGACCGCGGCGGTTACACAGATTTCTGCGACTACTTCTATGCGGGTCGCTCGGTGGTGATCAACTGAGCGGAGGTAACGGCGTGGTCGTCGAGCTCGATGTGTTCAGCGGGAGACCGAATCCACGCTGGGAGCTCGACGACCGGAGCTGCCTCGAGTTGCGGCAACTGCAACATCGCCTAACGAGTACGGGCGATGTACCTCAGGAGCCGCCCGGTCTGGGGTATCGCGGCTTTGTTTACGCGGATTCGGGGGCAAACACACGCGCGTATCGCGGCTTCGTGACCACGTCGCATGAGGTGCTGGCCGACCCCACGTTCAGCATCGAGAGGTTTCTGCTCGCGCGGCTCCCGGAACCATACGCGGCGTTGCGCGAGAAGGTGGAGTCAGTGCTCGCACGGTAAAGTCAAGCGCTGTGCTCACGCTGGGCCAAAACATATCATGTGCCGATGTTCATCAGGGCGGCCTGTGGTATCGCGATCTAAGCGCACAAATGGAGAGCGCCTCGCGCGCATCAAAGCCTCACCACGGTTCAACGGCCGTGTCTTTATCAACACGCACCGCGTCTCGGCGGGATTTAAAGAGGGTGTTCAGCGCCCCACGCTGCGTGACTTCCTGTGCGGCGGCGAACGGCGTGTTCCGTCGGGTCCGCTACCCCTGGTGGATCCGCGCGAGCGTTGGGCGGAGCGTCCCGCCACTGGTCTGCGCGTAACATGGCTTGGGCACTCTACGCTATTCATCGAGATCGACGGCGTTAGGCTCTTGACCGATCCGGTGTGGGGAAACCGCGCATCCCCCTTGCCGTTTGCCGGCCCGAAGCGTTTTCATCCGCCGCCCGTGCGCCTCGGTGCACTGCCGCCACTCGATGCGGTTATCCTGTCGCACGACCACTACGATCACCTCGATTTTCCAACCATCCGGGCGCTGGCGAGAACGAACGTGCCTTTCATCACTTCGTTAGGCGTTGGTGCACACCTCGAGCGGTGGGGAATCACCGCGGAGCGTATTACCGAGTTGGATTGGTGGGAGGAGTCAGATGTCAAAGGCGTTCGAGTAACGGCCGGTCCCGCACAACACTTCTCGGGCCGCGGGATCAAAGATCGCAACACGACCCTTTGGTCGTCCTTTCATCTCCGGGGACCGAGACACTCGTTTTTTTATGGAGCCGATGGCGGCCTAACGCCGGAGTTCGGCGATTTAGGACGCCGCTTCGGTCCATTCGACGTCGTGGCGTTGGAGATCGGCGCGTTTCATCCCGCGTGGGGAGATATTCACATGGGGCCGCACAACGCCCTGTCCGCGCGACAACAGTTAGGCAGCGGTGTGTTCCTGCCCATCCACTGGGGGACCTTCAACCTCGCGATGCATCCGTGGGATGAACCGGTAGACACTGTGTTCCGCCTCGCGCCGTCAGCCGGGATATCGCTCCTGGCGCCAAGACTCGGCGAAGCTGTTGAGCCGGAGCGGGCCGAGCGTGCGGATCCATGGTGGCGCAACGTTTCCGCAACGACAGCCCCAGAGACAGAGGCGAGCGAGGACCCCGTGGAGAGTCTCGTCGACTGACGACTGCGCGCCTGCTATCGCGGCGTGATGAACTCTGCCGGTTCCCGCAATCGATACTCGGGTGATGCCTGCGCCAGGAACCGCAGAATTGGGAGGTGCCCGGCGCCAATGATGAGCAGGATGCGATCGGAAGGGCCTGACGTCACGCTCTGCAGGTTGCTGAAGATGCGCAGGTTGCGGTTGTACCATTGTGTGGCGTCGTCCGGGCCGAGGTAATCCGCGTTAGGCCCGAGCTTGAACGATCCAACAACGTAAGCGCCATGACCCAGTCGGATACGTTCGGGATCGTTCGATGCAAGAAGATGCTGCGAGATCGTCCGCCGTGTCTTGATTGAGTCTTCGTACGCGTAGAGTCGGTTGAACCTGGCCGCCCAAGGGTCGCTTTGGATTTGCTTCAGCACGCTATCCATGTTGAGGCCCAGCGTTGCGACCTTCGCCATCGCCTCCTCGCGCGTCATGTACGATCGCGACTCAGCGTCGGCCGCAACGACGCGGCGCAGCCCAACTCGCTTCGCGAGACGGAAGCCGATCTGATAGACCTCGTTGATTTCGAGTTGATAGGCCCCGGCTCCGTAGGCGACGAATAGCGAGTCGAGTCTCCGCTGCTCGCCGCGCAGCGCCTCAACGGCGACGACCGTTGGCTGAAAGCGGGCCAAGTCACTTACGAGCTGCTCGAGCTCGCGCTGGCGTTCCGGTGAAGAAATGTCGAGCCGGTGTACCGGCTTGTAGGCGTCGAGGCCCTGATCGGCGAAATGAAAGACGCCCACGAGGAGAAGCTCCGCTTTGGGTCCGCGGCTATCGAAGAAATCCGGAGCTTCCTCGTCAGTCCCAGTCGTTAGGCAACCAGCTGCGAGGATGATTCCCACCCATGAGAGTCGCCGTGCTCGCATAAATGCTCCTGTCGGTGACTACGCGCAGGTATACGTGACCTATGTACTCCAGGGTTTCACGCGGACGATCGCGGCCGCTATGCCGGCGCATTTGGTATTGACCGCATGGTCAACAGCCGGTTAACTTGATTAACCAAGTGGTCAACACGGAGGCTGCTGTGCCCGGTCGTAAGCTGCCCGACGAGGCGAGACAAGAGGATATTCTACGAGCCGCCTACGACGTAGCGGCGCGGCGTGGCTTGAGTGCCCTCAGCCTGCGTGCTGTCGCCGAACGTGCCAAGGTGAGTCATGGCACGGTGCTGTTCCACTTTAAACGCCGCGATGTATTGGTCGCCGAGTTGCTCGATCGCGTGCTGTACGCGACTGTGATTCTGCGCATACCCGACGACGTCGCGCGCCGTACACGGCCCGCGGACAAGTTACTCGACCTTCTGCGGGTCGAAATGGAGCGGCTGTCCAACGAATCGCGGCACTTCCGTCTGTTGCTCGAATATTGGACGCTCGGTGTGCGCAGCGCGCCGATACGGCTCAAGCTCACGAACGCGTTGGATGAGTACCGAACTGCATGGAAAGATTTGTGCGCCCCGGTCGTCGATGCTGCGCGGGGACCCTATGCGGTCGCCGGCGAGGACGTTCAGGGACTGCGCTACCGACTTGCGGATTCAGACGGACTCGCGGCTGTGGCTGTGAGTCTGGTCCATGGCTGCGCGCTGCAAGCCGTTATCGACTCCGCTCGTTTCGATGTCCAGGAACACTTTGCCGCCGCGGCCCGCATGTTGGATGCTGCGGTATCGCCAGTCACGACTCGGGCAACGTCCGGCACGAGCGTCCGAAAGCGCGACAGGAATCGCGTCGCACTTCGCCGCTCGCGCGCCTAACGCGCGCGGTTCACGTTTACGACAAGCGATCCCACAACAGGAACAGTGCCATGCGCATGACCGGCATCGTCAAGTGGTTCGATAACTACAAGGGCTTCGGATTCATCAAACCCGAGGACGGCCGTCGCGACTGCTTTGTCCATCACAGTGTGGTGCAGGGAGTTGGCTACTCTCTGCATGAAGGGGACAGCGTGGAATTCAACGTCGTTCAGGGCGAAAGCGGACCCACCGCGCACAAGGTCCACAGGCTTACTGCATGATGCGCGGCTAAGCGACCGAGTGCGCGTGCCTGTGCACGAGAATGCCGCGAGTACGCGTCGCGTTACTCACGAGGAGCCAACGATGCCAGGCGGTGACGAGCGTCTCCGGTCCGCGCAGCATTGTGTAGTGCGGTCCTCTCCGTCGCTTTTCCGCAGTCTCCTCCCTGAGAAATGCGGCGTGCAGTAGTCCCTCAGCCTCCAGCAGCTGATCGTTTTCCAGCGTGGCGATCCAGCGCGCGTTCACCTTTTCCGGTAGAACCATTGTGCCCTTCCCTTTTTAGGATGTCTCGCAATGAACCGCGAGGAGGCCGCCGTACCAGAGGAACGCCCCCTCACACAGTTGTGTGAGGGGGCGATCGGTCAGGAAACCCGCGTAACGTTTTCAGCAGCAGGACCTTTCTGTCCCTGCACGATGTCGAACTCGACGCGCTCTCCTTCGGCAAGAGACTTGAAGCCGCTTCCTTCGATAGCGGAATGATGCACAAAGCAATCCTTTCCGCCGCTCTCCAACGCGATGAAGCCGAAGCCTTTCTCAGCGTTGAACCACTTAACTGTTCCAGTCGTACGCATTCGTCTTACTCCTCGAGATGTACTGTGCCAAACCTGCGGTTCATGCCGTACAGCTGGACACAGCATAGTTCGTGACCAATGGCCCTCACGATGGGCTTTCCGCGTTATGCGGATCTTGCATGAATGAAAAAGGGGCCTGCTCGCAATCCGGGCAGGCCCCAAACACTCGGAACTTGTCCACGCGTTAACGCGTGTTTCGCTTCCAAGAAAGGTAGTGGGCGACGGGCTCCGACACAAGGAAACGAGTCCGAATGACGCTCCTATCGGCCGGCACCACGTCGCACAAAGTCGCGCACGGTCCCCAGCTCCATCGGGAAACTCTCGTAAGGCGGCTGCATGCCCGAATCAAGTCCCCGCGCGACGCCTAACATGAGCGCCGAAAATGTCTTCTGAAATGGATCTTCTGCCGAACGCCACGCTTGCTCCAATACTTCTTCCGGCACTTCGGTCACGGCGAATGGCTTGCCGTACACCTCTTCAAAGATGCGCAGAGCATCTCGCTGGCTGAGTTCCTCTGGACCGCCGAACGGAATGGCCGCATTACGGGCCTGCGGGACGGTGAGCGATTGAACCGCGAGCTCCGCCACGTTCGCCATAGCGATGTAGCGAATCTTCTTGGTACCGGCGCCATACACTTTAGCCGTTCCCGCGTTAGGATCGGCGAACAAATACGGACCCAGCCAGCTCTCCATGAACAGCGAAGGGTGCAGAATGGTATAGGTCAGGCCACTTCGCGTTAGGTGATCTTCGACGTCCTGCTTGGCTCGCGTTAGGGGACAGTCCGGCACGACCGTGGTGTCGAAGGAAATGAAAACAAAGTGCTGTGCGCCCTCCGCGCGCGCCGCGTCGATGAGGTTTTTCGTTCCCGCATTATCAGTGGCATTGAATGAATCGCCGGGTTGTGCCGTGCCGATGATTGAAACAGTCGAGATGACCGCCTGCACACCGCGGCAAGCGGTCGTCAGCGATGCGGAATCCTTGAGGTCCCCCTGAACAACGCTCGCGCCCAGCTGTTCCAGGCGGGATACCTTTTCTGGAGAGGATGTCCCGCGGACCAGCGCCCGCACCGTGTGGCCGAGCAGGCAAAGGCGGCGGACGATCTCTGTGCCGAGTACGCCCGTGGCGCCCGCGACTAGGACTCGCATATGACAACCTCCTCGTTAGGTGCATGCTCGCGTGATCAGCAGGCGTGCCAATGGTATCCGCCCGCTCCACGCCTCGGGAGAGGTCCGCGAGGCGTCGGTTCGAGCACCGATCGGCCCCGGGGCCAATTGGGTGGCCCCTGCGTCGGCTCGGCCGATTTCCGTTACCTCGAAGGCCGGAGCGCGGTCGTCATCAGGGGTCCTGCCGTCCGGGCAGGACCGTCACCTCCCAACACAGCGGCACCTTGGCCAGCATTTCCCACCTCGTTCGGGTTCCCCGGCTCGATAGCA
>DATFBW010000079.1:0-7327 GCA_035253645.1 Gemmatimonadaceae bacterium | reverse complement strand
GGAGGGGACTGCCGCGAAGTCCCCTGACGGACGTAGCCGGCGCGGGGTCCTCTGCCGTTTCGCGCTGATCGCAACCGCACAGGGCAGCAACGAGCGCCAGGCTAACGTAACGACGAAGGTGCACGCGCTCTCGTGGCTGGTGTCCGTTGCAGGTGACCGCGGGTGAGCATAATAATCGCACCGGGGTTATAGCTCCGTAGTTGCCAGGTGAGGTGAGCATGAGCGGTCTGCCGCAGATCCGACGTCACGCATCCCTGCTGGGAGGCGGTGCCTCGCTCGCCTTCGTCGTGCTCGCTTACGCGGCAACCGGGGCATTCCAGCAACGCACCGTTACGGTCGGCACTCTGCCGGACCGTCTCAGCGACAGCGCGTTCTGGGCGCTGGTAAGCGAATCCTCGGAACCCGACGGCTATTTTCGCTCGGACAACCTCGTTTCGAACGAGGTGACGTTTCAGCATGTGATCCCGGAGCTGTTGGCGCTGCTCCCCCCGGACGGCGTGTACCTGGGGGTGGGACCCGATCAGAATTTCACGTACATCGCTGCGCTGCGGCCGCGCATCGCTTTCATCATCGACATCCGGCGCGGCGCGATGCTGCAGCACCTGATGTACAAGGCGCTGATCGAGTTATCGCGCGATCGCGCCGATTTTCTGGCGACTTTGTTTTCGCGCCCTCGGCCGAGCGGCGTCGACTCGACGACGTCTGTGAACGCATTGATGGCCGCGTTCGATTCGGTACCGCCTGACAGCGCGATGTTTGCGCGCAACTTCCAGATCCTGATCGAGCACCTCACGGCGACGCATCGGTTCAGCCTAACGCCTGACGACATCGCCGGCATCGAATATGTGCACGGTGCGTTCTTTGTTGATGGGCCGGCCCTCACGTATTCGTTTGGCCGGGGGAACAGCGGCTGGCGCTTCGGTCGCGCGATGCCCAGTTACGCCGAACTGATGGTCGAAACGGACGCCGAGGGAATACAGCGAGGGTATCTGGCGAGCGAAATGAACTTCGCCGTGTTGAAGCAGATGCATATGCGCAATCTCATCGTGCCGATCATCGGCGACTTTGCCGGCGAAAAAGCTGTACGCGCGGTGGGCTCGTTCCTCAAGCGCAACGGCGCGACGGTGAGCGCGATCTACACGTCGAACGTGGAGCAGTACCTGTTCCAAAGTCCGGATGCCTGGCGGCGCTACTATGATAATGTCGCTACACTGCCCCTCACCGATCGCAGCACATTCCTGCGCGCCGTGTTCAACTACGGGGCGTACAACCTCTCGAATGGAATGCGCCGGACGCGCTCAGTGACCATGCTGTGCTCGATCGAAGAGCTGCTCCACGCGTATCGCGACGGGAAGATTCAGGGGTACTGGGATGTCATCAACATGTCGCGGGTACCGGTGCAACCAGCGGCGCGGTAGTCCACCAGCAACTCGTTAGGCTGCAGCCGGACGCTGTCTTTGGTTTCGTAGCTCGCAGCTGAAAGGTAGGTTCGTTCAGGATCTTTGCTTCACCCTGTTCTTCAAAACTCCGACTCCCTCGATCTCTATTTCGACGACATCCCCGTCCTTGATGGCCTTCGTCGTCTGCGGCGTCCCCGTATAGATCACATCGCCCGGCTCGAGCGTCACGTACTGACTCACATAGCTCACGATCTTGGCGACGTTGAAGATCATGTCCTTCGTCCGCTCTGACTGCACGACCTCACCATTGAGCCGCGTCTGCAGCAACAGATCGTCATAGTTGAGACCCGTGACGATCGCCGGGCCTAACGGGGCAAACGTGTCGGACGCTTTGGCGCGGAACCACTGCAAATCGTCACGCTGCCAATCCCGCTCGCTGACGTCGTTTCCAGCTGTCACTCCAAAGACGTAGGACTTGGCATCCGCCACGGAAATTCGTGACGCGCGACGGCCAATGACGATGACCAACTCCCCCTCGTAGTGCGCGTTCTTGGCGTCTGGCGGCAGAACGATTTCATCCCCCGTCGCGATTATCGACGTGGGCATCTTCGCAAAGAGGCCCGGATAGGCCGCGGGAGAGCGCGTTCCCAAGTGGCTCTGATAATTCAGACCGACAGCAACCACCTTCCGCGGCGTGCAAGGCGCCAGGAGCCTAACGTCGCTCAGTTTGAGCGTGCGCCCGGTCGGCTGCGGATTCGTGAACAGATCACCGCGAAGCTCACGGATTTGATCGCCCGTCAGGATGCCGTAGGACGTCGTGCCGCCATGTGCATAACGAACGTACTTCGTAGCGGCTGACTGACCGGCGCCCGGCATTGCCAGGACGGTCGTGAGGACGAACGCACATGTGAAGCGCATGCAAAATGGCTCCCTTTAAGGGGCAACGAGACCCGAGAGAGTGCGCACGCCTCTTAACCGCGGCAAGGGCAATTGGGAGGCCGCTTTTTGCCCCCGCGTGGGTGACTCGTCTCAAAAAGGGGCCCCTGCTGGCAAGCCGAAGCAGCGATTGGGCTAAAAGGCAAGCGACCCCGGCCGCGTGATTGGGTCCGTGAGTTGCTTACTCGTGGCGTTAGGGAGTGTTCTCAATGTCACA
This sequence comes from Gemmatimonadaceae bacterium, assembly GCA_035253645.1. GTDB lineage: Bacteria > Gemmatimonadota > Gemmatimonadetes > Gemmatimonadales > Gemmatimonadaceae > DASYRX01. The sequence goes on along the minus strand of DATFBW010000079.1, from coordinate 4,774 downwards.
CATAAATCGCTATTCATTGCTACGCTGCAGTTTCGCCGCGCTGACGCTCGGTATCGCGGCAGTCGCAAACGCTCAGCGGCCGCATCCAACGCCAGTGCCCCTGCTTCCTGTCGATTGGGGGACTTCGGCAGACACCGTCCTGCAGCGAGCTGCTGCGGCCGGCTGGAGCTTCTTAACGATTGACGAGGACGGGGATTACGCCTTCCGCGCGACGATGGATGGCGAAGAGGCTCTCGTGTTCGCCACGATTGGCGAAAAGGGCCTAACGCGGCTGCTCGTCAGTGTTGCTCCGCACGTCGATCCCGAAGCGACCTTCAAGCGGTTGGGCGATACACTGCGCACTTATTTTGGGCCTGCTGCGTTGACCACGTACGATGAGGAGGTCCGACCAGCGCCCTGGATGCTTGCAGCGACCGCATGGGAAGGTGTGATCATGGGTCTCAGGCGCGACCGCCGGATCCTGATCCTCTTCACTTGTCCAGCGGCGACACCGCAACTCCCGCTGGCGCGTCGGCGCGACCCGATCACCTAAGCAGCGCAACCCGCGGCCTTGACACCGGCGTCAATGACGCCGGAATTGACTGTCTTGTTCGTCATCCGGGGGCGCATCTGCGCATAACTCGCCGCGACTTCGCTCGCCTACTGGCCATCGGTGGGTCGAGCACACTCACGCCCAGAGTAGCCGACGCCCTTGAGCGTGTTCCGGCACCCAAGCGACCGCTAGCGGCGGCGGGACCCGCGCCAAGCGAAAGCTATTGGGAGGACGTTAGGCAACACTTCCTCATGCCGGTCGACCGCGTTCACATCAATGCGGCCAACCTGTGCCCCGCACCCCGGCCGGTGATCGAGGCACACGAGAAGTGGAGCCGGATGATGGACGGAGACCCATCCGCCGCGATCAAGAGTACGCTCGCGGAGGCGCGCGAAGTGACGCGGAAACAGCTCGCCGAGTTCATCGGCGCAACTCCGGAAGAGGTGGTCATAACGCGCAATACGAGCGAAGCCAACAACTTCGTCTCGAGCGGCCTCGCGCTCGGGCCTAACGACGAGATCGTCCTCTACGCCGACAACCACCCGAGTAACTTCGGCGCCTGGCGTGAGAAGGCCAAGCGTTATGGATTTCGAATTCATGTCGTTGCCGTGGCAAGTCCCCACCCCGGGCCCGACTACTATATAGATGCGTTTCGCAAGGCGCTCACCCCGCGCACAAAACTGTTGGCATTCACGCATGTGACTAACAGCGTGGGAGACGCCCTCCCCGCGCGCGAGCTGTGTATCATGGCGCGCGAGCGCGGCATCCTGACGCTTGTGGATGGCGCACAATCGTTTGGGGTGCTCGCTGTCAACATGGGCGAGCTCCAGCCCGATTTCTACACGGGTTCGGCGCACAAATGGCCCTGCGGTCCAAAAGAGACTGGATTGCTCTATGTCCGGCGCGACGCGTTGGATCGCCTAACGCCAAGCGTAGCGAGTCTCTATCCCGGGCGTGTCGGCGCGTCGCGGACGCTGGAGGCGATGGGGCAGCGCGACGAGCCGGCGCTTGCCGCGCTCGGCGAGGCAGTGAAGTTCCAGACGACGATCGGACGCGCTGCGATTGAAGCGCGGACGCGCGAGCTGACGCAGATGATGATGGCCGAGCTGGGGAAGCTTCCGGGCGTCGTGCTCTGGACGTCGCCCAATCCCATGCGATCAGCGGGAGTAGTGACGTTCAAAGCCGGTTCATTGGATCCTCGGCGACTCAATGCCGCGCTTTACGAACGTGAGAAGATCGCGTGCGCCCCGCGCGCCGGAGAGGACCGCCCGGGCATTCGATTCTCACCGCATTTCTACAATCCGATTAGCGAGATCGAGCGAGTCATAAGCGCGGTCAAGAAGTATCTGGCGACGGGAGTGTAAAGCACTACAAAAGCAAAGCTGTCAGTTACCAGACATCAGCTTAGCAGCTATCAGCCCGTCCCTGGTTCAGCAGCTCACAGCAATCTGATAGCTGGAAAGCTCGTAGCCGGCGGCTCACAGCTTTAGCTTCAGAGCTCGCAGCTGACTTAGCTTACCGAAATGCCAGCCACGCGCACCTTCTCTCATCTACTGACGCCAATCCTGTTCTTCATCGTCGCCGGTTGTTACTCCACGACGACGATGATCTTGGTTAGGCATGCTGAACGTCCGCCGGGAACAGATCCGGACTTGCTGCCTGAGGGCCGTGCCCGGGCTGGCGACCTCGCTCGCGCGCTACAACGCGCCAATGTGCGCGCGATTCTAGTCACCTCGTTCAAACGCACAAAGCAAACGGCCGAGTCACTCTCGGCGCAAACCGGTGTGGCGATGACGGAGATTCCCGTCGCGGCAGATGCGAGCGCCCACGTCGCCGAAGTGGTCCGGCAGCTGAGCGCCTCTGGCGGACGGACCGTCGTGTATGTCGGCCACAGCAATACCGTCCCCGCCGTGATCTCTGCGTTAGGCATCACTCCGGCGCCGACTATAGCGGACTCGGTGTTCAACCGCTTCTTCGTGGTGACGAAGCGGAAGGGATCGACCGGATTGATTGAAGTGCGGTACGGCCGCTAGGCTCGCTAGAACTCCCGCTTCTTCATCTCATCGAAAATGCGCTGGGCCTCTCCGGTGTCGTCTTCGCCGGCAGGGCGTGTGGCGTCGAGAGTGGCGTCGAACGTCTGTTGGCGCTTCTTCTGAACCTGCTGCGCTTTCGCGGCGTTCCTGCGCGCGAGGGCAGCGATCTGTTTGTCGCTCAGCATGCAACGGGTGCCAGGTTGATTAAACGATAGCGCATTCTCGCAAAAAAGGGGACATGTGGAAAGTCGAGATCGTCACAGACAAGGCCCAAAGCTTTACCACAGACGATGTCCCTCGGTTCGTGGTCCCTGTTAGTCCGTGGTGAAGGGTTTTGTTACTGACCGACGACCCGTCCAGGGGTCCACGGCGCTCCGGCCTTCTCCAACTCCCGCTCCAGCGCCGGGATATCCTGTGTTACCACCTGGTGCAATTTGGTCAGCTCCGCCGCGAACAACTCCGAAGCGATCGCGAACTGCTCTTGATGGGTCATCGTCGGTCTGCCTAACGAGCGATTCTGCTCGCCACTGATCCCGTTCGCCCGTTCGCTGATCGACGACGGCGTCGGCACACTCCGCGAACCAAGCGCCTGATCGCCACGCAGCTCGACGAGGATTTCCGCCAACTTCTTCTGAACGTCCCGCGTCTGATCGTGAAGCGCGCGCGGCGCGGTCGGCGTCGCGTCGAGCGCGCGCTTCATCGCGTCGAGCTTGGTGTTACTCGTATTCGCGAGCTCCAGCGCGCCCGCCAGCCGGCGCCTGAGATCCTGCAACCTCTCCTGGAATTGCCAGCGCGCCGAGTGATCCGCCAACGTCGCCGTTCCCTGCGGATCCGAAACGACATTGAAGCTCACCGGGCCGGCGAGCTGTGTGACTTTTCCGCCCACGCGCTGAGATAACGTCGCGCTGTACTTCCCGGGGATGACGTAGGGGCCGGCCGGCCCCTGATCGAAGATCTCTTCCAGCTCAGATGCCGGCCGCGCCGCGGGGAGTGTGTGTGCGGGCACGCGGAGGTCCCAAGCCACGCGTTGCATTCCTTTCCCAGTCGGTCCGTTGAGCACACGGATCGCCTTCCCGGCAGAATCCGCAATCGTAAGGAGAATCGCTGGAGCTTCCTCGGCAGCTTCCGCACGCAACTCGGCAGGGGTTGGGTATTTGATCGGCTGACCCGCCTTCTCCGCGGCCTTCTCTGCCTCTACGCGTTTCTGCTTGAGCGTTTGGAGTCCTTCTTTGAGGTAATACGTCAGCACGGCACCGTACGGAGGATTGTCGCCGCCGTACAGCATCTCGCCCTGAAAGGCTTTTCCGCGCCCACCATAGTGCTGCGTCGGTACGAAGAGGATGGCATCACGCGGTTGATAGAGCGTTGCGGCATTCGCGACCGACTGCGTGGTCGTTGAACGCAACGGTGTGTAGTCATCGACGATGTAAATGCCGCGGCCGAATGTGCCTAACACCAGATCGTTCTCGCGGCGCTGGATCGCGATCTCGGCGACCTTGATTGTGGGAACGCCTGCAATCTTGAGCCAGTTGCGGCCGCCGTTTTTGCTGACGTAAGCGGCGAATTCGGTGCCGATGAATAACAGGTTTGGATCGACGTGATCCTCCGCAATTGCGAAGGTGCCACCGCGCGCCGGAAGGTCACCGCTGATCGAAGTCCACGAGCGACCCAGATCCGTTGTCTTGAAGGCGTACGGCTTGAAATCACCGTTTTGATGGTTGCTGAAGGTGACATACGCCGCGTTAGGGTCGTGTAGCGATGGACGGATGCGCGTGACGTACGCGTTCTCGGGCGCTCCAGGAGGTGCAGTCCGGCGCCAGTTCGCGCCGCCATCCTCGGAGACCTGAATCAGCCCGTCGTCCGTCCCAACCCATAGAAGACCTTCACGCCGCGGCGATTCCCAGAGCGCCGAGATGTTGGAGTAGATCGCAGTGGATGTGTTCTTGGCGACTGCATCCGGGCCCCAGATCTTGCCCATCACGGGCAGCGAATTGCGATCGATCTGCCGCGTTAGGTCCGGCGAGACCTTGCGCCAGGTGTTGCCGCGGTCGTCGCCGCGGTACACGAACTGCGACCCCATGTAGAGCCGCGTATTCGAGTGCGGGGAAATGATGAACGGGGCGTCCCAGTTCCAGCGGATCGGTGTGCCCCCTTTTTCTTCCTGCGGTTGAATGCCGACGCGCTCTCCCGTGCGCTTGTCGTAGCGCAC
>DATFBW010000078.1:0-22827 GCA_035253645.1 Gemmatimonadaceae bacterium | reverse complement strand
ATCAAGCCAAAGGCGATGCGCATCCACCAGCTGTCGTGCGGATAAACCACGCCGAGCATGCGACGCGCGCGAGATGTTGCTGCTGCCAGAAGCCGTTCCATGTCCGGGTAACAGCAGATGACTCTGTCGAGCGTAACAACGTCAGCGGGGGGAATCTCTTGCGCGAGCGCGACAAAGTCACCCGTGCGTGTGGTGAAGCGGTCGCTCCACTGCCGACGCTCGGCTTCGGCACGCGCTGCGACGAGGTAGGCGGCGCTCGCATCGACGAGCGTTGCCTGTGCGGCTCCGGTGGCGAGGAGCTCGTGCGCAATGGCGCCGATCCCGCCGCCAACATCGAGCACCGTATCTCCCGCGATGCCCGCCTGACGAGTCGCGCGTAGCAATGCCGACGTCCATCGATTGGGGCCCCTGCGGCGGTAGTTCTTGAGATCGCGCTGCGCAACGCGATCATCGAATTGCGAATCGATCGCACAGCAGTGACCGGCGCAGGTCACTATGGCTTACGTCCGCGAAGCACCACGCTGTGCGCTCCGAACGAGCGAGCGACCTTTTTGGTTTCGGCGCTCGCGCTTGCGCTGAAGTAATCGAGGCCGGTGAGTGCATCGACATCGATCAAACCAGCCGCGCGAAACTCGTCGACGTATGCGTCCAGCGTCGTGGCACCCACCACACACTCCGCCCACAACTCCGGGTGCGACCGGCACGCCTCAGACGGCAGCGACTCGACCACGATGTCGGCGAGCTGCAGGCGTCCGCCAGGCACGAGCACGCGCACGATCTCCCGAATGGCGCGCGACTTGTCCGGGACGAGGTTGAGGACTCCGTTCGTCGTTACTACATCCACGCACCCGTTAGGCAGTGGTATCTCTTCCGCGTTTCCTTCCATGATTTCGATATTCGTCACGTCGGCAAGCGCCGCGTTGGCACGGAGCTTTGTCCGCATCGCCTCGGTCATGTCCAGCGCAATCACGCGTCCAGTTTTGCCGACCAGGCGACTAGCGATGATCGCATCGGTGCCCGCACCGGAACCGATATCCAACACGGTGTCTCCGGGTTGGATGACGCCTACGGCGAACGGATAGCCGACTCCCGCGAAGGACTCCAGCGCAGATGCCGGTACCGCATCGAGTTGGTCTGCCGGATATCCCACGAACTCACACGCAACGCGACCCGTGGGAAAGTGAAAGCCGCGTTCGGGCTCCAGCGCGACGTCGGTATACATGCGTCGAACTGCGTCGAGAATGACTTCACGCTGATTGGAAAGGATGGCAACCATTGCAGTCTCCAGGACTCACTCGTCCGAGCGCTTGGGCGATGACGCGGTGAATTGCGTGATGAGTTGACGGATGTGCTGTTCGAATCCCGGCCTAACGACGTCGTGACTCAGCTCGCCGAGCTCCGCTTTCAGGCGGCGCTCGAACTCACCCCGCGAGAAGCAACTGCGGCACGTCTTGAGGTGGTTCTCGACGTTCGTGTGGTCCGCGCCGTGAAGCTCACCGTCCAAATAGACGGCCAGCAGGCGCAGCGCTTCTTCGCATTGGATCGTTTGAGCTATCGTCATGTGACGTCCGGATTCTTGCGTTGCGTGCGCACGCCGGCGTCCCGTGCGTGCTCCCACAGCGCTTTTTGGAGTAGCGAACGACCACGCGCCAGCCGCGAGCGGACCGTTCCGATCGGAGCGTCCAGCGCGTCGGCTATTTCCTGATACGTGAGTCCTTGCACGTCGGCGAGAATCACGACGACGCGAAAGGATTCGGGGAGGCTTTCGATTGCGCGGATGAGATCCTCGCGCAGCAGCTTGTCGAGAAACTCCTTCTCAGGAGTGCTCCACCAAAGGAGGAATGGCTGATGGAGCTGCTCGAAGAGCGAAAAGCCCGCCTGCTCGTCGGGCAGCGGTTCCTCGACAGGCTGGCTCGTGCGCGCGCGACGCTGGGCGAGGAAGGCATTCGTGAGGATGCGGAAGATCCAACCGCGGAAACGTTCGCGGTCCTTGAGCGTGTCGACAGCGAACCATGCCTTCGAGATGGCGTCCGCCACCAGGTCCTCGGCGTCCGTCGCATGTTTCGTTAGGCGCCGGGCAGCACCCACGAGATCCGGGAGGACGCCGAGTATCGAGCGCTCGAACCATTGCGCCGTATCTTCGGTCGGTGTCCGGGACACGGCTGGGGCCCCAATCGTGCTTGCGGTAGGCTCGAGCATCTCGACAGGCACGCTGCCTACTTCTCCGGCTTGCGCGGATCATCCGCCGGGTTGACGTACGTTAGGCTCCAGGGCCCTGTGCCGTGTAACTGGATCACAGTCTCCCCTTTTGCCTGCGCAAAGTGCCGGACGTTTGGAGCCAAGGCCGCAAAAGTACCCACCGGCAGGTCGCCGAGTGAGGCGGCATCGAACTTGTCTCCCATGCCCACACGGAACGTCCCCTGGATGACGGTCACATGCTCGGTGACGGGATGGTAATGCGCCGGGAGACGATAACCGTCAGGCATGCGCAGCCGCATGGTGAACGGACCGGCTTTGCTGGGATCCCCTTCGACTACCGCCAGTTGGGCTCCTCGAGGGAGGATGGGAGGGGCTGGCGCCCACGCGATCTTTCCGGGCACTGCGACGATGGCGTGAGACTCGCCACCGGTACTCTGGGCAAAGGCACCGCCGGCCGCGAGCATGAAACCGATACCTATCAGTGTGCAACGCATCGTTATCTCCTGAATGCAGGGTGAAACGTGGCTGCCGGCCGGGCTTCTATAAGTACCGATGCAATCAGGTGAATTTGGTTCCCGAGCTGAGACCTCGAGCGCCGCATGAATCCTGATGTATTGATTGTCGGAGCTGGCCCTACGGGCCTTACACTGGCAGCGCAGCTCGATCAGTTCGGGACACCGTTTCGGATCATCGACCGGGCGAAGGATCGCGCGCGCGAGTCGCGCGCGCTCGGTGTGCAAGCGCGAAGTCTGGAGATCCTGCAGCGCTTCGGCCTCGGCGATGAGCTCGTCGCTCTTGGGAACAAGAGCGCGGTCATTACCCTGCACGTCGAAGGTCGTGTTGGACCGCGCGTCTCGCTCAGCGACTTTGGCGCAACGGATACGCGCTACCCCTTCATCCTATTCGTTTCTCAGGCCGAGACCGAGAGGCTCCTCGCAGAGCACCTAACGAGGCGAGGAGTCACCGTCGAGCGTGAAGTGGAGCTCACGGAGTTCAGCGACGATGCGTCAGGCGTTTCCTGCGTGCTGCAGAGCGCTGACGGCGCTACGGAGCATGTGCACACACGGTACCTGGTTGGCTGCGACGGCGCGCATAGCACGGTTCGGAAGGGCGCTGGAATTCCGTTCGAGGGAGATGCCTACCTGCAGGATTTCATGCTCGGGGATGTCGAAGCCGAGGCGGCGCCTAGCGTGGCGCTCGAAAAGGACTCGCTCCATCCTTTCGTGGGCGGTGGTGGGATCGCGATGGTTTTCCCTCTCGGGCACCCGACGACTTGGCGCATTGTCGCGATGTCCGCACGCTCTGCCGCCGCATCGCGCCGTGAGGGCGGAAACCTCGACCGGCCCATTACCGGGGACCTATCGCTTGCAGAGCTGCAGGCGGCGGTGGACGGCGCTGCTGGTGGTGGCGTGCACCTCCATTCGCCGGCGTGGTTGACGCACTTTCGTCTGCATCATCGACAGGCTGCGGCGTATCGCAGTGGTCATGTCTTCGTCGCCGGCGATGCGGCGCACATCCACAGTCCTGTCGGTGCGCAGGGGATGAATACTGGAATTCAGGATGCGTGGAACCTGGGGTGGAAGCTCGCGCTCGTAGCGCGCGGCGCGGCCGACGAGCGCCTGCTCGACACGTACGAGGCGGAGCGTTGGCCTGTCGGTCGTTTGCTGCTGCGATACACCGATCGCGCGTTCGGCATAATTGTGCGCTCGTTGTCGCCTAACGCGGTCGCTTCGTGGTTGCGGCGGACCATTCCCGGGCGCGTGATACCTTTGGCACTGGGCTTCAAGCGGCTAAGGACTGCCGCGTTCCGCTTCGTGTCCGAGTTGGACATCGACTATCGGCGCAGTCCGGCCGTTGTCGAAGGTAGACCCAAACTTCGCTCAGGGCCGCGAGCCGGGGATCGTCTGCCGGACGCCCAGATACTGCGTGACGGCCGGCAGACATGGTTACATGACGAGTGCATCGGGCCGCGCTTCCATTTGCTTCTTTGCGGACCCAACAGCCCATGGAATATCGATATGCTCCGCGCGGCACCGCCCACGGGAGACGGCGACCTGGTCGTACGTTACCTAACGAGTGGCGAGGCTGCGAACGATCTGGTCGATGTCAGCGGCACCGCGCTGCGGCTCCTCGGCGTGGCGGATAGCGCGCAGTATCTCGTTCGGCCGGATGGGCATGTCGCGTATCGCTGTGCCGGTCGCGATGTATCGGGCGCCAAGTCATTTCTCGAGTCGCAGTTGCGTCGCGACGGTAGCGGCCGAACATAGGGATCGCGAGACGTTGATCGCGCACGGCGAGCGATAACGCGGTGCTCGAGCTCGCGCCGGGTGGCCGATCGTGTCCTGCCTAACGGTCAAATGATCCACGTTCCGGCTGGATTGCGATGGGCGCAGCCGGGTCCTCCGCGACCCGAACGTGAAGCGCACCCCGGCGTTGGCCGTCAGCCCGCTCAACTCGGTGCATACATCAGTTGTCCACCGCTCGTACGGCGATAGGGATTGTGCTCGAGCTCCTGCCGACCCGTATAGTAGACCTCTAACCCTACGCGGTACGTCTCGTCGCGCACGATGCGCGAGCAGCTCGCCATCTCGATAGCGCCGTGAGAGAAATACCGAGGCAGACAGGCGGGAAAAGAAAAGCGCGCCGGGTGACCGGCGCGCCATGTGCGAAAAGCATTCTTTTTATTTCGGCGGACGCGGTTTGGCTGTGCGTCCTGTACCGGAGCTTGCCGGCTTGGACGTCGACCCGCCGCCCGAAGATCCCGACGCTGAGCTGCCCGAACCTGACGATTGGCCTGTGGACGCCGCCGTCCCGCTGCGGTCGCTCGAGCCACTCGAACCGCGCACGTAGCCGCGGCCCTTTACGACCCGACCGTGCTCCCTGTCGTTATCGGCGGACGGCTGCCTAACGATGACGACCGGCCTGTTGCCGTAATACCAGCCGCCGTAGCCGTAACCATATCCATAGCCATAGCGACCGTACCCATAGCCGTAAGGTGAATAAAACGGATCCCAGCCGTACACGTATACGGTCCGGCCTTCGCCGGCGCCGGCGGCGACGTCACTGCGAGTAGCCCCAGCGACCTGCGAGCGGTCCAGCGCAAACACGCCTGGATACGACAGCGCGACCATCACGTCGATGACGACGGACGGTACGCCCTGCTTCTCCAACGCGACCAGCTGCTCCGCACCCAGTTCAAACCCGTCGCCACGCTCGGCCAACCACGTCTGGACGACGCCGGGATCGAGGAAGCGTGTGGCTTCGACAACATCGTCTGTCGTTAGGGGCGCGGTTGCGATGAGACGCGCATCATGCCGCGTCGCGACGCGCGTTTGCAGCAGCGCACCGACCACGGAAGGAACTGATGTGCCTACGACCTCGCGATAGCGCGCGACGCGCACGCCCTTCGTGGTGCCGGCGATCACGCCATGCACGTCGAGCCATTCGCCGCCGGCCGACATCGCCATGACGCCGTTCGAAAGCCTCGTTAGGCCGCCGGGGCAAGTGAATGACGAACGGACGTAGACACGCTGCCCATTCGCCGACCACGTCGCGCGTTCCCAACCGGTGCATCCGTCTCGGGAGACGGGCCGTTGCTCGCCCGTCGGCTCCACGCGCTGACGGAGCGCTATGCTGTCACCGATGACGGTGGCGATGTCCACGGCCGAGGACCCAGCCGGGATTATGCAAACGCGCGGTGAGCTCGCCGTGGTGAAGGGGGACGCCTCCACAGGCTCCCAGCATCCCAGCCAGGCTTGCCAGCGCGGATCACTGTCGGGCTGCGCCGCTGCCGGCTGTGCAATCGCGATGAAAGCGAGGCCCGCGCACGTGCGCCGTGCGATTCTCACGAGACTGGTCATAATCGCCATCCTGTCAAAACCTGACGTAGAAGCCCAAAGATGCCTGATAGCCGGAAAGATCGATCCTTTCGAAGCCATCGAAGTCCTCACTCATCGGCGCGCGCGCCCACGTATACCGACCCTCACCAGTAAACCCGAAACGCGGACCGAGCGAAACGTCCAGACCACCGAAACCCGTCGCCGTCACCGTCCACCCCGTGGACTCGAACTTATCGGGGAAAACTTCGGTCGTCTCCATGTTTATGAAATCCCCTTCCTGCCGGAAGCGGTACCACATGGCGCCGCCGCCTGCTCCTATGAATGGGGCCAGCTTCGTGGGTATCCAGGCGTAGCGACCGATCGAGCGACCGCGCGACGTGAGATACAGCTTCGCGCTCGCCGTCACGGGGACGCGGGCGAGACTGGTCGTCTGCTCGATGGGCAGGTCGTTGTTATCGACGAAATGCCGGAATTCGGACTCGGCGCTGCTCCCTGAGTAGGAGCCCCCGAAAACGAGATCCAGCTGCGGAAGGATTGTAAACGCCAGGTCCGCGGCGTACGAGAGACCGGCGAAATCACTGCGGCCGAGGGTGAGCTCATCTGTTACGAACGAGAAGATGTCGCTGCCAGCGTTCGCCTGCGAAAAGCCGGCGCGGACGGCAAAGCTTCCGACCGGCGTTCGGAAGAGGAAGCCGTCGCCCTGAGTTTGGGCACCCACGGGGTCACTCAACAGAAGAGCCAGCCCTAGCGGCAGGATGATCGAGCGAGGCTGGAACGAGGGCGGTCGCATGACCGTGCTCCGGAGTGTGCTGCGAGACTGCTGATACGCTGTCCGACGCCCTTAGTTCCTAGGAGAAGCTGCGGAGCCGTTCGGCGGTCGCGGCATCGGCTGGGAAAAAGCACTCCAGGGCTATTTCCGAAAGCGTCACGTCGACGGGCGTCCCGAATACCGTCGTTGTGCTCATGAACGAGAGCACGCCCGCATCACTCGCCAGTTGCAGCGGTACGAATACATCTCCGCCTTCGGGGATCGTCGTTAGGTTCTCCGGCCGTGACGTCCGGGGTGGCGGATACGCTCGCAACTCGGTGACCAGCTCGCTGAGCATCTGATCCGCGCTCAACTCGGCGGCATGTGCGATACGTTCCAGAATGTGCGCACGCCACTGCGTCCAATTCAGGATGCGCGGCGCGAGTCCGTCAGGGTGCAACGTTAGGCGGACGACATTCACGGGCGGGTCGAGCAGGTGGGGAGCGATCCCACTCATCAGCGCATACACCGGGCGATTCGCCAGCAGCAGCGTCCAATGCCGATCGATGGCCAGCGCCGGGAATGGTTCATGACCCTGCAGGACGCGTTCGATGGCATCTCTCGCCACGGCGAGCGCGGGATCGTGCAACGAACGCTCGGGGAACACTGGCGCGTATCCGGCAGCGAGGAGGAGCCGATTCCGCTCGCGCAGTGGAAGCTCGAGCTGTTCGGCGATGTGCAGGACGAACTCGCGACTGGGCTTCGCGCGTCCCGATTCGACAAAACTCAAGTGGCGCTGTGACACGTCTGCTTTGAGGGCCAGCGCGAGTTGACTCATGTGCCGCCGCTGGCGCCATTCGCGCAGCACCGGCCCGCAGTGTGTGCTTTGCACGAGATGACGATATCACTCAGTAGGATGAGAGCCAATTACCTCGTGCGTAATTGAACGCCGCACGCGCCGGCCCGATCCTTCGGCCGACTTCAACTTCGAGAATTGAACGATGGTTACCCCGTCGAAATCGCCTAACGCTCTGAGAAACGCGCTCCTCCTCGATGCCGGAGCGAGCGGCACAATGGGGCTGTTGCTGCTGGCTGCTGGCAGCGCCCTCGAGCCCCTGCTGGGCTTACCCGTCGATCTGTTGCGCGGGGTCGGAGCTTTTCTGATTCCCTTCGCCGCAACGCTGGTGTGGGTAAGCTCGCGGCGCGCAGCAGGACTGGTGCGAGCGATCGTGTGGGGTAACGTGCTTTGGGTCGTTGCGAGCATCGTCCTGCTCGTGAGTGGGCTCGTGCAGCCCACGGTGCTGGGCGAGGTGTTCGTCCTCGTGCAGGCGGCAGCGGTTGCCGGATTTGCGTACCTGGAACAGCGTGGCCTGCGCCGGGCGCAGGCCAGCTTGATTCCGGAACGTGCCTAACGACTTTACCGGATCGGCAGCCAGTAACTCACCTTGAGCGCGAGGAACTGCGTTCCATCCGCGGTCAAGGCATCCCACATCCCTCCGGGTTCCACGGAGCTGCCGTTGGGGTCCTGGGTGAAACGGTCCTGCTGCCAGACGAGATATACGGTGCTCCCAGGTCTCCACTCCCAGCGGATGACGGCATTGCTCCGGAAGGAGCGGACGTTGAAGTCGGAATTTGGCAGGGCGAATGACGCGGTGCCGTCGGTCACGCGGCGACGTCCTAGCGAGTCCGGCTGCGAGATGGTCGTCCCATCCGTTCCGTACAGCCGCAGGTTGCTCGCGCGTGCAGCCGGCAGCTCGCCGTAGTCGTAGAAACGGCCGCTGGCGGCGAAGGGCTCTGCGTACGTCTCCAGCGTTAGGTTCGGCGTCACCGCGTAGTTGAGCCGGATGCGCATCGAATACTGGTCGCGCTCCACATACGCGAACACGTAGCGCCGCCCAAACGTCGATGCGCCCCCTCCGGCGAGCGACGTGACGTACTGCCGGGCGCTAATTCCACCATTGTATGCCGGGTTGAGCGACAGCTCCCATTGCGGACCGGGACGCAATGTGACGGAGGCGTTCACATTGGTGCCGCTTCCTCCATCTGTGCCCTGGGAGCGCGAGCCATTGAACGACCAGCCGGTGCGCGCGCCTGATCGACTCGAGATGCCGCCGAACACGTAATGACCCTCACGTGTCCCCATGAGCGGACCACCTCGCGTTAGGTTGTCGCTCGTGCCGGGCGTGTTGTAGCCGACGCCGATATGGCTGCGCCAGAAATTTTTCTGCGTCTGATTCGAAAACAGCTCGAAGTTCGTGAACTGGCGCACCGATCCGAAGTTCCAGTCCGTCGCCTCGAAAAGCCCCACGTCCCAGTTATGGAAGAAGCGCCCGCGTTTCGTCTCACGGTAGCGCAAGCCTGCGTACGCACCGATGTCGTCGGCGCCGCCTAACCGGCCGATGTCGTTGATCTCATAACCAGGCGACTCCGCCACGAGATCGATGTCCCAGAGCCAGTGTTCGCCGCTCATCTTGCTGTGGGCGATGCCGGCGAAATAGCCGTTGAGCGCTGTGCGGCCTTGTTCGAAGTCGACATAGTCGGCATCGGGGCGCTGGTAATAGCGGCGGCTGGACAGTTGCTGCGCGGCGATCGCAAATGAGTCGCCCGCTACGTGGCTGAAGCCGGCAAACGCAGCAAGGTCGTATTTGCCGCCCTCCCAGCGGATGCGTGTATCGACGATGCCCGTGTATGCGCGGCGCGCCAGCGCTCGCTCGGCGAGGCTTCCCGAACCGATGTCTCGCTCCACGGCGGTCAGCATCGCGTAGATGGTGGATGCGTCGCGGCCGAACTCCTGCTGCACGACGCCAACGCCATAGAACGTGCGCGGCGCCACTTCGGCCGACGAGAATGTGTTGCCCGCGGCGTCGAACGCACGCGCCTCTTCGCGGTCCGTCACCGCCGTCAGGCCGGCAAATGACAACTTGGATGGAAGACGGCCTGAAAGCTTTGCGGCAGCGAGGATCGTCGAATTGCGCGGGACATCGCTATACGTGCCACTCGGCCGGAGGACAGGAGGAGCGCCGATGCGGCGTGAATAAAAATTCCCGCGCCCGCCTAACAACTGCGTTCCTTCAGTGAAAAACGGGCGCCGCTCGGCGAAGAACGTCTCGTACGCCGAGAGGTTCACTTCGGCTGGATCCGCCTCGACCTGGCCGAAGTCGGGGTTGAAGGTCGCTTCCAGTGTGGCGTTAGGCCCGAGCCCGACCTTCAGGTCACCACCGACGCGGTATTCGCTGCGGTTCTTCTCGTCGAAGGGATTGCTCGGATTGACGGTGCTGGCGATCCGCGTGTCGGTGGCCACGTAGGGCAAGAGCTCGATGCGGCGGCTGGGCCGCACGCCCCGGATGCCGGCAAGCTCGCCCATGCGCGAGGACCAGCCGGTATCATTGCGCCTAACGAGCATCCAGTAGGCGGATTCGTTGCGCTCCGGGACGAGCCGCACGATGTTGACGCCCCACAGCTGCTCGTCCGCGGCGCTGAAGCGCAGCTGGCTGAACGGGATGCGCATCTCGGCGCTCCAGCCGGTGGAGTCGATCGTTGTCTTCGCTTCCCACACGGGATCGAACGCGTAATCGCGCGCTCCTTCGAAGTCGCCGCCATGGAAGTAATCGACGCGCACGCCGGCCGCGGTGACGGCGAACGTGTATGCCGTACGTCGGTCGCGGAACGTGTCCATGGAAATGACGAGCTGTTCGGAGCTTCCCTCGCGATCGCGTCGCGTGACGAGCGCCCGGATCGCCGATGCATTGCTGCTTTGCATCCGCGCGCCGATGTAGAGCGCGTCATCGTCGTAAACGAACGCGACGCTCGTGGAATCGGACGCGGGGCTCCCTTCCTTTGGCTCACGTTGTGTGAGTCCGGAAACGAACTGCGCTTCACGCCAAGCCGCGTCGTCCAGTTTGCCGTCGAGCCTGATGGCGCCGCCGCGCGAGGCGCGGATGGCTTCTGCTCGTTTCGTGGATAGCGTGGGTGTCGACGTTCCGGCTGCAGGTTGCTGTGCATTCGCGGATGGCGGCGTCGTTAGGCTTATGAGGACAGCGACGACGGGGCCCCAGAACCGCACGTAGGTCAGCATGGTTTCGAGCTGTACGTGAAAAGAGGAGTGCGCGTTTCGAGCGCGGCAGCGTCCAAACGCACCTCATCTAGACAGTCCGAACCGGGCAAGCGTTGCGAACCGATCAGCAAACGCGCCCAAGACAGCTGTAGTCGGCTTACCTCTCGTAAACCAGCGTGAACCCCTGGAACACCTGCGTTAGGCGGTCGTCACCATCCCACGTCATGGTGTAGGGAGTGGAGCCTGACGGCGAAGTAGGACTGAACTGCAGAGTGCTCCCCGTGCGCGTCCACGTACCGGATGCGGTTTCGGTGTCGTTGGACACCTGGCCGCTGATCGTGAACCGCACTTGTGTCACATCGGTGAAGGTGCCGTTTTCGTTGATCGTCACGCTGCCTTGCGTGATCTCCGCTCTATCGCTGCCCTGCTGTTGGACCACGACCGGGAGCTGCTGGCCGTTGATCGTCAAGAGCGTGTAGACGCCGGCGATGCCTTCGTCGGGGCCCGTGGAATCGTCATCGCCGCAGCCAGCCAGCAGCGCGAGCGTGAGGGCAAGCATGCTCTGCCGCGCAAATCGTCCGATCATTGTGTGCCTCCGGGCTTAAGCAACTGCGCATCCCACGTTAACACGCGGCATTCGTGCCGCGCCGCGCCGCCGAGCTTGGCTGCCTAACGAGCAGCCATCCCGAACATCATGATGCGCGTGGCTTCCTGAACCTGTGCTTCTATGGAAGGAGCGACCTTCGTGCTCTGGCCGTCGAGCGACAGCATAACGAGACCGTGAAGCTGCGCCCACGTAACGACGGCCATCAGCCCGGGATCACCGGGGCCGACGAGCCCCGCCTGTTGAAGCTTGCCAATCCCCTGAGCCACAAACGCGAGCACCGAGCGCGCTGTTTCGCGTAACGCTGGCAGATGTGCCGTGTTGGCAACCTCGGGCCCAAACATTACGCGGTACTCGGCTTCGTTTTCATGCGCGAATCGCACGTATGCTTCGGCGACAGCCCGTAATCCGCCCCGACTACCTTGTTGCATCGCCGCGCCCATCGCTTGGCCGAGGCGCTCGAAACCTGCCTCTGCAACCGCCGCGACGAGTTCGCGCCGGTCGGCAAAATGTCGGTACGGTGCTGCTTCGCTGACGCCGGCGGCACGCGCCACGGCGCGCAGAGTCAGGGCCGACGGTCCCGCTTTGCGCAGGATGTCCGTCGCGCATGCCACGAGCGCGGCCTTGAGGTCGCCATGATGATACGAGTTGGGGCGTTTGCGCTTGGGGGGCTTCGCGCTCGTGCGTCGCGGCATGCACAAACTTAGTGTTGACACCGTTAACACCGCAAGTTAACGTTGTTAACTCATTCCCGAAGTCTGGAGCATGTCATGCACCATCGAATTTTTCTGACAGCGGCGTTCGCTGCGACGCACATAGCCGCGGCCCAGGAGCCCTCTGTTCCTTCGAACACGGCCGATATGCACCTGCGCGCGTGTGCGGCGCACGCAGATCGCAAGGTGGCCGATTCGGCGCTCGTTCTTGGTACGCAGGCAGAGCGCCTTTTCAGAAACCGCATCGCGGTGAACGCCGGCGACGTGGATGGTTTGGTAGGGCTGGCGCGAACGCTAAGCCAATGTCTGGTACCCAGCGCAAACTTTGTTGCACAGGGTGAGCTGAGTGCCGAGGCAATGGAGTTGCTGGAGCGAGCGATCGAGCTGCAACCCAACCATTGGTTGGCGCATTTCGTCATCGGCTCTATCGCATTTCGCTCACCCGCCTTTCTCGGTCGAGGTAAGCGCGCGGTCCAGGCGTTCGAACAGTTGCTCAAATTGCAGGGGGATCGCACGGATAATCCCATGTACGCGCGCGTGTTCGAGCTACGCGGACTGCAGTTATCCCGGTCCGGGCAAGTGGACAGCGCGCGGGCTCTTTGGGTGCGTGGTGCGAGACTATTTCCTAACGACAGCACGCTCCAGGCGCTCGTCGGACGTCAAGTCCGCTCACAGGTGGGTCCGCAACAAGCGCCTGATAGCGATTCGGCGGCCAGACTCGGAGCCGTGCGCGTCGTCGCCAGCGCGGTCCCGACACCGCCAGCGTTTCCATCCGTGCGCGAGGTGCCGCGATCGCAGGTGCTTATGACAGCGGGGGGAACGGCTGATGTCCTTCATGCGCTTCAAACACTGCCCGGAACAACGCGCGTTGGCGAAGGAAGCGACATCTATACGCGCGGGGGCAATGCGGAGGAAACAGCGCTATTGCTCAACGGCGGACGGCTCCTGTCGCTCTCGCGCTTCGAGGGTTTGAATGGCAGCATGTTCGGCGCGCTCGAGCCATTCGTCGTTAGGTCCGTGCGCTATTCGAGTGGCGGCTTTTCCGTTCGATATGGCAACGCCCTCTCTGGGGTCGTCGACATAGAAACGGATGGCCGTCCGCGCGAGCGCCAGACACGGGCGGGGCTCAGTCTCGTGCAGGCGAGTGCGACGACGCGGCTCCCCTTCAACAAAAAAGTCGGTGGATGGGTGAGCGGCCGCGTGTCGCGGACCGGCGCGTTGCTGGCGACGCATGGCCGGCGTGCCGAGTTCGTGGGGGCGCCGCATTCGGAGGAGGTCGTCGCTTCTGTGGTGGCTACGCCGTCGTCAGGCAGCGAGTTGCGAGCGACGGCGATCCTTGAAAGCGACGACTCGCGGCGGATCACCACGGCGGGCGGATGGCATGGCCCCTTTCATTCCTCCGGCGGCACGCGTGCGGGCGTTCTGTCCTCGCGTTGGGTCTCGCCTAACGCGCCGATAGTTGTGCGGACCAGCGTCGCCGGGAGCGAGCGCTCCAGCGATTGGAGCTTTGGCGTTCTCTCACGCGCGCGGGACGAAAACAGCCTGATCTCGCGTGCCGACGTCGATTGGCAGAGTGCAGTCAATGTCACCGTGCGAGCCGGAATGGAACATGGCTTGTTTCGGCGGAACGAGCGCGGCACCGTGCCGACGACGCCTAACGTCGGCGCCGGTTCGCCGGCACGGACGCTGCCCCGTGCGATCGTGCATGCTTATCAGCTAGGTGCATACGCGGAGACGGAACTCACACGCGGGGATGCCACGCTCATGCTTGGGCTCCGCGCCGATCGCCTGCCCGGCGAGGAGGCCACATCCATCGACCCGCGCGCGGCCCTGTCGTTGCGGCGCGGGGAGTGGACCGCGCGTCTCAGTGCAGGCGTTTTTCATCAGGGCCGCTGGCGTCCGGACCCCGCGATTCCAAACGGTGGATTGCCGGCGGGTGTTCCCACCGAAGCGCGGCACGTCGTCGCTGCGCTCGAGCGCACGGGCATTGCTTCGACGTTTCGTGTAGAGACGTACAACAAGCGCTACGACAACTATCACCGAGTGGGTTCAGGACCGGACGTGCGAGCGGGTCGTGCGAACGGTCTCGATGTGCTGGCGCAGCGTAATGATGTCGGCTGGCTGAGCGGATGGATTGGGTATTCGTTTATCGACGCGACTGTAACGCTGGCGGACGGGTCACAGGTGAGCTCGCCCTTCGATGTCACGCACAGCGCCACCGGCTCCGTCACAGCTCGCCTAACAAGCGATTGGAGTCTCGGTTATACAGTGCGCTATGGCTCAGGTGCCCCAACCACGCCGATAGCGGGCGCCACCCGTAGCTCGGAAGGTGTCGTCACTCCTGTCTATGGCGCGACCATGAGTGAGCGTTTACCCGTATACGGCCGCATGGATGCGCGTCTCATGCGGTTCATCCGCACGCCACAGTTCCTACTCACTGCATATACCGAGCTGTTAAACCTCGCGGACCGGCCAAACGTGTCCGCCATCGCATACGACGCCTCGTTTACCAGGCGTCAACCGATCCACACGTTCTTTGCCAGCAGGACCGTCGTGTTCGGCGGTGAATTGCAGTTCCGGTAGCGGTGCCGAGCGATTGCCTAACGAGAGCGTTCGCGTGGCGGGACTACTTCGGCGGCGACTCGGGTTTCGGCGGATAGGGTACGAGCGTCGTCTGTTGGGAGCCGTCCGCAAAAACGACACTGAGTCCCGTATACGCGACCCTCGACTCGATATCGGCCAGCTCGAAGATGGCACTCGGCGTTTCTCCATCTACGCGCGCACTCCGTATGGAGCGATGCCCCGAATCGGCGAGGAAGAACCGCGCTTCCTTTATGGGACGTGTGCTGCCGCGCCACGTTAGGCGCACGGTTTTTCCCGGCAATGGCTCGATCCGCATAACGCCACCGCCGCCATCGGCTCCGCCGCCGATCGTCAACATCTTCGACTTGGCGGGGTCGTATGGCTTGGCGGGAGCCTTGGGGGGAGCTTCCCAGTAACGTGGCGTTACGTATGTGGGCACGGGAACGGGCACATAGACAGGCACCTCGTAAGCCACCCCGGTCTCTACCCAGTAGGGGATACCAGTAAACACGCCGTGCCGCCGGAACCCGCAGTGGCCAGGACTGCCCCAGCACGCGCTGCTCCAGTTGGGACGGTCAAAGGATCGCCCATCTTGCCAGCCAAAGCTGCCAGTGCTCTGGGGGCGTGAGCCCATCTGGATGGTAGGGAGCGAAGACGGCGGACGGATCCCTATCGTGGGAGGAGGACTGCTCGTCCGGCCTACCATTTGCCCGTTCGCGCTCAACGGAAGGGCAAAAACCAAAACGACGCCTAACGTGCGTACTGGACTGATCATAGCGACTCCCTGCGACAACGAGCCGACTGGGCTCTCTTTTATACGCTAGCTGCAGGACCGCCTGCGCGCTATTCAGTCCCCGGCCACAGAGGTTCCTTCACCTCCCGGCGCGCCGGCCGAAGACGTGCAGGTCGCATCTCCCGAACCGCCCGAACTCATCGATGAGACACTGTGACGTCGCGATTGTAGGTGCAGGTGTCGCTGGTCTCGCCGCTATGCGCCTCCTGGAACGCGCGGGAGTGCGTACCCGTGTGCTCGAAGCAAGAGATCGTATCGGTGGACGCATCCACACGTTGCACGACGCGCGTATCGCGCACCCCATCGAGCTGGGGGCCGAGTTCGTTCACGGAAGCCCGGAGGAACTGCGGGAGATCCTGGACGAGGCAAAGCTGCTCGCATACGCCGTAGAAGGCGAGCGCTGGCGCTCGCGCGGTGGCCGCCTAACGCGGCTCCATCACTTCTGGCGGCGGCTGCATAACGTGATGCGCCACTTCGACGCCAAGGAGGACATCTCGTTCGCAGAGTTCCTGGCCGCGCGCCCAGGCGGGCGCAGTGCTGCCGATGCGCGCCGCCTGGCGCTCACGTTTGTCGAGGGGTTCCACGCGGCCGATGCGACCAGGATCAGTACGCAGTGGGTTGCGCAAGGCGGCCCAACCGAAGATGCCGAAGAGCGGCGCATCACGCGCATCGCGGATGGGTACGATCGCGTCGTCGAGTGGCTCGCCGGCGATCTAACAGATCGCATCGTCACACGAGCCGTCGTTACGCGCATCGAGTGGGAGCCCGGCAGCGTCGAGTTGACTATAAAGGGACCGGACACGACGACCACTCTGTCCGCGGGCGCCGCGATCGTCACTGTACCCTTGGGCGTCCTGCTCGCACACGTGCAAGAGGAAGGCGCGATCACCTTTGAACCGGCCCTGCCAATTCTCGAATCGACGCGAGACCAGCTGGCGATGGGCGCCGTCTCTCGTGTCACCCTCCTCTTCGACGATTTCTGGTGGACGGAGCAGCCGCATAACGCGTCCAGATGTCTCACGTTCGTGCATGGTGAGGAGGGCGATATCCCGATCTGGTGGTCACTGTATCCGGCGCAGGTGCCGGCGATGGTCGGCTGGGTGGGCGGGCCGCGTGCGCTGCGCCTTGCCGGACTATCGCTCCCCGAAACTGAGGATCGCGCGACCCGGTCGCTGGCCGCGAATTTCGGCGTGCCACGTCGTCGCATGGCATCGCACGTCGTCGCGTCCTGGACTCACGACTGGACGCGCGATCCATTCGCGCGAGGCGCGTACAGTTATCCCCTGGTCGGCGGTGCCGATTGGACGACTCGTCTCGCGCGACCCATCGATCGCACGATATGGCTCGCCGGCGAGGCGGTAGCTGCGGACGCGAGCGGTAGCACCGGCACTGTCGATAGCGCTCTTGCGAGCGGGCGTCGCGCCGCGCGCAGCGTGCTGCGCGTATTCAAGTAATCTCGTCGCCACTTTCCATTGCACCCGCGATACCAAGCGCAGGAACGTTAGGCGCGCACCAATTTCTTGTATTTGATGCGGTGTGGCTGATCGGCGTCGGGACCTTTGCGCCGCTTCAGATCCTCGATGTACGCCTGGTAGTTCCCCTCGTACCAGACGACTTCCGAATCTCCTTCGAACGCGAGGATGTGCGTCGCGATGCGATCGAGGAACCAACGATCGTGCGTGATGATCACCGCGCAGCCCGCGAAATCGAGCAGGGCTTCTTCCAAGGCGCGCAGCGTATCGACGTCGAGGTCATTCGTGGGCTCGTCGAGCATGAGGAGGTTGCCGCCCGCCATGAGGGTCTTCGCCAGATGCAAGCGGTTCCGCTCGCCGCCTGACAAGTTCGCGACCAGTTTTTGTTGATCGGCCCCCTTGAAGCCGAAGCTCGAGCTGTACGCGCGTGAGTTGAGCTCTCGCTTGCCTACCGCGATCGCCTCGTTTCCTCCTGAGATCTCCTCCCACACGGTGCGTTTACCATCGAGCGTGCGCGATTGATCGGCGTATGCGATCACGACAGTCTCGCCAAGCTTGAGACTCCCGCCGTCGGGTGTCTCGCTGCCACTGATGATGCGAAACAGCGTGGTCTTCCCCGCCCCATTGGGCCCGATGATCCCGACGATGCCGCCGCGCGGCAGCGAAAACGTTAGGCCATCGAAAAGGAGTTTGTCGCCGTATGCCTTTTTCAGCTTGTTGGAGATGACGACATCGTTGCCTAACCGTGGCGCCGGCGGGATCACGATTTCGTTTTGGACGATCTTTTCGACCTGACCTTCGCTCGCCAGCTCCTCATACTTCTGGATACGCGCCTTGCTTTTTGATTGCCGCGCGCGCGGTGACATGCGCACCCACTCCAGCTCACGATCGAGCGTGCGCTGCCGCGCCGACGCCTGCTTTTCTTCGCTTTCGAGACGCTTCTTCTTCTGTTCCAGCCAGCTGGAATAATTCCCTTCGTATGGAAAGCCGGAGCCGCGATCCAGCTCGAGGATCCATTTCGCCACGTTGTCGAGGAAATACCGGTCGTGTGTGATCGCGACGACCGTGCCGGGATAATCAGCCAGGTGATGTTCCAACCAGGCCACGCTCTCGGCGTCCAGGTGGTTCGTCGGCTCATCGAGCAGCAGAAGGTCGGGCTGCTCCAAGAGGACTCTGCATAACGCGACTCGTCGCTTTTCACCGCCGGACAGGCGCGCGACATCGGCGTCGGCAGGAGGAAGCCGTAGCGCGTCCATCGCAACCTCGATCTTGTTATCGAGGTTCCAGAGGTCGAGCGCCTCGATGCGCTCCTGCACGCGTGCCTGCTCGTCGAGCAGCTTTTGCATCGCAGTGTCATCCATCGGCTCGCCGAACGCCAACGAGATCTGTTCGAAGCGCGTGAGGAGGTCGCGCTGTGCTTTGACCGCGAGCTCGACGTTCCCTCTCACATCAAGTGAAGCATCGAGTTGAGGCTCCTGTGGAAGGAACCCAACCTTCGTGCCTTGGGCGGCCCATGCTTCGCCGTTGAAGTCCTTGTCGATACCGGCCATGATGCGGAGCAACGACGATTTGCCGGCCCCGTTAGGCCCCACGACGCCGATCTTCGCGCCGTGATAGAACGAGAGCCAGATGTCATTCAAAATGACGCGCGAAGGTGGGACGACCTTCGTCAGCGCCTTCATTACATATATGAACGTTGGCACTGCCTTACCTAGTCCTTAGCTCTTAGGGGCTCGTGGGCCTGCGCTCCTTGCTGCTGGCTCCACGCTCCTGCTTGAGTCGCCCGTCTCCGTCCAGCAACGCATGATTTGCCTCGATGCGCCGAACGTAATCGAGTGTCTCGGTATGCCGCCACCGCCTCATCCGCGGAGCAACCGTCTCGATGCTCTTCCACGCTCTATGGTCGAGGGCGTGCGTGCGCGCCGTGTCCTGGGCGCGGAGAATCGTGAGGCGTCCGGCGTTGTAGCTGGCAAACGTGAACCAGATCCGATCGGCCTCGACTGAATCCGATTGCCAGAGGCGCCACAGCTGCCGGTCATAATAGATGCCGGCCGCGATGTTCCACTCGGGGTCATCGATCTGTTTGATCAGCGGGTTCTTGGTGCGTACTTCCTGATACGTATTCGGCATGAGCTGCATGATGCCGCGCGCACCGACCCAGCTCTGGGCATTGGGATCGAGGTTGCTTTCCGCCATGCCCTGCGCCTTGAAGTGCCGCCAATCGAAGCCGGGGCCGAAGAAGCGCTTGCTGTATTTGCGGAACGTGTCGTCGTACCGATCGGCATTACGCGCACGCTTGCGCTGCGCATCGGCGGTGCTCGTTAGGCACGTGGCGGCTACGCAAGCGAGCGTCAGGCTAACCCCTAACCCCCAACCCCTGACCCCTAACAATGTCAATTGAGCGCTCCGCCGATTACGATGGCGATCGCGATAAACAGCGCCGCGACGAACATGCCGACCGCCATGTTCCCTCTCCGCAGCTCCTCGGCGAAGTCGATATTGGGCGAGAGGTGATCGATCACCCGGTAGGCCGCAAACATCAGGACGACGCCGAGCGCGGCGTACAGGAAGTTCATGGCGATGATGGACCATTCCATAGACTAGGGGTTGGGGGTTAGGGGTTGGGGGTTAGGATCTACTGCTAACTCCTCACTCCTTACATCACGCTCCTTGCTCCACGTTCCTTGTAACTCGTATCCCGTATCTCGACAAAATTACCCGATGCGCAACGATTCCCCTCTTTCCCGGCGCGAGTTTTCCAAGAAGCTCGTCGTGCTCTCCGCCGCTGGTGCCGTGCCCGAAGTAGTACGCACAAGCGCGGGCGCTGTGTCAGCAGATCTTGCCTGGCCAGGTTACACCAACGCGATCGTCATCGACATGCTGGCCACGGCCGGGCCCTTCAACGTGCCTGGATGGCTCGATAATCCGCTGACGGCGGCGATGGTGCAGAATGCAGCCCGCTCCGGCATCACCGCGGTCAATTCCACCGTCAGTGAGATCACCACAGGCGAACGCGCTTTCGAGCTGACGATCAAGAACATCGCCGCATGGGACTACGAGTTCGAACGGCACCCTAACGCCTTTGTGCAGATCCGCAGCCGCAACGACATTCGCGCCGCGAAAAAAACCAGGCGCCTCGGGGTTATCCTCGGATTTCAGGACACAGTTCCCTACGCGGATAAGATCGACCGGGTGGATTTGTTCCACCGGTTAGGCGTGCGCATCGTGCAGCTCACGTACAATGGCAGCAATCTGGTGGGGGATGGATGTCTCGTACCTAACGACGGAGGACTCAAGCCGTATGGCCGAGAAATCGTCGCGAAGCTCAACGAGCTCGGTGCGCTCGTCGACGTGAGTCACGTGGGTTGGGAGACCACGCGTCAGGCGATCGCGGCCTCCCGCGCGCCGATCGCAGCGACGCACAGTGGGGCTGCGGCTGTCAATAACGTGCCGCGCAACAAGCCAGACGACATCCTGCGCGCCTTGGCGAATCGCGGTGGAATGATCGGCGTGTTCATGATGCCGTTTCTTCGCGCGTCGGGGCAGCCAACCGCCGACGACTTTCTACGTCACATGACACACTGCATCAACATCTGCGGCGAAGACCACGTGGGTATCGGTAGCGACCTGTCGACTACACCACTCGAGCTTACGCCCGAGTTTCGGAAAGTCCACGCCGATTTCGTCAAAGTTCGACGCGAGCGGGGCGTCTCGGCGCCCGGCGAGGACGAGAACGTCTTTAACTATGTCCCGGAATTTAATTCGCCGCGGCGGATGGAGCTTGTCGCCGACCGCTTGGCCGCCGCTGGCCATTCCTCTGGTCGCATTGAGAAGATCCTGGGCGGGAACTGGATGCGCTTGTTAGGCGAGGTTTGGAAAACCTAAATGCGAGGTGCGAGGGCGAGGTTGCGCTGAGCGGATAAACGAAGCGCCGGCCTTGTAGGCCGGCGCTCTGTTAGGCGTTCGTCGAATCCTAGTGATGTTCCGCCGCAACGGGGATCATGATGTGGGCGTAGGGGGTCCCCTTCCACATCAAATACGGTCCCCCTGTGCGATGATCGGTGGTGATGTGCTCGATGCGCTTGGGGTCCATCGGCATGATCATGATGTGCGGGCCGGTTGTCACCCAATCGTTGTCTGCAGTTGCCGCCATGGCAAAGGGATCGGTGTTACTGACGCCCAGGTCTCCGTGCAGCATGTAGGCGACGCCAAGCCCTGTGATTCGTGGCGTGGTTTTTTTCAGGTACGCGTCGGCCCATGCCATCGCGCTGCTGTCTGCGCACCATGCTGCGGTCTCGTTCGGCGTCGTGTAGCCTCCTGCAGGTGGTGCTTGCAGCGGCATGCAGGTCCAGCCATTGGTCCCTTTGCGCAGCTCCGTTCCCGGTGCCTTGAGCGAGTCATTCCAATCAATGATCGTGGCGTTGGCGCCGATTGTGGAGGGTGCAGCACTGGAGATCGTCTGTATCTTCCACTCCGTGGTACCCGGGGCGGGCCCTGTTGCTGCCGGAGCCGCGGAGTCGCCGGCATCCGGTGTGTTCGATGTGCAGGCCGCGAGCAACACGATGGCAGCGGGGATCAGGTATCGTCGCATAACGAGCCCTCGTTAGGTGGGGAGCGGCGGGGTTTGCGGGGGACCGCCGATAGACATAACGGCGACCTCCATTGTCGTGTGCCGTCGCAGTCGTCGCAAGGATTCGAGCAAGCTCGGCAGTTCGTCGTCCGAAGCTGGAGACCTTAACAATTTGCACCGTGCTAGTTCTCGCGTCGTTCCTCACCATGCAGGTCGTGACGATCGGTTCCGTCACCGCACGCCCAGGGGATAAGGCGTCAGGGTATCTCGCTGTCGCCGCCGGGGTCGACTCGGCGACGCGCATCCCCATCTCTGTTTTGCGCGGACGGCAACCAGGTCCCACGCTCGCACTCATTGCAGGCACGCACGGCTCCGAGGTCGCACCGATAATCGCCCTGCAGCGCGTGCGTGAGGGTGTCGATCCGAACGAGATGCGCGGCACACTCGTGCTCGTGCATGTCGCCAACCTCCCGTCCTTCGTTCATCGGACGATCTATAGAAACCCGTGGGACCAGAAGAACCTCAACCGCGTGTATCCGGGGCAGCCTAACGGCACAGTCACCGAGCGCATTGCGCATACAATCACCACGCAGATCATCGACAAGTCCGATTATCTGGTAGACATGCACGCCGGCGACGGAAACGAGTCTCTGCGACCATACACCTACTGGATCGATCATCGTATCGATCCACGCGTGGATTCGCTCTCGAAACTCATGGCGCTCGCGTGGGGGAATGATCACATCATCATCGATACGGGGCGGCCGCGCGATCCTGCGGCTTCGGTCTACACGACAAACACCGCGTTGCTTCGCGGAAAGCCAGCGATTACAACCGAGATCGGATACCTGGGCATGCCTGACGAGGAGATGACCGCGCGCAATGTGCGGAGCGTGCTCCGTTTGCTGCGGCATCTGGATATGGTGCCCGGACCGAAGGAATACGTCGAGCATCCCTTGTGGATCGACCGGACCGAAGTCCTAACGAGTCCCGAGAGCGGCACGTGGCACGCGCTCGTGCAGCGCGGAGAGACCGTGCAGAAAGGGACGCCGCTCGGCCGGCTGACCGACTATTTCGGAAAGGAGATCGCGGTGGTGCGCGCGACCATGACGGGAGTCGTTTTATATGTGGTCGGGACGCCGGCGATGTCCAAAGGGGAACCGGTCGGGATGGTCGGCCACATTGTCGAACAGCGTTAGGCTATTTCCGGCACGTCGCGCCGCTACATGCAACGAGCGCCTTGAGCCGCGCA
>DATFBW010000077.1:0-22968 GCA_035253645.1 Gemmatimonadaceae bacterium | reverse complement strand
CGCGCGCGTGAGCTCATCTGGATCCTGCTGGCGCAGCGCGCAGCCCGCGCGTTAGGCGACCTGCGGATGCACTCCAACGAATACAACATGGCGGAAGCGGTGAAATTTGCGTCAGAATGGACACCGCGCGGTTGGCTGCGTGAGGACGGAAACACCGTGTGGGGTGAACAGCACCTGTACTTGCAGCAACCCAGCTACGGGACGAGCTACGTCATCGGCAAGGTCCAGATAGAGCAGCTCATGGCGGACCGGTCTCGCCAGCTCGGTGACCGGTTCTCACTTCAGGGGTTCATGGACGAGCTCAACAAGGCCGGGATGATCCCGCTTACACTGACCCGATGGGAGCTAACCGGCGATCCCTCCGAGATCACCCGACTTCGGCAGTTGCACTAGTCAACGCAGCAGTTGAGCGGCTAGCGGCATCCAAGGTGGGAGTCGTCCCGACGTCCCGTCTACGAAGGAGCGTTCCATGAAAAGGAAGCGCTGGTTTCTCACGATACCCGCTGCGGCGCTGCTCGCCGCATTTGCTAACGGCGCTGGAGGATGGGCGATAGTCAGCGTCCAGGACCTCCCCGACTATGCCGTTGCCGGCCAACCCGTCACGCTGACGTACACCGTGCGGCAGCATGCCGAAGGTCTGCTGCCGAACCTCAATGGGACAGTGATCGCGCGGTCCGGATCCGCAAAGGTTCACGTCGCCGCCAAGCCAATGAAAGAGTTTGGCCATTACGCGGCCACGCTGACGCTGCCTAACGCGGGCGACTGGACGGTGACGATCGAGAGCGGCTTCATGAAGGCCAAGAACACGCTCCTCCCCATCAAGGTCATCGCTGCCGGATCCGCGGCGCCCGCCCCGCCAGCTCCAGACGACCGCGGGCGGCGTCTCTTTGTCGCCAAGGGTTGCGTTACGTGCCATACGCACAGCGATGCAAAATCCGAGATGGGGGATGCAGCGCCCGAGCTGACTGGGAAGAAATTCGCGCCGAGCTATCTGGCTGAGTTCCTGGCGAACCCGCGGATCAAACCGTCCTCGCGCCCGGATGGTTGGCAGATGCCAAATCCCCATCTCAAGCAAAGCGAGATCGCGCCCTTGATCGCCTTCATCAATTCGGACAAACGCGTCGCTGTGGCCGCGAAGTAGGTGCCTAACCAAGAAGATGAAAGGGCGCCGCAGCTGGCGCCCTTTTTTCGTTCTGCGTGCCGTCCCCGGTTTTCGCGGAGATCGACAAGATCAACAGCTTTGGCGCGGATGAGATGGAAACCGGGCTAACCGGATGGCAACGGGGGGGCCCGGGACTTCTCTCTCCTGTAAACGCTCTATAACGTTGGCGTCATTCCCTCCTCTTTTTTCGCGCCGACAACGGCTAGCCAGCTAACTCTCTCTGCCGCGCCATGACAGCCTCGTTAGGCATCCCCCACGCGGCGCGGCGCCCGGGGTGGGCTCCCTGGGTGCGTGGCGCCCTGCTTGGCGCCCTCCTGGGACTCACCTTCCTCGGAATTGGCGGACGCATAGCCATGCGCGCCATCGCGACGACACAGGGAGCCCCCACAGGCTTCTCTGTAGGCGGCACGTTCACCGTAATAATGCTGGGCGCCGTCTCGGGCCTCGTTGCGGGGTTGCTCTACACTGCGAGCCGAGTGATGCTCCGTCGGCACCCGCCGTTGGCCAGGATCGTGTTCGGGGGCGTACTCCTCGCGATCACGCTCCGCGGCCTCAATCCAGTCGATACCACACGCCTCCTGCTCTTCCTCCCGCTATTTGTCGTCTTCGGCGTCGCGCTGGACCGGTTGTGGGAGCCCCGAAGTGACCGGACCGCGGCAATCCGTTGAGCGTCGGGCGGCGTAGCATAGGGATGTTGTGCATCCCTCGATGAACGCCGTCGAATCACCGAGCTCCGTGGGCGAGCTTTATGATCGCTTCGGTGCGCTGGCGTATCGGCTGGCGGTTTCGATCACCGGTAACCCTGCCATTGCCGAGCGCGTCGTGAGCGAGGCCTTCTCAGCTACCTGGCGGAAAGGTGTCACGTCGAACAGCCGGTTCTTCAGCTCTGTAATGCGCGCCGTTAGAGCGGGGGCTATGCAAAATCGCACAGCATACGGGCGGCGAAAAAGTTTTGAAGCCACCTTGGGAACGGAGGATGGACGCGGACATGAAGCGGCAGTGACATCGGCGCTCGCCGCGTTGTCCGAGGGGGAGCGGAGCGCCCTGGCCCTGGCATATTTCGGCGGACTCGGTGTGGAGGCTATCGCATCCGAGCTGCGCCAACCGATACCGAACGTGAAAGCGAACCTGCAAGCGGCACTGCACAATCTGCGATCGGTCCTGACGGAACGCGGAGTGGCTGTATGACTCACGAACCGTGGATGGGATCGGCCGCTGCCTACGCGTTAGGCTCTCTCGAGGGTGAGGACCGCGCCGCATTCGAGAAGCACCTCGCGGAGTGCGCGACCTGTCGGGCCGAGGTTCAGGAGCTGCAGGAGACTGCGGCGATGCTCGCCTACGCCGCGCCGCCAGCGCACGCACCTGGCGCGCTGCGTGACCGAGTGTTGCGCGAATCGCGCGATGTCCGGCCGCTCGTACGGACGTCTCGGGTGCGTCTTTTCCCCACCGTCGCGTGGCTCGCCGCGGCCGCGAGCCTAACGCTGGCTGTCCTCACCGGGGTTGAATTGCGTGGCGAGCGTGGGGAGCGTGCGAAGCTCGCCCTCGCGCTCGATTCTGTTCGTGCCGAGCTGGGAGCGCGCGACTCGACTATCGCGGCGTTCTTTGGCCCCGAGGTACACGTTGTCTCCCTGAGTCCAACGGGAGAGAAGCCGTCGATGCGCGTTTTCTGGAATCACACGCGCAACATCTTCATCGTCACGGCATTCAACGTCCCGCGCGCCCCGGCGGGGAAAACGTATCAACTTTGGGCGATTGCAAAGAATAAAGCGCCCATGTCGATGGGCACTTTCAATACCGACGCTAACGGGCGTCTCACCGCGATCATTCCTGTTGGCAACGTCATCAACGACGCGGGCTTCATCGACTTGTGCGGCCTAACGATGGAGCCGGAGGGTGGCTCGAGTCAGCCAACCGAGCAGCCGCGCCTGGTGGGTTCGTGGCGCCACACCGATTAGAGATGCCCTGGACGGGCTCAATGCCGTAGAGCCCGTCAAATCACGACGATAGTTGAAGGCGGATGTGGCGCAGTGGATGCAGCACCAGTCAACTATGAAACGCGCTCTCATCCTGACGGCACTAGCGGTCGCGACGGTTGCGCATGCACAACCCCGGTTTGCGCGGCCGCTCCCACGGGTGTTGGCGCGCGCCGCCGAGACGACCGTTGGCCCGGTGGAATCGGAGATGCGCAACGTCGATTATCGGGTGGACGATCGCGTGGTACTCCGAATCGGGTATCTCCGCGGGACTCTGCGCGGAACGCGCCATAACGAGCCACCCTGGTTCGACGATCCGTCGTCGTTTGACATCGCCATCGATTCTGCAGTCGTGGCGGTCTCGCCGACGAGCCTAACAGCGCTCCTCAACACGTATGTCTTCAACTACCCCGGCGCCGATATCAAGAAACTCGAAGTCAAGATCGAAGGGTCGGAGCTCGTGCAAACGGGAGTTCTGGACAAAGCGATCAACCTGCCATTCAAGATCAAGTCGCGTATCAGCGTGACAGCGGACGGCCGTCTCCGCCTCCACCCAACGTCGGTCAAGGTACTGGGACTCAAGGTCGGCGGGCTGATGGACTTTCTCGGGCTCGAGTTGGAGAAGTTCGTGAAGGTGCGTCCGGGCCGCGGCGTGCAGGTGGACGGCGACGATTTCATCATGTCGCCGGAGTTGTTGCTTCCACCGCCGCGCATCAAAAGCCGCGTTCAGTCGGTGCAGGTTCTCAACGGGCACGTCATCCAGGTCCTAACGAGTCGGACGCCGCGTACGGTGCCACGTCTGCTTCCCGCGCAGAAAGTCAAGAACTACATGTTTTATCAGGGTCGCGTGTTGCGCTTCGGGAAGCTCACGATGAACGCAACCGACTTGCAGATCGTCGACGGCGATCAGAAAGATCCGTTCGACTTTTTCCTCACCCACTTGAACGACCAGCTCGTCGCCGGGACCAGCCGCAACCTGGCTGATTATGGTCTCGTCACGACGATGCCAGATTACGGCGACCTACGGTCTAGGCGGACCGACGCAGCCAAGGCCAAGTGACGTCTCATAGCTTCTAAACTCACAGCTGTTAACTCAGAGCTTTAGTTCCATAGCAGTGAGCTGTGAAACTAAAGCTTTGAGTCAACAGCTGTGAGTAAAAAGCTTTGAGCTTAGTCGTTAGGCTCGCAGTTTGTCTCTCGTCTGGCGGTACACATCGATATGACCCTCGATGTGCGTCTTCACTTCCTCGAGGAACGCCTTTACTTCGGCGCGCTGCTCGCGGTTGAGTGCATCCTTCGTCTCGTCGAGCACCGTCTCGTGCCGCTGGATCTCATGGTCGAGATATGCAGCATCCCATTCGTTGCCCTTCTGCGTGGAGTTCAGGTGCTCCATCCATTTGCGGTGGTCTTCCCCGAGGCTTTCATCGGCTTGGGGAACTGTGGGCGTGAGGTTGAGCTGCGCTGCCAGGTCTTTGGCCTTCTTGTCGAGGGCGGTGTGGCCTTCGACGGCCTTCGCGGCGAGCGATTTCACTTCCGGCGTGGTGGCCATGTTCTGAGCGAGCTTGGCCATTTCAATTGTGCCTTCGTTCGCGAGGCCCACGAGGCCCAACAATTCAGCCTCCGTGTACTCTCGCGTTAGGTCCGCAACGCCGGCGGCCGAATCGACGCGCACCCCAGCGGTGTCGTCGTAATCGGTATCGCGCCCGCCACAGGCGACGACGGTCGCCAGGCAGAATGCGGTCAGTGCGTGTCGCGTTTTCATGATTCAGTGTCCTCGTAGAGTTCGAACTCAAGAGCGCCTAGCGCGCCGGCGATTCCGCCGGCTGCGAGATGCGCTCGACCACGCGTGCCAAGTCATGTTCGCCTTCCGGCAGCCGATCTGCGGCTCGCGCCAGGTCGGCTTGTGCGATGATACCGCGGCAATAGCCATCTGCATCGACAATCACCACGCGGCGGATTTGCTTCTCCGCCATCACCTGTTCTACAGCATCCAGATCGTCGTCGACGGAGCAGCATGTGGCGTCCGCCGTCATGATTTCAGTGACTTTCGTTTCCGGTCCTTTTCCTTGCGCTATCGCCCGTATGGCGATGTCGCGGTCGGTGATGACTCCGACGACTCGTCTGTTATCGCGATCGTCCACCACCGGTATGCAGCCGCAGTCGTGGTCCTCCATGAGCTGCGCCACCTTACGCAGATTCTCATTGGCACTGATGCACGCTGGACTGGGGGTCATGAGATCCTGCGCTCGCATGTCTCACTCCTCTTTGAAAAGCGGTTAACTACGCCTCTCGTGGCAACATGAATGCCGCAACGCGCGGGCTTTCCGCGCGGACAAGCGACAGAGTGCGGTGACGCCCGTCACTTTGTCGCGCGCCTAACGGGTAGAGCTCGTCTGAAAAACATCAGCGCGGCAGCCGCATAACGCGGTGCCGCGCTGAGGCGTGCGGGGCTATTTAACCCTCGTCAACGTCAGGGGTCGACGTGCCGCCCTGGCCACGCTGACCGCTCTGTCCACCCTGGCCGCGCTGGCCACCTTCACCGAAGCCCTGATCGCGTTCGCGTTGCGTTCCGCGATCGCCCATCCCCTGGTCACCCTGCTGTCCACCCTGCTGTCCACCCTGCTGTCCACCCTGGCCCGGACGCTGCGTGCCCTGGCCGGACTGTCCACCCTGGCGTGATTTATCGACGCCGCTGTCTCCGTATCCCTCATTGCCTCGCTGACCGGATTGCCCACCCTGACCCTGCTGGCCAGGATTCTGGTTTCCGTAGCCCTTGTTCGTATCAGCCATTGTTACATTCTCCATTAGCGGTCTCTGAATTCCTAACGAGGCGGACCGCGCACCTCGCTAGAATCGAACGCTTTTTCTATCGCTTCACTCGGCGTCGCTGCGAAGTCGTTTAGCGATCTTCATCCCGCGATCCATCAGGATCGCGCTGGGCAGAAGAGCCCGGCTCGTCAGGCGAGTTCCCAAACACCTGTTCGTTCCCGCCTTCGCTTACTTGTCCGGTACTGCCCGTCGAACCGGCTTGGCTACTTCGCTGCGTTCCGCTCTCGCCCGGTTGGCCGCTGCGCATCCCGTGCAACGAGTGCTCGCGGCTGTTGTGTTTGTCGAGCTTGTCTTGCGTATCGAACTGTGCGCCACAAGCGCGACATGTGAAATCTCTGTTTTCGGCCATTAGCACTCCTCCGACGCGGCCGGGTTCGTTCCTAACGAGGGGACCGCACACCTCATCAGGGGAGATTCCAGTACCTCCTCTCGTATTCGTCTCAGTGGCCGATACGCTGGCACACTCGTGTTCACGTCTCCGCATGTTATTCGCGGAAGCGGAGATGAGATCTGCAGCATTTGGACCACACAGCGCGGAACAAACGCGCGAGCTCGTTTATGTCGCGCGCAAAAACTGGATGAGGCGGCTACGGCAGGGACCCGCGCACAGCGCCTAACGCTGCGCGTGGCAGATCGGCAGCCACACTGCCATTCGTAGCGAAACGCCTCGACAGTATGCACGCACGCTCGAGCCCGGCGACGACTGCGGGACTCATGTGTCTCACGCCGTCATGATCATCGGGCTCGAGCTCCACGATGATGACTTCGTCAGGAACGTCCACGAGCTGCCTAACGGCGAGCAGCATCGTGTCGAACGGGGCATACTCATCGGCTTCCGCGGGTGAGCTCGCATCACCATCCCAGCGATAAGCAGCGACGGTCCCAGCAGGTCGATCTCGCGCCACAGCGCCCACGAAGATCACGCGATCGAAACGCGGCCATTCGTCTTCCAACCGTTGCGCGACGTCGGTCGGATCGCCGCTCAAATCCTCGACCACGACGCGAGCTGCGGCAATCGGCGCGTCACGCGCCAAGCGCTCGGTGAGTAGTGCGGCCAGTGCGGTGTCACCATCGGTCCCACCAACACTTGCGATGATGGTTCGCATGAAGCCCTGACGGTGCTCGTAACTGGCACCGAGGCGCAAGGTCGAGGACCGATCTCAGTCCAGGCCCGTGGCGAAGCGGTGTCGCAGGATCGGGACTAGCGACAATGCCAATCCAAACAGCAGATGCGAGAACACAAAGGCGTTCGTTCCATCAACCGCCTGATGCATGACTGGATTCACGAGCGGCAACACCAGGTAGAGCATGAGGAGCATCACCATGAGTCCGAACGCGAGACCGGCCACAAGAGCGGCCGCGATCGATGTCACTCGGGGCAATATGGCGGCGAACAGGATCCCCCATGCGATCGACGCTGCCATGTGAATCGTTAATCCAAACGCGACGGTTGCGGCGCCGCCTTCAAGCGCGCCGGAACCCAGAAATGTCGCGCCTATCAAGCGTATTGGTGACAGAATGTCCATTCCGCCCATGGCAGCAGCGGTCATGGCACCTGCCAAAAGAAGGGCGCCGCCGATCGCCCCTGCTAACGCGCCAGCGAGCACCGTATCCCCGACACTCTCGTGTTGGACAACCGCTACTTCGCTAGTCATTCGACGGATAGCCAAGGCAAGCACCCCAGCGAATGGGACGATAGGGATCGCAAAAACACCATGCGACTCGGCGCGCGAGTAAGTGCAACTCGCGCGCCGATGATCAGCTTGCTTACGAGCTCAGCCGTAAGCGCTAGGAAATTGCCTGCTGGGGACCGATGGGCGTTGGGGTACGAACCGCCCGCCGGACGGCGGATCGGTGGAGGACTCGGGTGGTTCGCGGCGTCACGAATGCACGCGGCACGGGAAGCGCGTTCGGGCGCCTAACGACGACGGCACCATGATCGCGCCACCGCACCCGAATGCTGTCCGAGTGATACATCCGCCACAGCGTCGGGACGATGCCTAACGTCAGACCGAACAACGCGTGCTGAATGACCCAGGACTTCGGCAGCGATGCAACTGTGTGTCGAAGGACCGGGTTGACGATCGGCGTTACAACGAATGTCATGGCGAGAAGGATCGCCATGCCGAAACCCAAGCCCGCAGCGCTCGCGTACTTCGTCGTCGAGTTCTGCGGTAGGAACATCGTGAATAGGATACCGAATGCAGCCGCCGTCATGGCGTGTAGAACGACGCCATACAGGGTCATGCCGAGGCCCGCTTCGGTCGCATCGGGCCCAAGAAACGTCGCGCCGATCATCTGGAATGATGCGAGAAGATCCAGGCCGTGCCAGATCGACGTAAGAACTCCCCAGAGCGCCATCGCCAAACCTGCGGTAAGACCAGCTATGGCGCCGACAATCAGTGTGTCTCGACTGGTAGCAGAAGGGTGAATGATGAGTTCGTTGTTATTCACTGCGAGCCTCCATGAGCGACCTCAGCCTCGATTCACCAATTGAGCAAGGCTTTGTCACTGTGCATGGTACTAACGCAAACCATGCACCACTTTGGCTTTACAGTTCCGGGAACCTGCTCGTTAAGCGCCGCCTGAGCGTGTCCGCGCTTTCCATGCGTCAAGGACCTGCTTTTCTCGCTCAGCAGTAATGCCGGCCCGAAGCGTAGCTTGCCGCTCGGGTGGCTGGGCGTGGTAGTAGTCCAGCGTATCCTTCGCCGTTACTGCCAGCGGTCTGAACGTTAGGCCTAACGCGATCTCCGGGCTGATGTCGAAGCGGCCGAACCCGGCCGTTCGCCCCCGCGAAGGTTGCCACACCGGCATCTCGCGGTAGCCACGCACGTCGTGCTGTGTGAGAAAATCGGTATCGACCCACGTAAACACCGCGTCCGACGTCGTAACGGCCTTGATCCCATGCAACAGCTCGGCAAACGAATAACCGTTCTTCGGACCCAGTCCGTTATATGTGCCGGTCACCTCGTTCTCGCAGAGTCGGATGATCCACTCGCACAGGTCGCGCGCGTCGATCACCTGTACACGATCGCTGCCGTCTCCCGGGGCGAGGATTTCGCCGCCTCGTTCGATCCGCACAGGCCAATACGTAAATCGATCCGTGAGGTCGCCGGGACCAACAATGAGCGACGGCCTAACGATGAGCGCGCCTGTCGGGAAATACTTGCGCGTGATTTTTTCGGATTCGGCCTTGGCGAGCCCGTACGGAAGGTTTTGTCCTTCTCGCAGCGGCGTGTTCTCGCGCGTGTACACCGGTGCCGCAGCCGTCATCGGGACGATGCTCGTATCGAAATAGACGGACCGCGTCGACACGAACAGGTACCGTTTCACCTTCTTCTGCAGCAGACTCGCCGTCAGCTCCACCCACTTGGGATCGGTCGCCGAGTTGTCGATGACCACGTCCCACTCACGCCCTTCGAGGGCTTTGAGGTTGTTGTTCCGGTCGCCGATCAGCTTCTCCACGTTAGGAAATAGATGTGGATTGGTCTGCCCGCGATTGAACAGCGTAACCGTGTGGCCCCGATCGAGTGCGTATTGCACTTGATGTGGACCGATAAAGTTCGTCCCGCCAAGAATCAGGATCCGCAGCTTCGCTTTCTGCTTAGGCACGGAGATGCTGAATGGTGCGAGCGCTCGAGCGGGCGCAGCGCTCAGCGCCAAGCCAAGGGCGCCGCTGCCCGAGGCGGCGATGCGGAGGAAGTCGCGGCGTGACGTTGTCATGATCGGGACGGCAAGAGACGGAGAGGAGGACGAGTGTAGGTCAAAATCCGACGCCGTTCATGCTAAGTCAATTTCGCGCCGCCTTGAGACTATCCACGCGCAGTCGCAGCCCCGGAATCTGCGGCTGAATCGTGAGGGCGCGCTCGTAATACTCGATCGCTTTTACCTTGTCCGTGGGCTCCAGCAACCGGCCGAGCGTAGTCAGGATGGAGACGGACCTCGGAAAGAACTCGAGGTTGAGCTGATAGACCGCGATCGCATCCGCTTGTCGACCTCCAGTGGCCAATTTTTCGGCCCAGAGGTTCATCTCCCACTCGCCGAAATCGTAAGCGCCGGCCATGCCAGCGTTCTGGCGGAGGAAGCGGTAGCGCGCGACTGCGGCATTGATCCCCGAATCGGCGCGCACGCGCTCGAGCGCTTGCGTGAGAAGGAGCGGCTTGTTCACTCCGCGGTGGCAGGTCTTGCACTCGATCCTGACTGGGTTGGCGCTGACTCCGGGGAGCTTGGGGATTACCACGCGGTTCAGGCTATCGACCATCTGCAACATGAAGCGCGCTTTGAGCTTGTCGGGGTCGTCGTCTTTGGCGAAATCGACGCCGGCGAACGACACGCCATCCCCTCCCACGTGACAGAACTGACATCGCACGTTCAGCGACAGTGAGATCGTGCGCATGATGTTGACCAGGCTGTCGCGCGGAATACCGGCAGGCAGGACTTTGAGGTTCGTGAACTTGTCCGGTATCTGCGCGGCTACGGATTTCGCGACGAGGACACCAACCAACGCCGGAATTATCGACGAACGCGTTAGGCACATCACTGCCGCCTCCAGATTGGGATGACGCCAATCTACGGCATGAGCGCCTAACTGGCGCGCGGTCTCCCGCTACCACGCTCGTAGGAGTGCCGCTAGATCCAGTCTCCGCGATGTACTCCGCGTAAATACGCCGCCAGGCAGGTGCCCAGTACGCCCGTCACCCAGACAAACGCACCCGCCCACCAATAGACCCAGGCGCGATCCAGATCGTACGTATGAAAAGCGAGAGCGAGGCCGAGCAAGCCGAGTAGCGTCCAGAAAAAGATTCCGCTCAGGACGCGGATCCACTCACGCCAGGTATCGCGCTTCGCTTGTCGTTCCGTTTCCAGATGTCTCTGGACAAGCTCGCGGTAATACCGCTCGGGCATGGGCATGGATCAGCTCACGGGTACGCGTGTTCCGGTGAGGCTCTTCACGAGGCGGTACATGAACTCCATCCCTTCATAAAAGGCGCGCGCCGGGATGCGTTCGTTCATGCCGTGCGCGTATGTCTCCGGATAGAAGAATCCTGAAACACCATAGACCGGGATACCTGCGTTCCGGAGGAACAGGCCGTCGGTGGCGCCCGTGCTCATGGTGGGAATGACAGGCACGCCGGGCCACATCTCTTTCGTTAGGCGCTCGATCTCCCCCATCAGCTCACGCGTGAGCGGCGAAGGCGGTGAGTTGCGCGCCGCCCCCTCAGGGGTGACGATAACCTTGGGGTTGGCGATCACTCTCTCCAGCGTCTTCTTGATGTCTTCCGGAGATTCATCCGGAAGGATCCGGCAGTTCACATTGGCGCGTGCGCGTTGCGGCAGCGCATTGCTCGCGTGCCCGCCATTCAGCAGTGTGGCGACGCACGTTGTGCGGAGCTGCGAATTGTACGCCGGATCTTCGGACAGGACGCCGGCTGCCCGAGCATCGTTAGGGTTGGCCACGATGGCGCGCATAGCATCGGCGATCTTCCCTTCGGTGATGGCGGCCGAGCGCTTGAAGTATTCCCGTGTGATCTCGTTCAAATGCACGGGGAAGTCGAAGGCGCCGACCTTCACGAGGGCATCTGCCAGGTGTGTAATCGCGTTGTCCTTGACTGGGCGGGATGAGTGCCCACCGGGGTTTGTAACCTCGAGCTGGAAGTTCTGGAACTTCTTTTCGCTCGCCTGGATGTCATGCGAGAGCTTCTTTCCCTCGCGCACGCGCCCCCCGCCACCCTCGTTGAAGACGTACTCGGCATCGATGAGCGCGCGATGCTTCTCCAGCAAATATTCGACGCCATTGGCCGGCCCGCCCTCTTCGTCGGCGGTCAGCGCTACCACGATGTCGCGGTCCGGAACGTAGCCCTCGGCCTTGAGACGCATAACGATGGCGAGGTGCATCGCGCCGTCGTCCTTGTCATCCGCCACGCCACGGCCGTAGAACGTGCTGTCCTGCTCCACGAACTTGAACGGCGGGAGCGTCCAGTCTTCTGCCTTGGCTTCTACGACGTCGAGGTGTGAGAGAAGCATTATAGGCTTCTTTCCTGTCTGCCGGCCGCGAAGCCTAACGAGCAGGTTGCCCTTTTTGTCCGCGTTCTTGATGACTACGACGTCCGAGTCGGCGAAGCCGGCGCTCCTGACGCGTGCGGCCATGGCTAATGCCGCCTGGTGTGAGTCGCCCACGCTGTGGGTGGTGTTTATTTCGACCAGTTCCTTGAACAGGTTGCGCGCCAGAGTATCCCACTTTGTGCGGGCGCCAAGCTGGGCCTGGGCTGGGGTAATGGCGAGAGCGGCGGTTAGGGAGACCGCAATGACGCGACTGATGGCGATGTTGGGCATGCCCAAAAGTACGCCCCGATACACGGCGCGTTGAGGCCAACATCCGATGCGGTGCCAAAATCCTAGCGGCGCCGCGGACTACACGCTGCTAAGGGCGATGCGCGCGCTACTTTGGCGCCGCCTTTCCAGCATCCACCTCGCGCAGGAACTCGCGCACCACCCGCGTCATCTCCGCCGGGTTGTCCCACGTCGTGATGTGCGCCGCACCGGGGATCACGACGACACGCGCTCCCGGCACCAGCGCCGCATGCCGTCGCACCGTGGGAGGATCGGCTTCATCGAATTCGCCCACGGTGAACAGTGTGGGGACTTTGATCTCTTTGAGGAACGGCTTGGCGTCGTACTGCTTGAGTGTCCCCACGATCGTGAATTCGCTCGGTCCCTGCATGTACATATAGATGCCCTGATTGGCGGTCTTCATCAGGCTATCCAGATCCGCGGGCGGCGGAGGTTGGCGCCACACATAGCGACCGTAGAACTCGTTGAGGGCCGCCTGGTAGTCGGGCGCGTCGTACTTCTTTTCAGCCTCACGCACGCGAATCGCGCGCTGCGCCGAATCAGGAAGGGTCGTCACGAGCCGTCGCGCGTTTTTCTCCCACTGCGGGATGTCGAGCGCGGGGCTACCTAACGTGAGCGAGATAACGCGCTCTGGATGAGCTTTGTAGTACTCGACTGCCAGAATCGTCCCCCACGAGTGTCCCAATATGTGGGCGCGCTCGTAGCCGAGCGCCGAACGCAGCGAGTCGAGCTCCGCG
Source organism: Gemmatimonadaceae bacterium (assembly GCA_035253645.1). GTDB lineage: Bacteria > Gemmatimonadota > Gemmatimonadetes > Gemmatimonadales > Gemmatimonadaceae > DASYRX01. The sequence goes on along the minus strand of DATFBW010000077.1, from coordinate 9,916 downwards.
ACGAAGTGCGCGATGTTGAATTTGGCGGTGTCCGTCAACCCTTCGGATTTACCGCCGCCAAGCTGATCGTAGCGTACCACCGGACGGTCGTCGCCTAACGCGTCGAGCGATTTGAGGTACACGCTGCTGAAGCCCGGTCCGCCGTGCAGCAGGATGACAGGTGCGCCTGTGCCGCTGCCGGACACTTTGTACCAGATGGATCCGTCCGGCACGGCGAGCATGTGTTCTCCGGCGGGTAGTGCCGCCGTGCTCGCGCCTAACGAATCGGTCTTCACGCCGGTTCGGTCGCCACACGCCGCCAGTGCCGCCAGCAATAGAAGAGAACGGAAAGTGCGCATGGAGGCCTCGCCAATTGTGTGGGATCGCGCGAAGTTACTCTCCCGTCGTGTTGGCGCCACTCCCACTCACAGGCCGATGAACGCATCGCGTAGCGCACCGGAGCTTGCGCGTACGCGGGAAGTTGGCGTGACCGGCGGACCACCGCGCGCAGGTCTCACGCGTCAACTCGGTCTCCTCGGCCTAACGGCGACCGGCATATGCTCCATGGTCGGCGCGGCGATCAACGTCATTCCGTTCATGATCCACCGAACGGTGCCCGGAATCGGTCCGCATGTGCTCACGGCGTTCTTGATCGCGGCAGTGCCCGCGGTGCTCGCCGCGATGGCGTACGCCACACTCGCCTCGGCGATGCCCCGCGCCGGTGGGAGCTACGTCTATGCCAGTCGCGGTTTGAATCCTTATCTCGGCTTCGTCGCCAGTTTTTCGCAGTGGTTCGGTTTGTCGATTGCGATCGGCGTCGTCGCCTACGTCCTGATTTTCTTCCTGCGCGACATCGCCATCGCGTTAGGCTGGGTCGGTTTGGCGCAGGCCATTTCATCGCGTGCCCTGCATCCAGTGGTGTCTCTCGCGATCCTCTGGACGTTTGTCGCGGTCAACCTGCGCGGCCTGAAGCTATACGAGCGGACACTGGTGCCTCTCATGTTTCTGATGTTCGCGCTTGGTGCCGTCGTCATCGTCGTGGGCCTCCTGTACAACCAGGGCGATTTCGCCGAGGCCGTTCTCCGCCGCGATGGACGCGCCGTTGGAGCGGCACCCCCAGCGCCAGTATCACTCGGCACGCTGCTCACTGCTTCTGCCATTCTGTTTTCTAGCTTTATTGGCTTCGATTCCATCGCGCAGGCCGGCGGTGAAGCCAAGCGCCCTGAGCGCATGCTGCCGCTCGCGATCACGCTCGCGATCGTGGTCGTAACGACCTATTACCTCTCGTTCGTGGCGGCTGTGTATCACACGGTGCCATGGTGGTTCGTGGCGCAGGAGGCCCTCGTGCGTGATGTCACCGCTCCCGGGCTCCTGGGTTACGTCCTCGCGCCCGGTTGGACGGTCCTGATCGTGGCGGGTGCTGCAACAGCGCTTACGAATGATCTGCCGGCCATGCTCTTGGCGGTGTCGCGGCTCATGTTCGCCTGGGCGGAGGATGGGATATTCCCGCGCGCCGTCGCGAGCGTGCATCCCACGCGCCACACCCCGCACATCGCGATCGTGCTCAGCGGTCTCATGGCCTCGTTAGGTATTCTTGGCTCGCACTTCGCGGGGACGTTCTTCCTCGGCGTCGACATCCTCGTCACGGCGATGCTGGTCAACTTTCTCATCATGTGCGTCACGGTGCTGACTCTGTCCAGCCGCAACGCAGAGCTTGCGCGGGCCATCCGTGTGGTACGCCAGCGGGGGTCGCAAATCATCCTTGGCTCGTTAGGTATCGTTTTCCTGGGTCTCTTCCTCGCCGTTCACACATTTCGCGACCTCACGCAGCCCGCCAATGCCTGGTACTTCCGCGCCACCTGGCTCTGGTTAGGCGTCATGCTCGTTGGCACCGTGATCTACGCGGCTGAGCGACGCGCGCTCCGTCAAAGGGGCGTCGATGTCGACGCGCGTTTTCGCACGCTACCTCCGGAGTAGCGTGCGATGACTTCGCGGGTAGAGCGCTACCGCCTGGCCCCGGACGTCACGATCTCGCGCATCGTCACCGGTCTCTGGCAGGTCGCCGACATGGAACGCCACGGCGGGCCGCTCGACCTCGACGCTTCTGCTGCCGCGATGCAAGCCTACTGTGACGCCGGCCTAACGAGCTTCGATATGGCCGACCATTACGGCTCGGCCGAGGACATCGCGGGCCGCTGGCGCCAGCGCTACGCCGAGCGAGCAGGCGACGTGCAATTGCTCACAAAGTGGGTCCCGAGCGCATTTCGTGGCTCCGCCGCCGTAGCGCCAAGTGACGTGCGGATCGCGGTGCAACGGTCGCTCGATCGTCTCCACACCGATAAGATCGATCTGCTGCAGTATCACGCCTGGCGCTTCGACGACGCGCGATGGCTGGAGCATCTCTGGGCACTTGAGGAGCTCAGGCGGGAGGGGTGCATCCGGCACATCGGCCTAACGAACTTCGACACCGCTCACCTGCGGATCGCCGTGAGGAGCGGCGTGCATGTGCTATCGAATCAAGTGTGTTACTCGCTCATCGACCACCGCGCCCAGCGCCGGATGAGTGAGTTCTGTGCCGCCCATGGGATCTCGCTGCTCGCGTACGGGACGTTGGCAGGCGGATTCGTGTCGCCGCGCTGGCTGAATCAACCAGCGCCTGACTGGGAACGTCTTCCGACCTGGTCGGCACTCAAATATGGACGTTTCATCCGGAGTGCCGGCGGCTGGAACGTTTTTCAAGGAATCCTGCGCGCCGTTCACACTGTGGCCGAACGCCATGGCGTGTCGATGCCTAACGTGGCTTGCCGGTATGTGCTCGATCAGCCTGGGGTCGCGGGTGTTATTGTGGGCGCTCGGCTGGGTGAGACTGAACATATTGCCGACAATCTGCGCGTCTTCGCGCTCACGCTGGATGCGATGGATCGAGCCACGCTTGCCGATGCGGTCGCCGCGCTGGCGCCCATTCCCGGCGATTGCGGCGATGAATACCGTCGCCCGCCTTACCTCACGGCGTCTGGGGATTTGAGTCATCACGTGTCGGAATTCCCCGCCCCGTTCGAGGTGAAGCCCAACGTGGAAGGACGTCTCGTCGCGCTGAGCGGAACGACATGGGAGGAGCTCGCTGGCTTTGGCCGTGCGATCCGAGTGGGCAAGCGCATCTATGTGTCTGGAACGACGGCAACCCATCGCGAGAAGGCGATCGCGGCGGGCGATCCCATTGCACAAACGCACTTTGTCATCGACAAGGTTGCCGCTGCGCTGCGTTCGCTTGGAGCGCGGCTGGAAGATGTGGTCCGCACACGGCTTTTTGTGCGGGACCTGACCCACTGGGAGGCAGTTGCGCGCGTGCACGGAGAGCGGTTTGCTGACATCCGCCCAGCGAATACGCTTGTACAAAGCGGGCTCGTTGGTAACGAATATTTGGTCGAGATGGAAGCTGAGGCTGTCGTGGCTGACTAAATCGCTTGCGCGACCAGCCGTGTGTGCGCAGCGTAGTAAAGCGTCCCTGTCGTATCGCTCATCCATCGAGCTCGACCATGCGCATAACGCGGCGCGAATTTCTGAAGACTTCGGGACAGGCTTCTGGGAGCTCTCTAAGCGCCCTTGTCGCGTTTGGCGCCAGCCAGGATAGCGTCCGTGTGGCGACTCTTCCGCAACCGTGGAAGATCCGCGAGACCAGGGTCGTCCCTTCCGTGTGTCCTTACTGCGCGGTCGGCTGCGGTTTGCTGCTCCATGTGCGGGATGGCCAGCTTGTCAATGTTGAGGGCAATCCCGATTCACCGATCAATCGCGGCAACCTCTGCCCAAAGGGGGCCGCCAGTTTCCAACTGACCGTGAATCCCGAGCGTCAGAAAAAGGCGCTCTACCGGCGGCCTGGTGGCGCTGACTGGGAACCGATCGAGCTCGAACGCGCGATGGAGATGATCGCGGAGCGTGTGAAGAAAACGCGCGACGCGACGTTCCGGCGCACGGCCACCGTCGAAGGCCGCAACGTGGTAGTCAATCATACGCTGGGCATCGCCTCGTTAGGCGGCGCCACGATGGACAACGAATGGAATTATGTCCAGGCCAAGCTCTGGCGCGGGCTCGGCGGAGTCTTCATCGAGAATCAAGCGCGGATATGACACTCGTCCACGGTCCCCGGTCTGGGGGTCACGTTTGGACGAGGAGGCGCGACGACATTCCAGCAGGACCTGCAGAACTCGGATTGCATCGTCATCATGGGTTCGAACTTCGCCGAGTGTCACCCGGTCGGCTTCCGCTGGGTGATGAAGGCGAAGGAGCGCGGCGCGAAGATCATTCACATCGATCCGCGGTTCACGCGCACGAGCGCGATGGCGGATGCGTACGTTCCCATCCGCTCCGGTTCGGATATCGCATTTCTGGGTGGTCTGGTCAACTACATCATCCAGAACGATGCATGGTTCAAGGAGTACGTTGCTGCGTACACCAATGCGTCCACAATCATTAGTGAGGACTATCGCGATACGGAGGACTTGGATGGGGTGTTCTCCGGGCTGAACCTAACGACGCGAAAGTATGAGACGACCAGCTGGGCCTATGCGGGAACGTCGCGAAGCAAGGAGCAGCAGGGCGTAGCGCCGGAAGCGAGCGAGCCGCACACGAAGGAGGGACAGCCGGGGATCGATCTCCGGCGAACGCCACCGAGGACGGATGCGACGCTGCAGCACCCAAACTGCGTCTTTCAGATCCTCAAGCGGCACTACGCGCGGTACACGCCGGAGATGGTGTCGCAAGTGTGTGGCTGCACCCCGGAACAATTCCTGCACGTTGCCCGGACGCTCGTCGAGAACTCGGGCCGCGAGCGAACGTCGGCATTCGCATACGCGGTCGGTTGGACGCAGCACACAGTCGGTGTGCAGTACATCCGCACGGCCGGCATCGTCCAAGCCTTGTTGGGCAATATTGGACGGCCGGGCGGCGGCATCATGGCGTTGCGCGGCCATGCCACGATACAAGGGTCGACCGACATCGCGACGCTCTACAACCTGCTCCCCGGCTATTTGCCAGCGCCTAACGCGCAGCTGCCCGAGCACGACACGCTGACGGGGTATCTCACCCGCGAGATGCCGACCACGGGTTGGTGGGCAAACGGGCGCAAATACACGGTGTCGTTCCTCAAAGCCTGGTATGGGGACGCTGCGACAGCGGAGAACGAGTGGGGGTATCAGCTGTTGCCGAAAAGCGTGGGTGATCATTCGCACATGCCGATGTTCACGGCGATGCACGAGGGAGTCATCAAGGGGTTTATGTCGTTAGGTCAGAATCCGGCGGTGGGTGGGCAGAACGCCGTGTATCAACGCGCTGCGATGGCGAAGCTCGAGTGGATGGTGGTGCGCGACATGTTCCTGACTGAAACGGCGGAGTTCTGGCGCGCGCCCGACGTGACGGCGCCTGGCGAAATCCAGACCGAGGTCTTTTTTCTTCCGGCGGCGACAGTGCCGGAGATGGACGGCTCGTTCACGAACACGCAGCGGTTGGTGCAGTGGCATGATCGCGCGGTGATGCCGCCGGAGGATTGTCGGAGTGACATCTGGTTCACGCATCAGTTGGCGAAGCGGTTGAGGGCTTTGTATGGAGCACCGGTCGCGGGGGGGCCCCCCCGCCGGGAAAATGTTGCTGATTCGACAGCAACGCCTAACCAATCCACCGCTACTCCAACCGATCCATTTCTCGCGCTCACCTGGGATTTCGAAGAAGACGAGCACGGTGAAGCCCGGGCAGTCTCGATCATGAAGGAGATCAACGGCTACACGTTGCCCGATCGAGTTCCTGTCAAATCATTTGCAGATCTCAAGGACGACGGATCGACGGTATCAGGCGCATGGATTTACACCGGCATGTATCCCGAAGAAGGCGTCAACAAAGCCGCTGCTCGCGTCAGCGACGACTGGGTCTCCCTCGGGTGGGGGTTCGCCTGGCCGGCCAACCGTCACATCCTCTATAACCGCGCGAGCGCGGATCCCGCCGGCCGCCCGTGGTCCGAACGCAAGAAATACGTCTGGTGGGACGACGCACAGAGAAAATGGGTGGGCGTCGACGTCCCCGACTTCCCCGTGACGAAACCGCCTAACGCGCGAGGTGTATGGGCCCGTGGCGGCGTCGATGCGCACGACGGCGACGCACCCTTCATCATGAAGCCGGACGGCAAGGCGTGGCTCTTCGCGCCCAGTGGCCTGATCGATGGCCCGCTGCCGACCCACTACGAACCGTGGGAGGGTCCGATCGAGAACCCGTTGTACAAACAGCGCCGGAACCCTGTCGCCAAAACCTTCAACGTCGTCGGCAACAAGTACATCGATCCCGGGAACCCCGACTTCCCGATCGTCATCTCCACATATCGCCTGACAGAACATCACTTGTCAGGCGTGATGAGCCGTTGGGTCCCTTGGCTCGCCGAGCTGCAGCCGGAGCTTTTCGTCGAAATTTCGCCGGAGCTCGCGGGCGAGCGTGGCATCGAGAACGCCGGCTGGGTGACGGTTTCCACACCACGCGGTGCGATCGAATGCAAGGCGCTGGTCACGAAACGTCTGCGTCCGTTCGACATACAGGGGCGCACCGTACATCAGGTCGGGATGCCCTGGCACTGGGGCTATCGCGGAATCGTCACCGGCGACGTCGTCAACTCGATCTCCGCACTCATCGGCGATCCTAACGTCTCGATCCACGAGGGAAAGGCATTCATGTGCCAGGTACAGCCGGGCCGCCGTTCGATTGCCGTTAGGCAGCAGCTCAAGGATGCGCCGCTGCCACACGTGGGCCGCCGCGAGCGGCAAGCGGCCGAAGCGCAGATCGATGCCGGGATTGAGTTGGCCCTGCATGCTCGATCCCCCGCAGAGATCCTCGCTTACGCGCCGTTGGATCAACCTGAGGGAGTCTATCATGGTTAGCGAGTCCGTCGTCGTTAGGTCTCAGCTTCTTGGAACCATCACTTCCTAAGAGCTAAGAGCTAAGAGCTAGAAACTAGTATGGCTAAAGGCTTCTACACCGACACGACCGTCTGCATAGGCTGCAAAGCCTGTCAGGTCGCGTGTCACCAATGGAACAACCTCCCCGCCGAAGAAGGCGGGCGGCGCGACCTCACGGGTGACTCGTACGACAACACGGGCCGCTTGTCGGCGCTCAATTGGCGCCATGTCAAGTTCATCGAGCAGTTCCCGGACGATCGTCAGCAACAGGGCCACCTCAAAGGTTCGCGCTGGCTGATGATGTCGGACGTGTGCAAGCACTGCGTGCAGGCGCCCTGCCTCGAAGTGTGTCCGACCGGCGCCATCATCCGCACGGAATACGATTCCGTCTTCATACAGCAGGACGTTTGCAATGGCTGCCGAGCGTGCGTGAGCGCATGCCCATTCGGGGTTGTCGACATGGGCGACGACGGCAAGGCGCACAAGTGCACGTTATGCTACGATCGCTTGCAGCACGGCCAGGAACCCGCGTGCGCTCAGGCTTGTCCCACGGATTCGATCCGCTTCGGCGATGTCGATGAGCTGATGACATATGCCGACAAACGCGTCGCTGATCTCAAGGCACAGGGCGTGGACGCGTATGTGTACGGCAAGGAAGACATCCTTGGCGGACTCAATTCGTTCTATATCCTCGTGGACAAGCCTAACGTTTATGGCCTGCCCGAGAACCCCCGGATGGCGTCTGCAAACGTCCCCGAGGGCTGGGCATTGAGCACCGTGGCCGCGGCGGCCGTTGCGGTGACGGGAGCGCTGGCTTTCCGTAATCAGCGCGCGGAGGAGGTCGCGGCAACGGAAGTACCACCCGCGGAGGAGCCACGTGCCTAACGCGCCTCACTGGGGGTGGTACATAATTCTCTACTTCTTCCTGGGCGGACTCGCGTCCGGGCTCTTCGTCGTCGGGACGCTGGCGGCGCTGAACGGCGACCCACGCGATCGTCCCATTACCCGGTTCGCCTATCTCGCTGCCTTTCCGCTCGTCATCACGTGCGCTTTCCTGCTCACGATCGATCTGGGGAAGCCGCTGCGGTTTTGGCACATGCTCTTCCAATCCGAGCGCATCCCGATGCCGATGCTGAAGTATTGGGCACCGATGTCCCTGGGTTCGTGGGTTGTCGCGATCTTTGGCGCATTTACGGCTTTCGCGTTCCTCGCTGCGCTTGTCGATAGCGGACGCCTAACGAATGATCGCGCCGTCCGCGCGGTAGCCTGGGCGCGCGCACGCCCGCGGCCCTTGCGCATCGTCTGGACCGCTTTGGCGTTGTTCTTTGCCCTTTTCTTTGGAGGATATACGGGCGTTTTGCTCGTCGGCACAAACGTGCCCTTGTGGCAACATGCGCAGATCCTCGGTGCTGTGTTTCTGCTGTCCGCAGCATCTACCGCTTACGCGCTCCTCATCCTTGGCCTGCGCCGACAGGATGAAAGCGCCCATGCGTTTTCGGTAGGCAGGTTAATTGCCGCTGATCGCTGGATCATTGTGTTGGAGCTTATCGCCATCGCGATCATGCTCATCACGCTCGGCCGCTTCGCGCGGCCGCTGATAACCGGCTTATTCGGCGTAGTCTTCTGGCTAGGCGTGGTTGGTCTGGGGTTGGTGATCCCCCTCGTGCTGCCGCGCATCAGTCGCATCCGAGGCAACATAGACAGAGTGGCGTTAGGCGCCGGTTGTGTGCTCGTGGGCGGCTTGTTGCTGCGGTTCGCAGTGATCATGGCGCCGCAGTGGCCAAACGTCGCGTTATGGGCGCTGTAACGGTCGTGCGCGGTGCCGCGATCGTGCTCACGATCGCGTGTTCCCCTGAAGCAACCCGGACGCGCGATGGCGGTCCTGGAGCGGACCCTGGAAACAAACACCTGGTCCAGGCAACAAACCCGGATCCACAGCCCGCCGACACGACTCTGATGCCCGGACGCGCGCCTGCACCCGTCGATCGTCAAGCGCTGCCGAAGCGGTGACGTACGACGTCGCCCTCCAGCGCCTGCGCGAACTGGCCCGCGTCGCGCGCGCGATCACAGGCGACCTGCCTAACGGGGTTCCCGATCTCGCAGCAGCCCGCGTCCGTCTGGCCGAAGGATTACCTGCACTTGCGGGCGAGCAGTTGATCGACTGGCATGGTCTCGTGGCGAACGTGCGTGCCCTCGGTGGCGAGCTCGGAGCCCTTGGCAGCCGAGTCGGTGAATCGGAAGTAGTCGAAGCCGCGCTCGCCGGCGCGTGGGATGCGTTAGGCGACGACCCCGATCCGCGCCTCATCACGTGGCTCGACTATGCGGTGCGTCCTGTGTTGCGCGCCGGGTACATCGCCACAAAGCAACTCATCGCCGAGGCACGATGGCAGCGAGGGATATGTCCTGCGTGCGGCGCTTTGCCTTCGCTCGCGGAGCTCCGTACCCCAAAGGAAGGTGAGGCTCGCACGCTTCGCTGCGGGAGATGCACCGCGGCCTGGAGCTACCCACGCCTCGCCTGCCCCGCGTGCGGCGAGAAGGACCACGCTCAGCTGCGCTATCTACACGTCGATGGCGAGGTGGACTTTCGTCGCGCCGAGTGCTGCAAGGCGTGCGGGTTTTATGTGAAGGGCGTCGCGCGGTTGGATGCGATTCGCGACGACGAATTACTCGAGGTCGATCTGGAAACAGTGGGTCTCGACGCCATGGCGATCGAGGCAGGTTACCGCCCGTACGCCTAGCCGCGAGCGGCGCCCCCGCGGCGCCGCTGACGTCTGTCAAAAGGGCTTGCCACATGGTGTTGGGCGCGTCCGCGCCATACGTTGAGGCTGTTCCTAGAGCTTAGAGCTACGAGCTATGGCCTCCCGTCGAGTTTTCATTCAACAAAGCAGCGCGGCAATGGGTGTTTTGGCGTTAGGCCCGATCGCCCGCATCCCTTCTCTCAACCCGGCGCACGCAATCCCACTCCCGCCGGAGATCGGTCAACCCACTCCTCTCAACATCCTCATACT
>DATFBW010000076.1:0-3349 GCA_035253645.1 Gemmatimonadaceae bacterium | reverse complement strand
TAGGCATTTCCAACGACATGAGCAGCTCGCGCGCGGACTGCGGACGGGCGCCCGCATCCTTTTCCAGGCACCGCATAACGAGCGTTGTGATGCCTGGCGCGCAGTCGGGAGCTTTCTCACTGAGCGGGATCGGCCGCTCCCCCAGGTGCGCGGCCAAAAGCTGTTGCGTGCTGCGTCCGGCAAACGGGCTCTCGCCAGCGACAAGCTCATACGCCAGACATCCGAATGCATAGATGTCCGCCCGGTGGTCGACGTTAGGATCAGCGGCAACTTGCTCCGGAGCCATGTAGGCCGGCGTGCCGAGCGCGCTGCCAAACTGGGTAATCGTCGGCTCCGGACTGACTGCCCCTTGATCCGACATCGCGCGCGTCAGCGCGCGGGCGATTCCGAAATCAGTGACGACGGCGGAGTCGCCGGAGAGGAGGATGTTCTCGGGTTTGATGTCACGATGGACGACGCCGTGCTCGTGCGCGAAGGCCAGGGCACGGGCCACATCGCGCAGGATGCTGATTGAAGTCGTGACGGGGAGCCTGCCCTCCTGCATCCGATCGCGGAGCGAAAGTCCCTCGACGAACGGCATCGTGTAATACGGCAGGCCCTCTGTTTCACCTGTGGAGAGGACGGGTACGATGTTGGCCTGCTGGAGCGACGCAGCGAGGCGGATCTCGCGCGCGAACCGTTGGGCAGAGACGCCGGCAGCGAGGTCGGGCGAAAGGACCTTGATGACGACGCGGCGCGCGAGCGCGGTTTCGACGGCGACAAAGACGCGCGCCATGCCGCCCGCGCGGAGCTCACGCTCGATGGTGTAGGCGGTGCCGAGGGTGTTGCCGAGCTGGCTGCTGAGGTCCGCCGACATCGGGTTCCGCGGCGTTGCGAACCGGCGAATCTAGGACGGGCGTTCAGGTGCGACCAGAGCGCCCGGCGCGTACTCTTGTGCGTATGCCGATGCGACGAGCGGGCGTAGCGATCGCCTTAACGGTAGGCCTCAACTCCTGTGGCGAGAGTGCGGCCGTATCCCCAGCACCGGACACTCCTGTGCAGTTCGGCCGCACTCCCATGCTCGTCACCTCGGCAAGGGACGGGAACCTCGACATCTATGTCATGGATGCCGACGGGGCCAACGCGAGGCGCCTAACGTCGGATGCACGTATCGACCAGAGCGCCGACTGGGCTCCGGATGGGTTCAAGTTCGCGTTCATGTCCAGCCGCGATGGCGACCTCGAGATCTACGTCATGTTGTCCACCGGCCGTGGACTCGAACAACTCACGCGCAATTCAATCCCGGACGGTTTTCCGCGCTGGTCGCCGGATGGCTCGCGTATCCTGTTCACGTCGTTCGTCGGCGGTGTCTTCGACCTCTTCGTGATGCGCGCTGATGGAACACAACCCATCCAATTGACGAGAAACGCACGCGATAACCTCGGCGGTGCATGGTCACCTGACGGATCTCGGATCGCCTTTGTCTCGACGCGGTCCGGGTCGGAAGAGCTTTACGTCATGCGCGCGGACGGCAGCGACCCCGTGCGGCTCACCCACACGGCAGCGTTCGAAGGCGGGAGAGTCGCCTGGTCGCCGGATGGTTCCAAGATCGCGTTTCACGCCTATCTGGACGGGAACTCCGACATCTACGTAATCGACGCGACGGGTGCGAACCTAACGAGACTCACCACCCTGGAATCGACCGAACGCTACGCGACGTGGTCTCCAGACGGGCGTCAGATCGCCTTCACGACGAACCGTGATGGGGACGACGAGGTGTACGTGATGAACGCGGACGGTACGGGCCTCGTGCGCCTAACGAACAGCACGGCATTGGATATCCTCGACTCATGGCAACGTTAGACCGCCGGTCAGGTAACAGGAGAGAGCGATGACAGCGATTCAGACTCCCGCCGCCGCCACAGCGGCGATTCCGGATACCACCGACGCCGATGCGCTCATCGCGAAAGCACGCGCGCTCGGTCCCCTGCTTCGGGAGCACGCCGCGGCTGGCGAGAAGGAGCGGCGCGTGCCGAAACCAGTGCTCGACGCACTGAATGCCGCCGGATTCCAGCGCCTGCTCGCCCCGCGCTCGTTAGGTGGACTCGAGGTCGATCCGGTGACTTGCGCGCGAGTTGTCGAAGAGATCGCGCGCTTCGATAGCGCGGCTGCATGGGCGCTCCAATCCGGCAACGTCAACTCGTGGTGGGCCGCCCGTCTGCCCCAGGAGGGCGTCGACGAGATATACGGCTCGGATCCGAGCGCGATGGTGGCCGCGGCGTTTCATCCACCACAACACGCAATCGAAGTAGAGGGCGGCTATCGAGTTACGGGCCGAGGCCCACTCGCCAGCATGATCCATGACTGCGATTGGGTGCTCTTCAGCGCATTCATATTCGAGAACGGTCAACCGCGGATGACCGAGTTCGGTCCGGAGATGATCGCGGTCATCATGCGGACGTCGGAAGTCGAGATCATCGACACATGGCACACGCTGGGTATGCGTGGGACCGACAGCAACGACGCTGCGTTCAAGGATGTCTTCGTTCCCTCACGCCGTGTCTTTGCGCTCACTCCGCAGTTCGAAGCTGGCAAACATTTCCAGGGACCACTGTATCGTTTCCCGGCAGTTCCAATCATCTCACTCTTCAGCGCCGGCGTTGTGATGGCCGCCGGTCGAAACGCAATCGATGAATTCCGTGATCTCGCGCAGAAGAAAGTTCCCATGGGCTCGATGAAGGCGTTGCGCGATCGCGGATCAGTGCAAACGATGCTCGCCGACGCCGAGGCGACGCTGCGTTCAGCACGCGCGTTTTTCTACCAGACGTTCAGCGACGCATGGGAGCGCGCGGTCGCTGGCGCGGAGAACACGCTCGAGCATCGCGCGGATTTGCTGCTCGCCGGGATTCATGCGGTGCGGGCGGGTGCCCAGGCGACCGATATCATCCATCGGCTGGCGGGAACCACGGGCATTTATGCGCGCAGTCCGTTCGAGCGCTACTTCCGCGACGCGCATACACTGCGACACCACGCGTTCGCGGCGGAGAGCAAGCTGGAAAGTGTCGGACAGATCTACCTCGGCTTGCCGCCTGACTTTCCACTGCTGCTGTTCTAATGCGGCTGTGCGTAGCAGCGGTTTTCGTCGGCTCGCTCGTCGCGGGCTGTGCGCCGGCGCGTGACCTGACAACGGATACCGCAAACCTCCGCTGCGAGTTCGGGGCCGGACAAAGTCTCGGACCGCTCGTCAACAGCGCGACATTCGACGGCAGCCCTACGGTGTCCGCCGACGAAACGGAGCTGTTCTTCACGACCAATCGTGAAGGTGGGGGAGACATCCTCTTCGCAACACGGCCGTCGCGCGATGCGCCCT
>DATFBW010000075.1:0-8966 GCA_035253645.1 Gemmatimonadaceae bacterium | reverse complement strand
TCGTGGACGCCGTCCGCGCGAAAAAGCCGGACTTGCTCCTGCTCGACCTCTCGATGCCGCACCGCAACGGCCTCGATCTCCTGCCGGAGCTGGCGAAAACATTCCCCGCGCTCAAAGTGCTGATCGTCACGATGCACGTGGATCGCGCGATGGCAGACGCGGCGATGTTGGCCGGAGCGCACGGGTTCATCCCGAAAGAAGCGTCCGCCGAAGAGCTGAACGACGCGATCACGCAAGTGATGCAGGGGAAACGCTACATCTCGCCCAAGATCCCGCGTCACACGCACCGTGACGGCTCTGCGATACAGGATCCCGTACTCGACCGCCTAACGCCGCGGCACAAGGAGATTTTGCGCCTGTTGGGTGAGGGGAAAACGTCGCAGCAGATCGCCGACGTGCTGGGGGTGAGCCCGCGAACGATCGAGTTTCACCGCGCATCGATCCGGCGTGCCCTGGGCATCACGAACGAAGTAGGGCTGATGCGTTATGCGGTGATGTTGCAAGGGCGCGAAGGGGGTGGCAGCGCTCCGGAAGTGGCTAGCGACGTGTAACAAAAGACACACATCGCCAGCACTAGGGATTCCCCGAGTGTACACGCCTTCCGCGCACTTCTAACGTCCGCCCATGAGCGACACTCTCCGTTCCATGATTATCGAGCCGCCGTATGCTGCGGCGCGCCGTAACACAGAGCAGGTCCCCCCTCTGGGGTCTGTGCTCCTCATTGATTGCCTGGACATCCGGCCCACCGCCGCGCAGCTCAAGCCCATCGTCGATGGGGCCCCATGGTGCCCGGTTACGATACTCGCGGCTGACCGTTGGGATGTGCGTCACATCCGCCGAACGTCGCGCGTTACCGTGATCTTTTCGTTGGATGACGGGGTTGGTGGTACGCGGGGCATCCTCGCGGCCGTGAGCTCCAGGCCGCACACCACGCCGGCTGACGTCGCCGAATGGATCGTCACCCGCACCCGCATGCCATCCTTGCGGCGTACGCTCGTCGACCTCTTCACACGACAGCTGATGACCCGCGCGGAGGCCCTGCGTCTCCCCTGGTCGGTGCGCGAGCAACTTGCCTTGTTAGGCGAGTGGGACGCGTGCGACTGGCAGTTGATGTGGCACGTCACCGAAGCCGCATCGCGTGGCGACGCGCGCGCGGTCGTGGTTCCCGATCTCGACGCACGCGCGGATGAATTGTTAGGCCTCGAGCTCTCCATGCGAGCGCAGCTTGCTGGTTGGGAATGGATCCCGGAGACCGCGTTGCGTTGCGCCGGCTTCTTCTCGACCGAGCGCATCGCGGCCCGGCGAGACCTGGGGTGCGTGGCCGTATTCGACTCGCTCGCGGTGCGCTCCCTCTCTTCCGTTGGCTGGCGCAGCCGCGCGGACACGGTGCCGGGCGTCCGCGAATTCGCCAGGGCAGGCTAATGATGGAACTGACTAGTGAGCAGGCGATGATCGTTTCTGCACATATTGCCGGTCGCCGAGTATGGATTCGATATGCTCGTCCGCACGGGTTATACTTGCGCGGGCCGGTCACCGGCGAGCCGTACGTGTTCAACGCGGGCTACGGTACCCTGGTCGATGTCGGCGATGCGTTAGCGTTGCTGGAAACCGGACTCTTCGAGCGCGATTAGGCGGCTGGTTTTCGCTGGCCGACGATGACACGGCCGGCTTCGACGCGAACCTCATAGACAGCAACGGCGTCGAGCGCTGGACCGCGTGTCGGTTCGCCAGTAGCGCAGTTGAAACGCGCCCCGTGCCAGGCGCACTCGATTTCAGGGGCGCCGGGCTCGTTAGGCGGCACGCAATAGCCGGCCGAAAGCGGCATGGCTTGGTGCGAGCACTGATCGGCCAGGGCGTACACCCGATCGCCCATGCGGATGAGGCACACGCGAGTGCCGTCATCGAGCGCATGCCCCGTGGGCACACCTGGCTCCAGGTCTTCGAAGGCGAGGTCAGAATTCAGAGGTCTGAGGTCTGAAGTCTGCGGGTCAGAGCTGATCGTCCGTACTGACTTCGGTCGCGCCACCCTGGATGGCGTTTTCAAGCGCGTGCCATGCGAGCGTGGCACACTTGACTCGTGCTGGAAAACGCGCCACACCGCCGAGCACGGCGAGTCTGCCTAACGCCTTGGCGTCGGGGCGATCAGCGGCCGTCGGTGAGGACGTGACGAGTGCGTGAAACCTGTCGAATAGCTCGTGCGCTTCCTGCCGCGTCTTCCCTTTGACGGCATTGGTCATGAGCGAAGCCGAGGCTTTGGAGATCGCGCACCCGCGACCGCCGAAACTCACGTCGTCGATGACATCTCCTTTCATCTTGACGTAGACGGTCACCTCGTCGCCGCAGAGCGGATTGCGTCCAAAGACCTGACGCGTGGCGTCCGGAATCTCGCGGAAGTTGCGCGGATTTCGGTTGTGATCGAGGATCACTTCCTGATACAGAGCTTGCAGATCTGAGGTCAACGGTCAACGGTCAAAGGACAATGACTCCGAGCTCCGAGCTCCGAGCTACGAGCTAAAGACTCTTTTGACGTCATGCAGCCCCGCAATCAAGGCATCGACTTCTTGATGAGTGTTGTACATCGCAAACGATGCCCGAGCAGTCGCCGTGACGCCCATGCGCCGCATCAGCGGCTGCGTGCAGTGATGCCCCGCGCGAACGGCAACTCCATTGAAATCGAGCACGCTTGCCACGTCGTGCGCGTGAACACCTTCCACGACGAAGCTGACAACCGCCGCTTTCTCCTTCGCGGTGCCGATGAGCCTAACGCCAGGGATCTCTGCGAGCCGCTCGGACGCCTCCACCATGAGCGAGTGCTCATGCGCGTTGAGAGCATCGAAATCCAGACAGCTCATATAGTCGAGCGCCGCACTCAAGCCCGCCACGGCCGCGATATCCGGTGTCCCCGCCTCGAACCTGGCCGGCAGGCCGGCGTACGTTGTGCGCTCGAAGCTTACGCTCTCGATCATGTCGCCGCCCCCCATCCAGGGTGGCATGCGATCGAGCAGCTCCTGCCTGCCGTACAGGATCCCCGCCCCGGTCGGACCGTACATCTTGTGCCCCGAGCAGACGTAGAAGTCGCAGCCTAACGCTTGAACATCGATCCGATGATGCGGCGCTCGCTGCGCGCCATCGAGCATGACGACGGCTCCGGCCGCGTGCGCCTTTTGGATGACCTCGCGAACGGGGAGCACGCTACCGAGCGAATTGGACACGTGCGCCATGGCGACGATGCGCGTGCGATCGGTGAGCAGCTGCTCGAACGCATCGAACAAAAGCTGTCCGTCGTCGTCGATTGGCGCCACGCGCAGTCGCGCGCCAGTGCGTTCGCAGAGCATCTGCCACGGGACGATGTTGGAATGGTGCTCCAACTCGCTGATGATGATCTCGTCCCCAGCGACCAAGCTCGCGCCATAGGAGTTCGCGACGAGGTTAATACCTTCGGTTGTTCCGTGTGTGTAGATGATCTCTTTCGTCGAGTTCGCGTTGAAGTACGCGCGCACTTTCTCACGCGTCCCCTCGTACAGCGCGGTCGCTTTTTCGCTCAGCCAGTGCACTCCGCGATGCACATTGGCGTTCGACGTCTCGTAGAAATCGTGTAGCGCTTTGATGACAGGCCACGGCTTCTGGCTCGTCGCCGCGTTATCCAGATACACGAGCGGTTTCTCGTGCGCCTTCGTCGTGAGTATGGGGAAGTCCTTGCGGACACGCTCCACATCCCACGTGCTCGCTCCCCGCTCCTCGCTCCTGGCTCCTCGCACCATGGTGCTCATTCGTTAGGCTCCTGCTTCCGCGCCGGCGTAGCGCTCCAACGTCAGCCGCTCGAGCCCATCGCGCAGCGGTTCCAGCTCGATTGTCTCGAGTACTTCGGCGGCGAATGCGTACGTGAGGAGCTTGCGCGCCGTCTCGTGTCCGATTCCGCGACTCTTCATGTAGTAGAGCGCGAGCTCATCGATCCGGCCTACGGTTGCGCCGTGCGTGCACTTCACGTCGTCGGCGAAGATCTCGAGCTGCGGTTTGGTATCGATCTTCGCGCGCTCGGACAGAAGGAGCGTGTTGTTCGTCTGCTTGCCGTCCGTCTTTTGCGCCTCGGGATGCACGTAAACCTTTCCGTTGAACACGCCGTGTGATTCGTCGTCGAGGATCCCCTTGTAGATCTCACGGCTGAAGCAGTTCGGCTCGACGTGCTCGATGCGTGTCTGATGATCGCCGTGCTGCGAACCGGCCAGCATGTACAGGCCGTTCAGAGTGCAGCCGCACCCCGCGCCGGCAAGGACTGTATAGATGTTGGTGCGCGACAAAGCACCGCCTGACGCGAAAGAGAACGAGTTGTAGTGCGAGTCGCGGCCCTGGCGCACCTCGACCGTGCCCACGTGTAGCGCTGCACTCCCTTCGCGCTGGATCTTGTAATGGTTCAGTGTGGCGCCGTTACCCACTGAGACCTCCGTTACCGCATTCACGAAGTACCGCGTCCGCGGCTCGCCCGTATATTGCTCGATTACAGTTGCCTTGGCGTTAGGCTCGACGACGATCAACGCGCGCGGATGCGTGACGCCACCCTCCGCAACGCTATCGCTCACATGCAGGATGTGAATCGGCTCGGCGGCTTCTGTGCCGCCGTTGACGTGGATCACGACGCCGTCATGCAGGAACGCAGTGTTCAATGCGGTGAGCGCGTGCTCCTCGATCGCTGCGAACCGCGTCAGGTAACGCTCCAGCAACGTAGGTTCCTCGAGCACGGCGCTGGCCAAACGCAGCACGCGAACCCCAGGCGCCAAACCCTGCAACGATGACAACGCTGCCGAGTAGCGCCCGTTCACGAACACGATCTTTGGTGCGGCGATGCCGAAGGAGTACGCGGCAACGTGGTCTGCGCTCACTGCACCGGCCGGAGCGCTCATCGGCTGAAACGTGGCTTCGGACAGCGGGCTCAATGACGTGTAGTGCCAGTCTTCGTTCCTTGTGGTCGGAAAGCCTAACGCCTCAAATCGCGCCAGTGCCTCCGCCCGGCGTGCTGCCAACCATGCAGGCCGCTCGGCGCTACGCCCTTCGCGCTCGGCGAGCGCGACAAAGTGATCGCGATACGACGTGGTCACGCGCGTGCACCCGCCGGCTCGCTCAGCCAGTCGTAACCCTTCTCCTCCAGCTCCAGCGCGAGCTCTTTCCCGCCGGAGCGGACGATGCGCCCGTTCGCCAGGACGTGCACGTAGTCGGGGATGATGTAATTCAGGAGTCGCTGATAGTGCGTGACGATCATGAACGCGCGATCAGGACTGCGCATCTTGTTCACCCCATTTGCGACCGTGCGCAGCGCGTCGATGTCGAGGCCCGAATCGGTTTCGTCGAGGATGGCGAGCTTCGGCTCGAGCACCGCGAGCTGCAGGATCTCGTTGCGCTTCTTCTCACCACCAGAGAACCCCGCGTTGACTGAGCGGTTGAGCATGGAGCCGTCGAGATCCACGTACTTGAGCTTCGCTTCCATGATGTCGAGGAAGTCGAGGGGATCCACTTCAGGCAGACCCTGAGCCTTTCGTTTCTCGTTATAAGCGGAGCGCAAGAAGTACGCGTTGGATACGCCAGGGATCTCGACGGGATATTGAAATGCGAGAAAGACGCCGGCTTGCGCGCGCACTTCGGGATCCAACTCGAGCAGATCCTGTCCTTCGTACGTGATCGATCCGCCGGTGACTTCGTACGCCGGATGTCCCGCGAGTACTTGCGCGAGCGTGCTCTTGCCTGACCCGTTAGGCCCCATGATCGCGTGCACCTCGCCGAGGTTCACGGACATCGTGATGCCGCGCAATATCTCCTTGTCGCCGGCGTTTGCTGTCAAGTCTTTGATATCTAAGAGTGCCATTTTTCCAAGTCGTTAGCTCTTAGTCGTTAGGTCTTGGCTCAGAGCCAGGAGCTAACGACTAAAGACCGGTGTTTACCCGACGCTTCCTTCCAACGTGATCCCAAGGAGTTGCTGAGCTTCCAGTGCAAACTCCATCGGGAGCTCTTTGAACACTTCTTTGCAGAATCCCGCGACAATCATCGACACGGCGTTCTCCGCCGTTAGGCCGCGCTGCCGCAAGTAAAAGATCTGATCTTCGCCGATTTTGGATGTGGATGCTTCGTGCTCCACGATCGACGAATTGTTTTGTACTTCGATGTATGGGAACGTGTGCGCGCCGCAGCGGTTACCGATCAACATGGAATCGCACTGCGTGTAATTCCGCGCCCGCTCGGCCCGTGGCAGGACCTGCACGCGCCCGCGATACGAATTGTTCCCGTGGCCAGCCGAGATGCCTTTGGACACGATCGTCGACTTCGTGTCCTTGCCGATGTGAATCATCTTCGTTCCGGTATCGGCCTGCTGGTAGTTGTTCACCACGGCGACTGAATAGAACTCGCCCACCGAGCGATCGCCCTGAAGGATGACGCTCGGATACTTCCACGTGATCGCAGAGCCCGTCTCCACCTGCGTCCACGAGATCTTGGAGTCGTTGCCTAACGCTTTACCGCGCTTCGTGACGAAGTTGTAGATGCCTCCTTTGCCCTCTTCGTCGCCGGCATACCAGTTCTGCACGGTCGAGTACTTTACTGTCGCTCCCTTGAGCGCGATGAGCTCCACAACTGCGGCGTGCAACTGATTGGTCGAACGCTTGGGTGCCGTGCAACCCTCGAGGTAACTGACGTAGGCGCCTTCATCGGCGATGATCAGCGTGCGCTCGAACTGGCCTGTGTCCGCCGCGTTGATGCGGAAATACGTCGACAGCTCCATGGGACAGCGCACGCCTTTCGGCACGTACACGAATGAACCGTCGCTGAACACCGCGGAGTTGAGCGCCGCGAAGAAGTTGTCGCTGTATGGGACGACGGACCCCAGATACTTCTCCACGAGGTCCGGATGCTCGCGCACCGCTTCGCCGAATGAGCAGAAGATGATACCGAGCTTTGCCAGCTCTTCCTTGTACGTGGTTCCTACAGACACGGAATCGAAGACCGCGTCGACAGCGACGCCGGCGAGCACCTTCTGCTCGCTCAGCGGGATGCCGAGCTTGTCGTACGTTTCGCGAATCTTGGGATCGAGCTCGTCGAGACTGCCTAACGGCTTCGCCGTCTTCGGCGCCGAATAGTAGGAGATTCCCTGATAGTCGATGGGCTCGTATTTGACGTTGGGCCAATGTGGCTCGGCCATCGTCTGCCAGCGACGGAACGCCTTGAGCCGCCACTGCAGCAGGAACTCGGGCTCACTCTTCTTCGCCGAAATGGCGCGAACGGTCTCCTCGTTCAGGCCAGGCGGCAGCGTGTCGGCAGCGATGTCCGTCGCGAAGCCGTGCTTGTATTCCCGTGTGACCAGCGATTCGATTGTGCTACTCATGATCTTTTCTCACGCCGTCCGCTACAGACGGCGAATGTGATTGAATGCAGTACTCGCAGCACGTTGCCCCGCTCGCGATGTGCTGCGTGCGAGTGATGGACGCGCCTAACCACTCTTCCAGAAACTTCGCCTCGGCCGCGCAGACCTCTGGAAAGCGCGCCGCGACAGCACGGATCGCGCAATTGCGCTCGGTGAGTCGCGCTGTATCCGCTTCGGCCATGTAGCCTAACGAGGACAGCAGCTCCGCCAATCGCTTCGCCCGTTCCGCGAGCGGCAGCGACGCGAGCTCCGGCATGCGTTCCTCTGCCAGCGCCTCCCACCGCCGTCGGAAAACGTCGACGACCCCATCCACTCCGACCCGCTCGCGCAGCACGTCCAACGCTTCGGCGAGTGCCTGATCGTACGCGCGCGGGAAAAGTGCTTCTCCCGAGTCGGTGAGTGAATAGGCGAACACGGGCCCGCCGACACCATGAACTACGCGCTCGTAGCGAACTGTGCCGTCGGCTTCGAGCTCCTTGAGGTGGCGCCGTAGGGCATTGGCTGAAACCCCAAACTGCTCGGCAAGTTCTTGAACCGTAACAGGTTGTGTCTTCTTCACGGCCATCAAGACGTCGGCGCGAGTGCCGCGATAGCCAGGAAGCATAGGGGCAGTCGCCGTCATGCCGAGCAACGTACTCGGATTTCAGGAATTCTTCAACAAAGATGTTGGCGAATTCTGCAATGAGGGCCAGGCTCGCGGCACCGCGGCGCTCGCGAGTCTGGCCCGTTCATTCCCCAGCATGCGCGCGTAGGCGAGAAGCGATCCTCGCCTGCGCGCCTAACGGTCGCACGCTAGATCCGTCGCTCGTCGGGATGCGGTAGAGGCTCCGTCCGACGCGGTGCGCGCGCCACGACGTCTTCCCTCTCGACGACGCGATCCACCACACGCTCACCCACATGCTCCCGATCCTCGAGCAGGTCTTCGAAGACGGTGCGGAAATGGACCAACGCCTGTCTCAGATCTTCGGTGGTCGCGTCTCCCTCCCGATGGCGGCGTGCGATCTCCCGCACCGAGCGGTAATCGGGGACGATACGCGCGTGATGTACCGACAGGTCCGCGATGCGCGTGTCAAAGTCGGAGATTGGATAGCCGCGAGCGTCTATGACGTCTTCGACGAGCCGATCTCCCTGCATTAAGGCGCCTTCCGGATCGTCCACGAACTGCGCTTGGATCTCGCGCCAACGAGCAGCAAATCGGTCACGCTGCTCACGCGTCAGAGCCGAAAGTTGGAGCTGGCTGACACGGCGTTCGCGACCGGATAGCTCCCGTTGCGCGCGGAAGCGACCCAACTCGTCCACTGTACGGTCGTATTCTCTGCCATACTGCGTGTGCAAATGCGAAGTGCGCTGGCGCTGCCAGAGCATCCAGCCCACGATGATCGCAAGTGCGACTGCGATGACTGCAATGACAACAGGATCCATTTCGCCCTCGCTGCTGATCCTTATGGCGATCAGAGCGATGCAAGGAGCACTCCAAGCGCGAGCGCGTGAATAGCAACCCCAGCGTTAGGCTTGTGCCGACTTCTACGGTACGATGACGGCCTTGGTGACTTCGCGACGTTCT
>DATFBW010000074.1:0-15135 GCA_035253645.1 Gemmatimonadaceae bacterium | reverse complement strand
TGTTAGGCTATTCGGCGATCGCGAATGTGCAGCCTGTCCCGCAGTATGCGTCGCTGCATTCCGGTGTGCCGTTCTTCGACAAGGATGACGTGCTGCGGTACGTCGCGATGGACCGCAGCTTCGTCACGGCGGACGATTGCTTCCTGATGACCGTACCCGACGATGCGATGACTGGCCGCGGTCTCGCGCATGGCGATCTGGTCCTCATCGATCCGTCGGCGCGCGCGCGTGACGGCGATCTTATCGTCGCGCGGGTGGGCGACACACACATGGTGCGCACGCTGGAGCGGCGGGGCGCTTCCATGGCGCTCTGGACGGCCCAGGCGGAGCCCGCCCAGCAGATCGTGGGGCGGGACGACGATTTTGCGATCCTTGGCGTTGTCGCCACGGTCGTGCGGGCGCTCCGAGAGCCGCCTAACGACAGCGACGATCTTAGCTCTTAGTCGTTAGCAGTGAGCCACCTACGAGCTAAAGGCTAACGCCTAACGACTATTCGGGCGCGATCGGCTTTTTGGCAATGACCTTTTCGCGTTCCCGCTTCTCGCGGTCTTTGCGCTCGCGCAGCTGCTTGACCGCGCGCCGGAACTCCTCGTGCGTGATTGCACGCTGCGCCTGATACGGGATCTCCGCGCGGTGCAACGCGAGGGCCGGATTCTGTTGCATCTCCCGCGCGGCGGCGCCTGGCGCGGCGTTCACTTGCAGGAGCGAAAGCAACGCTGTGGGGATCGAGAACTTTCCGAGACGGATATAGCTCTGATCAATCCCATACTTGTCGCCGCCGCGCTCCACGGTCCAGTCCCCACGCTCGAACTTGTTAGGCGCATACCGATGCAAGGCCACGGAATCGTTGTACGCCTTGATGCGCGCCACGACCGCGCTATCCATGCGTTCCTCATCGGTTTTGGGCGCCGGTTCGAGAGGCGGCGCGGCAACCCAAACGCGCGGATCCACATAGGCGGGCTGCACGCCGCGCGCCGAGCCCTGGCCACCCACCGCCGGACCGGACGTCGGGCCCAGGGTCGCGGGTGCGCGCGCGGGCGCTTCGGGAACGCCAGTGGGAATTTCGCGTGGCGCGACGAGCGGAGGCGCTGCTGGCGCTGGCGCTCCACGCAGGATCGAAGGCGATGCCGGAACCGCGCGCGGCTGCGGCGCAGGCTGCACACCGACGTAAGTCAGGCGTTCGTCGCGGCGCTCCTGTGAGGGGAGGAAGCCGGCCAGCGGGTTCGGCAGCTTCAACGCAAACCAGAGCGCTGTCAGGAAAACCACGTGCAGCGCAATAGACGTCACCGCGGCTGTTCTGGGCCGTTTGAGTGCGTCGTTAGGTCTGGGCGCGCGAAGTTGAATCATTCAAATGCTGCTGGCGGGAGCGAGGAGGCATGGGGCAAGGAGCGAAGTTATCACCGCACCTCCTCGCTCCCTTCTCCGATTCCCGGTCGCCTATCCTCCAGTGTCCGTTACAGGATTCCTCACCTTCCCTACTCCAACAACTTCCACCTCAACTTCGTCACCTGAAACTAGCCTTCCGACACCTGCCGGTGTTCCGGTGAGCACCAAATCACCAGGCTCTAGCGTCATGATGTGGCTGATATACGACAGGATCTGAGGAATCGGAAAGATCATCTCATTGCTCCGAGCCCGCTGTCGTACCTCCCCGTTGACCCGGGTCACAAGCTCGAGATCGTCCAGGCCCTCCACAGCCCTCTGTGGACCAACCGGGCAGAACGTGTCGAACCCCTTGGCTCGGGCCCATTGACTATCGCGCCGTTGCAGGTCACGCGCCGTTACGTCGTTGGCCGCCGCGAGCCCGGCAATTCCCGCTTGAGCCACCTCAGGAGTCACCGATTTCATGCGCTGGCCAACAAATACCCCGATCTCACCCTCGAAGTGCACTTCCTGAGACTGCGGCGGCAGGACGATCGGGGCTCCGGGCGCAAGAAGGCTGGACGGCGGTTTGAGGAAGATGAGCGGCTCAGCCGGCACGTCATTCCCCATTTCCTTGGCGTGATCGGCGTAATTGCGCCCAACACAGACAATCTTCATCGACTTCCTCGGCCGGGTGAGTTAACAGCGGCAGCGTCAAGAAGTGACACGCGCATACAGCGTAAAACAGTACGACGAGAAAAGCGCCAATGGTCCACCGCGTTAGGCAACGGCAACTGCATACAGCCCACCGCTCAACGCTCTTGTCGCTGGAACATCGCGATAACATCGCGTCGTATTTCCGACCAGCGTCCCACTGCTCTCCGCGCGGGCGGCAACGCGTCCAACAACTCTTCACCATACCCCTTGCTGATTGCCCTCGAATCGCACAGCACGACAACGCCACGATCCGCATGCGATCGGATCAGACGCCCAAAGCCTTGCTTGAGCCTCAACGCCGCGTGCGGCAGCATGTAATCGCGGAATGCATCCCCGCCCCGCGCCTCTACCGCTTCTGCATGCGCAGCAACGAGCGGCTCCGTCGGCACACGAAACGGCAGGCGCGCCAGCACAATGGCCCGGAGTGCATCGCCAGGGACGTCGACTCCCTCCCAGAAGCTGGACGTGCCTAACAGGATCGCCCGGCCGTCGCCTCGGAACCGCCGAAGCAGCGTGTCTCGCTGATCCTCGCCGTGTACGAGGAGCGGCCAGCGGGCGTTCGCCCCCAGCGCCCGCAGTGCCTCCGCGGCCGCGCGCACATCGCGGTGGCTCGTAAACAGCACGAACATGCCGCCATCGGCCGCGGTGGCGACATCCGCAGCGCAGCGCAGCACAAGCTCGAAGTGTCCCTGCGGGTCCACGTTAGGCGCCGGCCCATCTGTCGGGAGGGCAAGCAAGGCCTGGTCCTGGTATCTGAACGGAGATGGAAAAACTCCGACTTCCGGCTCCACGTCGGCCTCGTTGAGGCCCAGACGATTCGCGAGAAATGCGAATCTGCGGTCGGCGGTGAGAGTGGCGCTCGTGACGATTGCCGTGTCGACCCGGCGAAACAGATCTTCACGCAGGATCGGAGCGAGGTCGAGCGGAACCGTGGTCGCGGCGATGTTTCGCTCCTTTCCTCGTGCCTCGATCCAGCGTACAGTCGCCGGCGCGTTAGGCGCCGGGCGCAATGTCCCGTGCAGCGCGTCACGCGCGTTCTCGAGCCGGCGAGTTGCTCCGCCCATTTCGTTCAGCAACGCAACATGGTTGGCGGCGGTCTTTTCATCTGCGTCCAGGCGCTCGCGGATGAGCCGCAACCCCTCGCCTAGCAAATCGATCTCCCGCGACAGATCGGTTAGCGCCACATCCAAGCCCCACTCCCACACCGGATGCGTATCGAACTCACTCGTCAGGCGCAGCATGGTCGTCTCCGCACCCACGAGCACTGTATCGAGCAGCGAGAATAACATGTCAGCCTTCTCGCGCGCCGCTCTCAAGGCCGGGGCCAAACGTCCTTCGACATGGTCCAGGCTCGCGACGCTCAGCAGATCCTTTGCTCCGCTCAGTCGCTGCCGCAGCGTGGGGAGCAGGCCTTTCCCGCGCCGCTCGAGCCGCGCAAAGATCCGCTGCAAGCCACGCGCGCTTATCGATGCCCCCAGGTGTGCAGCCGCGGCGTCCTCGAGGTGATGTCCCTCGTCGACGATGAGTCGCGCGTACGGTGGAAGCACGGCGGCATCATCCCAGTTATGCGACGCGCGCCGCACCGCGAGGTCGGCGAGTAACAAATGATGATTGGCGACGAGAACATCCGCCTGCGCAGCTTCGCGTCTGGCGGCGAAGAGGAAACATTTGGAGAAATGCGCGCACTGGAGCCGCCCGCACAGGTCCGATTCGGCGGCGACCTCGTCCCAGACCTCGTCGCGCGGAGCTACCGCCAGGTCGCTGAGGGACCCGTTAGGCGTCTGTTTGGCCCAGTCGGCGATCGTCTGCAACTCTTCGGCGACGTGCGGCTCGAACAACGAGCCGCCGATACTCATCGCGTGATCCAGCCGGTGGAGGCAAACGTAGTTGCGCCAACCCTTGAGAAGCGCGAACCGCACGGGCTGATCACCGAAAGCGGCCGCGATCCCGGGCAGGTCCTTACCAACCAGCTGCTCCTGCAGATTGATCGTATTTGTGGAAACGACGGTCCGCTCGCCATTCGCTGCCGCCCAGCGCAACGCGGGGACGAGGTAGCCTAACGACTTTCCGACGCCCGTGCCGGCTTCGAACAGACCGATGCCACCGCTGTTGTAGAGCCGCGCGATGGCGCGGGCATAGGCACGTTGGCTGTCACGGTCCTCATACCGGGGCAGTCCGCGAGCAATCGGACCCGCCGGGCCGAGGTCGTGGTCGATGGCAGTCAGGTCGAGGAACGCGAGCTCACGAGCGTGTGGAACCTCAACAACTACATAGAGCTCGCGCGCGTCGTTGTCGGTGATGGCGAAACCGATCCCGGCGTCGTGCATGCGCGCCGCGATGTCCATATCCGCGCCGGATGGCTCCAGGACGCCGGATGGATGGTTGTGGAGCAGTAATTCGCCGCGGCGAGCGAATCCCGGTAGCGCGAGCACACTTTGTACGTCCCCGCGCGCGACGACGCGCGCCGATTGAATGGCTCCCTCTTCGTCCATCGCGCAGACGAAGCAGACCTCGCGTCCGCCGGCCAGTCTTATGGCCGCGCGGATCGCCGCCGCGGCCTGCTGCGCGATTCGGGACGTCGTGGTTGTGACGTTAGGCAACGTCCGAGTCTATGTCTTGAGTGGCTTTTTCTTGGCGGCCGGAAAGAGCACGTTATTCAAGATCAAACGATAACCAGGGGACGTCGGGTGGAGGGAGAGATCGGTCGGCGCCGCGCCGATGTTGTGCTGCGGATCCTCGGGGTCGTGCCCGCCGAGGAACGTGTAGGACCCTTTCCCGTAGTCGCCGTGAATGTATTTGACCCAGGGCGCCCCCTCTTCGTACGCGAGGATGGTGACGCCGTTCTTGATGGTCGACTTCGTGAAGCTCGTCGTCACGCCGTAAAAATCAGGAATGACGGTACGGTGATCCTGCACGAGCATCGTGGCAACGGGGTCGAGTTTGGCCGAGAAGGCGAATAGCGTGAATTGGCCTAACGGCTGGCGCCGCGCCGGGACGTTGACTTGATGGCCGTCGATGTCGCTCATCGCATTGACGAACGGGGACGGCTCGACATGGGCGCGCGTGAAGGCGAACGCACGTTCCCAATCCATTTTCGCGTCCACATCATCCGCGATGGGACTGCCGTCGGCAAAGCTTCCCGCGATGTCGGTCTGATGCGCCGCGATCGCCAGGCCTAACGTTTCCGTCGCGCCGCACATTGCGAACAGAAATCCGCCACGCTCCACGAACTGCCGGATCTTCTCGGCCACGGATCCCTTGAGCATTGGGATTGTGGCAAAACCCAACTGCTTGGCGGTCAGGAGCAGTCTGTCGCGCTGGGCGACGAACCACGGGGTATCCCGGAAGCCGAGGTAGAGCTTGTTCAGCTGACCGGTGAAGTCTTCATGGTGCAGGTGTACCCAGTCGTATTTGGTCAGCTCCCCTTTGACGACTTCTTCGTCCCACACTTTATCGTATGTAATCCCGGCGTATTGGAGCGCGAGGGTTACGGCGTCGTCCCAGGGCGGCGCTTCCTTGGGCGTGTACACCGCGATCTTCGGCGCTTTTTCGAGCGGAACCGCATCCATGTTGGAACCGGCAAGCTCCCCGCGGATCGCGGCGACGGCGGCGCCGTCGAGGGGCTCGAATGCGATTCCGTCGATCGTTGCCTTCCGCCTAACGTCTTGGGCGTCCGGCAGGAGAAAGGCGCCACCGCGATAATTGAGCAGCCACTCGGCGCGCATCCCTTCTTTGAGTGCGTTGAAAGTCAGGCCATACGCCTTGAGGTGCTGCCGCTGTGCGTCATCCATCGGGATGAGCAGATGCTGCGCGTCTGCGGCTCGGGGAGCCGCCAACGCAAGAAAGAGCGCGTAACGGACGAAAGAATGCGAAAGGCTCATGACTAAAACTAAGGTTCGGGCGGAATCGCGTTGCGCGCGAGGTCCAGCTCGCGGCGTGCCTGCGGTGCGAGTGCGCTACGTGGGTAGGTGAGCAGCAGGTGCTCGAGTCGTGCGACGGCAGCCGCGTTGTCACCACTCTTACGCAGCGCGCGTGCCCACTCGAGATCAGCTTCCGCTGCCTCGGGCGACGTGGGATGCTCGCGGACGATGCGCTCCCACAGCACGACTGCGTGGGGACCTGCGGTGTCTGGGCGCGCGGTGGCGATACGTGCTGCCGCCGCGAGCATCAGTGGTGCGGCTTCCGACACCTCGGCGGCGGCGGCCACAAAAAGGTGCAACGCCTTCGCCGAATCGCGCTGAGCGAGTGCAAGGAAAGCGCTCCCTGCCTGCGGCGACCGCAACACGCGAGTTCTGGACAGGAGCGCCTGAGCGAGGACCGCGTCCGCCGTAGTCTCGCCTAACTGGCGCAGTTTGTTGCGCGCCGCCTGGAGATCGCCTTCGTACAGCGAGATCCATGCGCGCGCACGCGGGTCGTCACCGGTTGCCGCGATCGCGGCTTTGGCGCTATCGAGCTGGCCGGATCGCACGAAGGCCCAGGCGATTTCGCGCGCCACGTCGTCCCGGATATCGAGACGCAGTTGCTCGCCAAGGAGTTGCAGGACGTTACGCACCCCATCGGGGTTGCCTAACGAGGAATAGGCGCGGGCCCGCAAGAGGGCAACGTCTTCGCGCACGGTGGAATCCGGGCGCTCGCCATAAGGCGCCAAAAGCTCGATCGTCGCCGACGGATCGCGCGCATTCAGCGCTGCCGCGGCGGCTTTGACGCGGACGGCAGGTGCCGCACCTTGCTTCAAGGCTGCTTCATAGGCATCGCGGGCGATGGACCACGCCTCGAGCGCCTCCGCTTCCGCGGCGAACTCGACCCACGCAGCCGTGGTGCTGTCGTTAGGCGCAACTTCCCTCAGGGCGGACCATGCTTCCGTAGGGGCGTTCCACCGAAGCTCCAAACCAGCGAGAAGCCGCCGCGCGCCGAGCTCGACGGGGGGCTCCCGCAGCACAGCGCGCAACGAGTCGCGTTTTTCTGGCGGAGCGCTCAACAACGCATAGACGCCAGCCTGATCCAACCATGGTTGCGTTTTCAACGCCTCACGCCAGGCAAGCGCTGATGGAATCCACAGGCCCATCGTTGCCCGCAATTGCGCGAGCTCCGCCGCCAGTTCCTGCATGCTGCTGAGTTGTTTGGCGGCGAGTTGCAGAACCGAGTCGGCCGCAGCCGTGCGGTTCTGCTCGAGTAACAGCCGCGCGTACTCACGATACGGCGTCGACTCGCGCGGCGACGAATTCGCCCAGTCGATGAACGTCCCGTATGCATCCATGTCCCGGTGCAGCATAACGAGGGTTCGCAGCTGAACCGTGCGGAGCGTGGGGTCGCGCGGCCGCCCCGCCAGCAGTGTGCGCAACAATGGAAGCAGCGAGTCGCTTTGACCGAGCTGATAGTAGACGCGCTCGAGCCCGAGGATGACAGTGGTCAGTGGCGCGTCCGCGAGCGCTTCACGGAAGGCCGTGACGGCTTCGCGCAACTTCCCGGAGGACTCAAACTCCAGCGCGCGTTGAAGCGCGGCCGACTGAGTCTGCTGCGCTGACCCTCGCTCGACGACGAGCGCGAGGGCCAGCGCGACTGCTATCAGGGCCTTATGGATGACGCCATTACGGCTGCTTCTCGGCATTGAGGCGCTTGAAATACTCCAGGACAAGCCGGCGTTCCTCCGGCGTTAGGCCGCGGAGGTCGTTCCACGTCGGCGGCTGGAATTTCGCTGCCGCCTTGCCGGTGACCGCTGCGGTGCCGGGATTATACACCTCAGTGCCCGTCCAGGGCTTCGCCTCGCGCTTCCCCTGGTCCTCGCGCTCATCCTCTTTCTCCAACGACAACCCCGCGTCCAGCATTTTGCGGAACAAGCGCTGCTGGCGCTCGAGCACTGATGGATCGACCGATGCCGACTCTAGCGCTTGAGCAAGCTGACGCGCCTCGCGGGCCATTGCTTCCGCGCGGCCGGTGTTGTCGCGATCGGCAGCCTCTTCCAGACCCGCGGCAACGTCACGCTGTTGGCGAGCGAGCGAGCGCGCTTGCTGCTTGCCCTGCGCGTCTCCCATGCGCGGCAGCAGATCCATCATCGATTGATTGAGCGATTGCTGTTGCTTGGCCATTTGCTGCAGCATCTCCAGCATTTCCTGGAATCCTGACGCCGACTTGGCTTCGCCCGCGCGTTCGCGATCGCGCACGAGCGAGGCCGCCGCCTGGTTCAGCGCGTCCCCTGCGTCGCGCATGGCGCTGGCCATCTGCTGACCGGACTGCGCCGCCTGCGTGCGCTTCGTCGCTTCTTCTACCTTCTTTGACGCGTCGCCCACCGCGCGCAGCGATCGCTGCGACAGCAGCGACGATTTGCGTCCTTCTTCTTCGAGACGCTCGCTCGCCTTGGCGACACCCTGTTGCAAGGCGCTCTGCTGCGAACGAAGCTCGTTAGGCGCCTTTCCGTCGCGCGCCTGCTGCTCGAGCGTCCGTTGCTCACGTGCGAGCTGCAACATCTCCTGGATCGCGCGATCGAGCTCTGTCGTCAGCTCGGATTTCCATTCACCGATCTGCTGTTCGCGGGCCTTGGCCAGTTGATCGGCCGCTTGCTGCATGGCCTCGGCGGCTTCCTTCGCGGCTTCCTGTCCGCCCTGCGCATTCCCGCCCTGCTGCCGACCCTTCTCACCCTGTGCCTGCGCTGACGACTGCTGCGCCTGCTGCGCGCTCTGACCTTGTTGTCCCTGCTGTCCCTGCTGTCCCTGCTGTTGTTGGCCCTGCTGCTGCTGTTGGCCCTGCTGCTGCTGTCCCTGTTGCCCCTGCTGCCGCTGACCTTGTTGCTGCTGGCCTTGCTGCTGTTGGCCCTGTTGCTGTTGGCCCTGTTGGTTTTGCTGCTGTTGTTGTTGCGAGTTCGCGGCGCGCTCCATTGCGCGCGCCGCCTCGTTGATCTTTTCCGATGCTTCGGAGACGCGCTCTTTCCCTGCTTCGGCTTTTGCTTGCGCGAGGCGCTGCTCCAAGTTCTTCACGTCTTCGGCCAGATCGCGCGACTGTTGCGCGAGGTCGCGTGCCTGTTTCTCCGCGGCAGTCTGCGGCTGCTTGCCTAACGCCTCCGCCATCTTTTTTTGGCGCTCGGCGAGGTCCTTCGCTTCTTCGCGCAGCGTCGACATTTGCCCTTCGAGCGCCGCGCGCTTGAGCATCTCGGCGCTCTTCTCCAGCTGTTCGCGGAGCTTGCGTTGCTGCTCGGCGAGGTCCTTCAGCGACTTTTGCGCCTGCTCCCCCGATAGCTGCTGAGCGGATTCCTCCAACTTGCGGAGGTGCTCGGCTAGCTCCGGCGTCAGTGCCTGACGCAGCAGCTCCTGCGTTTCGCGGAGTCGCGCTGCCAAACCGCTATCCAGCGCTCCCGCCTGCTTGAGCTGACGCTCGAGCTCACGCGCCGCACGCTGCAACTGGTCGACACGATCGGCGATTTCGCGCTGATCCTTGGCGACATTTTTCGCCTGCTCAGCGTTCTCGTACGACAGGTTCTCCTTCGAGCTCTGCTGCCGCTCTTGCCGGCGAGCCGCGTCCGCTGTGCGCTTTTCGAGCGCCTTCTGTGCATTCGTCGTCGAATTGGCCTTGGCAACCGCGGAATCGGCCACTGCACGGGCGGCATCGCGGATCTCGGCGAGCGTCGGAACGCGGATGAGAACCTCGCGACTCAGCGCCGTTTGGCGCCACGGCGAGGCATCGGTCGCAACGGCGACAAGGCGCAGCGTTGTGCCGGGTGAAATACCGCGCATGCTTACCGTGGTTTCACCGGACCACTGCTGGCTGCGCTGCGTAAAGAGCGGGCGCAAATCGGCGCCGGTTTCGTCCCCCGACGCCCCCACGACGCTGACGCGGAGCGCGACGCTGCCTAACGCGTGATCGTCGGCCGCCAGCACCGCCACTCCCACGGAATCGTTCTCCGTCGCGATGGTATCGCGGCCCGGAGCCAGGATTTCCACCGTCGGTGCGGAATCCGGCAGGACTTCGAGCTCGAGCGGATCGGGCACGTCGGCGATCTTGCCCGACTTGCCGACGGCCTCCCACGTCAGGCGCGCACTGGCGCCCGCCGTGATGCGGCCGGAGAAACGTCTCCCGTTAGGCACGAGCGCGAAGTTTGTGCCGCCGCCCTCGGCCATCAGCCGCACCGACGTGAGCTCCGTGGATGACATGCCGTCGAACACGAGCGTCGTCCCGCGCGGGATGCGCACCGCCTCACCCGAAGGCAGCGCCTCTTCGCGTCTGTCGAGATACGCCGGGAAGATGGCGCGGATCGACACGTCGCCGAGGAAGGGACGATCCGATACCCGGATGTTGACGGTGTCGCTCCAAGCACGTCCGTCGGTGATGGCGACTGCAACGTCGGCATCCACGGGTCCGATCCGCAGTGGCGCGCTGCCGCTGTCGATCGTGAGCGCCGTTTCGCGCCAGGATGCGCCCGTGGTGCGCTGAACAACTTTGACTCCGGAACGCCCGGGTGCCTTCACGCGAACCGTTACGAGGTCACCCCGTTCGACAACTGGAGGCGCGTCCTCGATCGATAGCCCGCCTAACAACGTGCCGCGCCACGCGCGGACCGGGTGCACAACGGCTGCCCAGCCATCGCTGGAACGGGCCGCTGCCGTCGTGAGCACGCCACCGGCGATCAAGACCAAGCCAGCGCCCACCAGCGCGGCGCGGCGCAACGAGCGACGCAGGCCAGGAATAAGGACTGGCGCGTTGAACGACTCCAGTCGCGCGGCCACCATCGCGGCGCCGAGTCGTCCTAACGAGGACTTCTCGCCCACTTCAAGAGCGGTGCGGACAGATCCATCGCGCAGTGAGCGTTCCCGTTCGACGGCGCGGGCGACACCGAGCGGCGTCGCAACCCGGCCATAACGCCGGCGCGTGAGCCAGATGGCACCGGTGACAAGAATTACAACCGCGATCCAGACGAGCCATGGTGTCACGCGCGGGAGCTGGAGCCAACGCGAGTCGGCGAGCAGCCACGCGCCTAACGCGAGAAGTGTCGCGGCGACGCAGATCGCAGTCGTTATGCCGGCGGCGGCGATCCAGCGGATCACACCGCGCCGCTCGCGTTCGACCAGGGCTCTCAGCGTCATATGGCGGGCCTACTCGTTATGGCGTACGCAAAGAGGTTGATCCCCATGCGCAGCGCTTGCTCGTGAAGTTCTGGAGGATCTTCGGCGTAGGTGCCGATGTCCTCCCACCCATTCCCCAGATCCGCCGAATAGCTATAGAAGACGGCGAGGCGATCGCCGATAAAGATGCCATACCCGCGCGCGGGCTGGTTGTCGTGTTCGTGAATCTTTGGCAAACCTTTGGGGAAGTCGTACACGATATGGTAGATGGGGTGCGTAAGCGGCACGTCTACCAGCGGCCGATCCGGAAACACGCGCGCGATCTCCCGGCGGAAACTCTCATCCAATCCATAGTTGTCGTCGACATGCAAGAAGCCGCCACGCAGCAGGTAATCTCGGAGCCGGCTCACCTCGCTGTCGGAGAACTTCATTTCGCCATGCCCAGTCGCGTGCAGCATGGCGTAGTCGAAGAGCCGCTCGTCGTTCAGTGTGACGCGACCCTCGGTCGGCTCCACGCGGAATGTCGTCCGCTCGTTGATAGCCTTGAGAAGGTTGGGAAGTGAGGAAGGATTCGCGTACCAATCGCCGCCGCCCTCATACTGCAAACGCGCGATTGCGAGCCGAGGTGGCTCGCTGCGCCAGGCAACAAGTGACGCGCTCAGCGCCGTTAGGGCGATTGCTACGACGTGCCTTCGATTCACTGATCCTCCTCCTGCGCTAAGCGGTATGCTCGATTGCGTGGGACGCCGAACTCGGCGATCAGGGACGCGACAACATCTTTCGTGGTCTTGCCCTCACTCCGCAGCGCGCGGACCCGTTTCCTTACCTCATCCTCGTGCGGCTCCTCGCTCCTCGCTCCCTGTCCCTCGAGTAGTACGACGACCTCACCCCGCGGGGGGTTAGCGCGGTAGTACGCCGCCAGCTCTTCTACCGTTCCTCGACGAAATTCCTCGTGCTGCTTTGTCAGTTCCCGGGCGACAACCGTTGTCCGATCCGCCATCCCTCGAGCTGCTAAATCACGCAAGGTCGTGGCCACCCTTGCCGGCGCCTCGAAAAGTACGCTGGTATGCCCCAGTGTGCTGAGTCTGGCGATGGCTGCGTCCCGATCCCTGCCTCCCCGGGGAAGAAACCCGATGAACGTAAAATGGTCCATCGGCAGACCCGAGCCGACGAGGGCCGCCAGGACCGATGACGGCCCCGGTATCGGGACGACGGGGATGCCCGCGTCGACTGCCGCGGTCACCAGGCGCGATCCCGGATCCGACACCAGGGGTGTCCCCGCATCGGTGACGAGCGCGAGGTTGGCTCCGCTCGTTAGGCGCTCGAGGAGCCCCGGGGTCGTTTTTGCCTCGTTATGTTCATGATACGACACAACGCGCGAGCGCACGCCGTAGCGCTGCAGCAACGTTCGCACGTGACGCGTGTCCTCGGCGCAGATCACGTCGACTTCCTTCAACACCTCCACCGCGCGATACGTCATGTCGCCGAGGTTCCCGATCGGCGTGCTGACGACGTAAAGCGTCCCGGTTGCTTTCACCGTTCAGAGCCCCAACAAATACCAAGGCCGGACGTGACGTCCGGCCTTATATCGCACAGCGGGCGCGACGCGTATCCGCGCGTCCTCCGCGCCACCGCGGCATCTCACGTTAGGCGGCGTGCTTCTTGAAACGCTCCTCGAGGTATGGCTTCGGGAACGCCCCTACAACCGTTTCTACAACCTGCCCATCCTTGAAAAACAGGATCGCCGGGATGGATCGCACATTGAAACGAGTGGCCGTGCGCATATTGGCATCGACGTCGAGCTTCGCCACCTTGGCTTTCCCCTCGTATTCGACTGCCAATTGATCCAAGATCGGTCCGACGGCGCGGCACGGGCCGCACCACGCAGCCCAGAAGTCCACGACGACGAGCCCTTTGTGTTGTTCGATTTCAGCCGCGAAGCTTTCGTCGGTCACGGCGACAGCGGTCATTCTATACATCTCCTTTTGGCTAGAGCTGAGAGCTAACGGCAAATGGCTACTCGAATTGCTCACATTGGAATTGCAGTCAAATCTATCGCCGACGCCATTCCTTTTTATCGCGACGTTCTCGGTCTGCCCGAGGCGCCGTTGGATAATGCTGATGGAGCACAGATCAGCGGGTTGGTTGCTGGCGAATCTCTGGTCGAGCTGCTCGAGGCGACCACCCCTTCCTCACCCATCGCCAAATTCATCGAAAAACGCGGACCTGGTATCCATCACATCTGTTTCGCTGTTGACGACATCGATGCGTCGCTCGAACGCTGTCGCGCAGCAGGCATACGGCTCATCGATGCGACGCCTCGGCTCGGCGCCGAAGGCAAGCGCATCGCGTTCCTTCATCCGTCCTCGACGGCTGGAATACTCGTCGAGTTAACTGAACACTAATCGGAACGTTGCAGCGGCAGTTCCCGCTCAGGACGGACGGCAGAGGTCGCGCATCGCGGCCACGTCTGCATCCAGCACATACCAGCGCTCTGAAGGCCCTTTGATCGTTTGGAACTGCGGTGTGCGACTCACACCTCCGCGCGTGATCTCGACGCGGAGCATCCGAACACCACCCTCGCCCGGCACCTCATCGATCACGCGATACCGGTCATGAGCGAAACACTGCTGCATGATTATCTCGCGTCGCTCGAGCTCCTGGCGCGGCAGCTGATCGCGCGCTGGGCCTTTTTCCGTCCCCCACACCACTGACATCTGCTGAATGTCTTGCGCGTTCACAGCAGCAAGAAAAAGCTCCACGGCTCTGCGTGGCCGATCGGCGCCTGTTTGCGTGCCCCCAGGTGCGGGCGCGCGGCAGCCAATCACTCCAAGGACCACGAGTAGAGCAACCGCTCGCTTCACGTCAATTTCCTCCGGGAAGGGCGCCCGAACGCTAAATCTGATGCATCGTTGCGGCAACAGATTGCGCCGGTGTCTCGATCTTCGATGAACAAACCTCTTCGCCTCTACATCAACGTCGACCACGTCGCGACGCTGCGCGAAGTGCGCCGCGCCGTCTATCCCGACCCTGTTCGCGCGGCGACTCTGTGCGAGGCGGCTGGCGCCGACGGGATCACGGCGCATCTCCGCGAGGACCGTCGCCACATCCAGGACCACGACGTCGAACGCCTGACGAGTGCGATCCGCACCGTCCTCAACCTCGAGATGGCATGTACCGAAGAGATGTTGCGCATCGCGGAGCGGCTTCGACCATATCAAGTGACTTTAGTACCCGAGAGGCGCGAAGAGATCACAACTGAGGGGGGGCTCGACGTGACCCGCGAGCCTGCTCTACTCAGAGACGCGATTATTCGGATCCGGCAGGCGGGGAGCCGAGCGAGCCTCTTCATCGACGCGGACGTCAGGATGGTCGAGGCGTCCAAAGAGCTTGCGGCTGACGCGATAGAGCTCCATACGGGGCCTTATGCCCACCATCCCGATGACGCACGGCCGCTAGCCGCTCTGCGCACTGCCGCCTCGCGCGGAGCGGAATTGGGGCTGGCCGTTCACGCCGGCCATGGCCTGAACGTGGCCAATGTCACGCCCGTTGCGGCCATTGCCCCGATCGAAGAATTGAACATTGGTCACGCAATCGTGGCTCAAGCCGTCTATATCGGGATCGGCGCGGCTGTGAGTGAGATGCGCGCAGCTATGGACGCTGCACGCCAGGGGATCGGGGTGGCTGGGTAGCCGGGCCGTTGCGTTCACCGGTAAGTTCCCGCTCGACAAGAGTTTCCATGGTACCGCCAAGCGCCCACGACCTGCTCGACTTTTACGTCGTCGAAGCGACCGAATACATCGATCGCATCGACGCACTGGTCACGCGCGCCGGAACTATGGCGCCGGACGGGCAATCGCTCGTGAGCGCCGCCCGGGCCCTGCGTGGCAGCTCCACGATGGCCAAGGCCGAAGGCATGGCGACGCTCGCGCTCGCATTGGAGCACGTCGCGCGTGGCGTCCGTGACGGAGTCATCACCTGGACGCCCACCATTCAGGGCGCGCTC
>DATFBW010000073.1:0-14749 GCA_035253645.1 Gemmatimonadaceae bacterium | reverse complement strand
CCCAGCCCGAGACGGCGTAGAGCACCTGTTTCCCGTTAGGCGAGATGGCAACGCCGCCGACGTTCTTGATCTCCATCATGTCATCGATGGTCATCGGCTTGAGGTTGCCCTGCGCCTGGACGTACGAGGCGAAGGTCAGCGCGATGCTCATGCGCCAGAGGTGATGGCTAACGGCGAGTCTCATAAACGGTCTCCGACAAGAGGTGCGGTGAACCAACGATGTGCCTTCAACTACTTTTCCCACCACCCCCCACCCAAAAAAGCAGCGCCGCTGTTGATCTTACGATGCTGGGAACAGCACAAGAGTCGGCTGTGGCGCCGGCTGCACTAAGGTGACCTGTTTGACCTTGCTGCCATCGAACTCATAGTCGAGATAGAACCCGGCGGGCACGTCGCCTCCCGTCAGCTTGAACCGCGTCTGGGATTCCGGCACCAAGGTGTACACCGGCTGCCCCGGCA
Source organism: Gemmatimonadaceae bacterium (assembly GCA_035253645.1). GTDB lineage: Bacteria > Gemmatimonadota > Gemmatimonadetes > Gemmatimonadales > Gemmatimonadaceae > DASYRX01. Next base: position 14,290 of record DATFBW010000073.1, on the reverse strand, counting down.
CATTGAACTTGAGCTGACCACCGACCACCTGCACCTCGAACTCCACCGGGATGTCCTTTGGCTTGAACTTCCCGGCGAACTTGGGGAGGTCGGCACTCGTTAGGGTCACCTTCGCGGTCGTATCGGCCTTGTCAGGCGCACGCGTGAACTCCGCGAGCCCCTCGATCTCGAGCTTTGTCGGCTTCCCACTCGAACCAACGGTGAACGTCACCATCGATTTGCCAAGCCCGCGATCCTTCCAGACCGAGCGGAATGACTCGTAGTGCCAGTGCTCCAGCGTGCCGTCGAACGCGGGACCGTACTGCAGCCGGAGTGTGCCACCCTGGTGCGTGACTTTGGCTTCGCCGTACATGCTGTCGCTGTAGGTCCCCGCGTATTCGCTCAGCGCGAGAGCCGGTTTCGTTCCCTGCTTGCGCGCCTTCTCCAGGTTGGCAAGTGTTTCCTTCGCCTGTTTCTCGGCCGCAGCAATGAACTTGAGCACGTCCGCGCTGTGATCGCCTAACGGGGCGCCCAGGTAGTGATCGAAAACACGGTACGCCAGGACCGACGCGACGGGCGCCCCATTTAGATTGGTCAGCACCACGACGCCCGTCTTCTCTTCGGGCAGCAACGCAACATGGGCCGACATACCGTCGATGTTCCCACCATGCTGTACGACGAGCTTGTTGCGATAGTCCTGCAGGAACCAGCCAAGTCCGTACGAAGCCAGGTGTGCTCCGGGAGCTGCGGCCTTCCAGAAGCCGACGAGGGGGATCACCGTGTGCGGCGTCCACGTTTCCGCATGATTGCCGCCCGTGACCAACGCCTTGCCGTTCCACTTTCCGCTATTGAGCTGGAAGCGCACGTATTTCGCCATATCCAGCACATTCGAGTTGATCGAGCCTGCGGGCGCGATATTGTCGATGTTACGCCAGGAGATTACGCGGACCGTGTCGTCGATCTTGCTATGCGGCTGCGCGACGTTGTTCTGATTGGCAAGCGCGCGGATGGTCGTATTGCTCGCCGTCATGCCTAACGGCTGGAAGATGCGCCGTTCCACGAACTGATCCCAGCTCATCCCGGACACCCGCGCGGTCAGCTCTCCGGCCGCCAGATACATGATGTTCTGGTAGCCGAACTGCGAACGGAAACTCCACGACGGCTTGAGGTACCGCACGCGATCGAGGATGTCCTGGCGCGAATAGCTCGATCCATACCACATCAAATCCCCACGCGCCAAACCGCTCCGATGCGACAGCAGGTCGCGCACGGTCAGCTCGCGCGTTGCGTACGGATCGTAGAGCTGGAAACCGGGCAGATACTTCGTCGCGGGATCATCCCACTTCACTTTCCCTTCATCGACAAGCATCGCGACGCCCAAGCCAGTGAAGGACTTCGACGCCGAGCCGATGGCGAAGAGCGTGTTCTCGTCTACGCGCTCGGGGCTGCCGAGCTTGCGCACTCCGAAGCCTTTTGCGTAGACGACGGAGTCGTTACGCACGACGGCGATGGCGAGACCCGGGATCTGATGATCCTGCATCGCTCTTTCGATATAGGCGTCGAGGCCGGTGAGCGGATTATTGGCTCGGGCGCGCTGCGCTTGCGCCGTGACGCTCGCAACGAGAAGGAGCGTAGCGCACGTTAGGCGCACGCCCAGGGAAAAGCGGTTCATCCTGTACTCCATACTGTGAAAGTCATTTGGGCGCGCGGCCCGGCCCGTAGAGCACATGGCCGGCCTTTGCATTCGTATGTTGACCGCGATCGATCGTCAGCGCGCCATTGACGATCACGTATTCGATCCCGGTTGGACTTCTCAGCGGACTTTGATACGTCGCCTGATCGTTCAGCGTTTCGAGGTTGAAGATCGTCACATCCGCCCAGTTCCCCACGCCAATCGAGCCACGACCACCCAGTCGGAACCGCGTCGCGGGCCAGGAGGTCATTTTGCGCACGGCCTGCTCGAGCGTGAGCGTTCCGCGCTCCTTCACATAACGCGAAATGACGCGCACGTGATTGCCGTAAGCGCGGGGATGTGGCAGGCCTATATCGTCACCCGCTTGCGGCGCCACTGCCGCTCCCGCATCGCTCCCGATGCTCGTCCAGGGAAACTTGAGCGCCGTTTCGATGTCTGCTTCGCTCATCATATGGTAGATGGCGGTCACGCGACCGCCCCCTTGCAGCACGAGGTCCCACGCCGCGTCCGCTGGATCCTTCCCCATGTCGCGCGCGATTTCGGTCAGCGGCTTGCCTTGGTATTTCGTGTACGCCGGATTGCGTGCATTCGCCAGCACAACGCCTTCCCACCCGCCCGCTGACTCGATGATGTTCCACCACCCCGGCGATCCGGTTGTGAGCTCTCGCTTGAGGCGTGCGCGCACTTCGGGGTTCGCCAAACGCGCGCGCAACGAATCCATTCCGCCTTCGAAAGCCCAGCTCGGAACCGTCGCCTCCAGCCCTGTGCCGCCAGCAGTATACACGTACATGTCTGCCGCGACGTCGACGCCCCGGGCGCGTGCCGCTTCGACGATCTGCCTAACGCTGTCCATGAGCACGCCCCAACCGGGACGATATGCGACCTTGAGGTGAAAGACCTCACCCGGCAACCCCGCGCGCTCCGCGATCTGGATCAACTCGCTCACGGATTGGACGACTTCTTTTCCTTCGCCGCGGATATGGCTCGCATAAATGCCACCGTATTTCGCCGCGACTTTTGCTACCTCCACGAGCTCGTCGGTCGTCGTAAAGGAGCTCGGTGGATAGATGAGCGCCGTCGTCATGCCGAACGCCCCGGCGCGCATCGCCGTGTCCATGCTCGCCTTCATCCCTTCCAGCTGTGCCGCGTTAGGCTTCGCGGCCGACATCCCCATCACGCGCCGGCGCGCCTGCGTTTGACTGTAGTAACTGCCGAAGTTGATGCTGATCCCCTGTTTTTCCAGCGTGCTGAAGTACTCGTCGATGCTGTCGGCAGACACGGGGAATCCACCTTCGCCGCCGATGGCCGTCGTCACACCCATCTTGAGCTTGTTCTCCGCGAGACCATTGCGGAGCAACGCACCGCCCGATTGATCCATCACGTCGATCCAGCCTGGCGAGACGTAGAGACCGCGCGCGTCTATCTCGCGTGTCCCCCGCCCCGGCACACGCCCGACCTTCGCGAACTTGCCGTCCTTTATAGCGACGTCGGCCAGGATCCACGGATTGCCCGCGCCATCCAGCACACGCCCGTTGCGGATAACGATGTCGTACTCCGCGGGTCCCGTACGCGCGGCGGCATCAGGCGCGCCTGGACGTCCGCCCAGAATGCGCGGGTCTGCCGCGGTCTGCGGCGGCTGGCGCGAGCAGGCACCTAACGCGAGAAGGAATGCGAGGCCGACGACACGTCTCATTGCTGGCCTCCAACCGTCGCACCAGTCGCCGGCTTGCGCCCGAACGTTGCAACGCCGTCGATGTCGAGCGCCGACACCTTCCCTGCGGCGTCGATCACGAAGCGCACCATGAACCTGCCGTTGATCTGCTCGCGCGGAATCGATTCGAACGTATCGAAGTGCCAGTGCGCCAGGTCGCTCGTATAGAAGGGGCCGAACTGCAGACGGAGTTTGTTCGACTCTTCCGTCACCTGCACATCGCCGTACATGCTGTCGGCGTAGACACCCGCATAACGAGTGAGCGGCAATGACGGCGAAGTGCCCGTGACGCGCTCCGACTCGCGCCGTTTGCGTTCGGCCACGGCCCTCACCTCAGCGTCCTTGACCTCTTTGAGGATGAGGGCGCTCCAGTCACGATCCGGATTCCCGAGATAGAGATCGACGGCCTTGTTTGCGATCGCTGTTGGGAAAGCTGACTGCGGGCTATTCGTTAGGACGACGACGCCGAGCTTCGCATCCGGGATCAGTGTCACCTGCGCACGCATGCCGCGGATCGCGCCGCCGTGCGAAACCATCTTCTTACCGTAGTAATCACGCAGCGACCAGCCGAGTCCGTAGGCTGACAGGTTGGACATCGGGTACAGGCGTTCGTCCTGCGCGCTGGGCCGTATGGACATATTGGCCGTGTGCATCTCTTTCACCGCTGCAGAGTCGAGCAGACGCTTCCCCTTGTAGGTGCCGCGGTTCAGCTGCAAGCGGATCCACTGGGCCATATCGGTGACGCTCGAGTTGATCGAGCCCGCAGGTCCTATGTTGTCGATGTTGAGCCACGGGACCGGCCGATAGGCGCTGTCTAAACGCTCGTGAGGCGTAGCCACATCGGCGAGCGTGGAAAGCTTCGTTACGCTGGTCACGCTGTTGTTCATGCCTAACGGTTGAAAGATCCGCTCGGCGACAAAATCGTCCCATGACTTTCCGCTGGCCGTTTGTACGACGGTTCCGGCGGCGAGGAACATGATGTTCTGATAGCCGTATGTTGATCGGAAACTCCAGCTCGGTCGCAGGTATCGCACGCGGCGCAGGACTTCGTCCCGCGAGAACCCCGAATTCGCCCACAAGCGATCGCCACGCGCGAGGCCGCTGCGGTGGGTCAACAGGTCACGGACCGTCAGCTCGCGCGTCACATACGGATCGAAGAGTTGGAATTGCGGGAGGTGCTTCGCGACGGGATCGTCCCACTTCACTTTCCCTTCCGCGACGAGTATCGCGACCGTGGCCGCGGTGAAGGCTTTCGATGTCGAGCCGATGGCAAACACCGAGTTTGGTGTAACAGGGTCATTCTTCCCGAGCTCCCTCACGCCGAAGCCCTTGGCGAAGACAACGGAGTCGTTATGCACGACCGCGACGGCCGTACCCGGGAGGCCCCATGCCGCCAGCGCCTGCGCCGTATACGCGTCAAGTCTTGCGGCTGGAGTCGCGCCGCTCCTCGCCCCCCGCTCTTGTGCCTGCAGGGGGAGGGTGGCAGCGACGAGGAGCGCCGCTCCTGCTTGTTGAATGAACGATCGCCGGATCATGATGCACTCCGATGCTGTACCACGTTAGGCAGTTACCAGCGGCCCCGCTCGCCCAGGGTGTCGATGACGCGCCCGAGGCGTTCGGCCGCGTTCCGCCAGTTTGTCTGTACCGCGGACTGGGCCGCTTCTTTGTCGCCCGTTTTGATCGCGCGGATGATGATGTTGTGTTCGGCCACCGAGACGCCGATCTCGCTAACGAGCAAGCTCACGTAGATCCGTTCGTAGCGTTCGGCCTGCGGCTTTACGGCGTCATGCAAGGCCAGCAGCCGTGGTCCCGCTCCCGCTTCGACGTACGCGCGGTGAAAGCGTTCGTCGAGCTCCCAGAGCCGGTTGTGGCTCGGCTCCTTGGCTGTCGCCGCCTTCTTGAAGTCGTCGTTGATGCGCTGGAGCCGCGCCGTGAGCGTTGCGCGCTTGCCGTTAGGCAGCTCCGCCGCGTGGCGCGCGGCCAACCCTTCGACCTCGGCGACGATTCCGAAAAGCTCGCGCGCATCTTCCCGGGTGAGCGGTGCCACCACCGGCCTCGATTGCTGCAGCGCAGGGGAATCGAGGATGTACCCTTCCTGCTGCAGCCGCTGCAACGCGCCGCGCACGGGCGTGCGACTCACATTGAGCCGCGTGGCGACGTCGGTTTCTACCAGGCGTGTCCCAGGAGCGAGTTGGCCCTTGACGATGAGGTCGCGCAGCTTGCGATACACCATCGTGGGCCGCGTGGCATGACGATTTCCATCGTGTGACGGCGGCATCAATTCCCGGGGAAGGCACGCTTGCGTATCATGGCGTGGGGGTGCAGTTTGTACGCCAGAATTGTATACAAAGATGCGGGTTGATTCTACCAGCGTGCGCGCGCATCGCAAGGGAGGCACCAGAGTACCGCCATGACCGAAGTGGTCGGCCGCAGTGCGCACGATACGGTGACCCCTCACCGCTCCGACGGCATCGTCATTCGTGACTGTGCGACGCTCGAGGAGTACCTCGAGTGCGTCGAAATACAGGAACTGACTTGGGGCCGCGGGTTCAGCGAGCGCGTACCCGCCGCAATCCTCCGCGTGAGCCAGCGGGTGGGTGGCATCACCGCCGGCGCGTTCGACGCCCGCGGGCGCATGCTCGGCTTCGTGTTCGGAATGACAGGCGTGCAGGACCACGAGCTCGTCCATTGGTCCGACATGCTCGCAGTTCGGCCGGAAGCCCGTGGCCGAGGGCTTGGCGAGCGGCTCAAGCAGTATCAGCGACAGCGAGTCTGCGCGTTAGGCGTGCGCCGCATGCTGTGGACGTTCGACCCGCTGGTGTCGCGCAACGCCCACTTCAATATCAACCGCCTCGGTGCAATCCCCATCGAATACGCGGAGAACATGTATGGCACGACGCGCAGCGAGCTGCACGGTGCGCTGCCTACTGACAGGTTCATCGTCTCCTGGGATTGTGTCGACAGTCCCAGGCGTCGCGACGGTGATGCGGCTCGTTTCGATGGTCAGCTCCTGAACCCGGTGTCCAATGGAACTCCTTCCCTCGCATCATTGAACGATGCGCGGCGCGTGCGCGTTCAAATCCCTGTCGACGTACAGCCGATCATTCAGAACCATCCCGCGCTGGCGACGCGCTGGCGCGAAGTAACGCGGAAGCTGTTCTCCGATAGCCTGGCCGCGGGGTATCGCGTGACCGATTTTGTGCGCGCGAACGGCGATGAGCTTCCGTATTATGTCTTGACCCAGGCGGCCCGCGCGTGATCTGCGTCGAGCGAATCGTTATGCGCGAAATCCGGCTCCCTCTCAAGGAGCCGTTTCGCATTTCAAGCGGCGTGCTGTCTCACCGGCGCATCGCGTTGCTCGAGCTGTTCGATAAGAACGGCGCGACGACATGGAGCGAATGTGTGGCCGACGCGCTGCCTAACTACATGCCCGAGACGATCGACACGTGCTGGATCGCGATCGAACAGTGGGTGGCTCCTCGCGTGCTCGGCAAATCCTTCGCTGCGGCCCGCGACGTGCATCAGGTCCTGGAACAGGACTTTCGCGGCCACAACATGGCGAAGGCGGCCGTCGAGATGGGGCTTTGGGCGATGGAGGCGACCGTGCGCGACATGCCGCTGGCACGCTTGATCGGTGGCGTGCGCAGCGAGATCGACGTCGGTATCTCGTTAGGTATTCAGGCGTCGCCCGACGCCCTCGTGCAACGGGCCCGGCAGGCTCTCGCGGAAGGATACCGCAAGGTCAAGATCAAGATCGGACCTGGCAAAGACGTGGAGTATGTCGGCGCGGCACGCAGCGCACTGGGCGGGGACGCGCCGCTCATGGCCGACGCGAATAACGCCTATACACTCGGCGATGCGGATCATCTCGCGCGGCTGGACGAGTTTCAGCTCATGATGATCGAGCAGCCGCTCGCCTGGGACGATATCCTCTGCCACGCGGACCTGCAGCGGCGGCTCCGGACACCCCTGTGCCTCGACGAATCCATCACCTCGGTGGACCGGGCGCGCGACATGGTAGCGTTAGGCGCCGGCCGCATCGTCAACATCAAGCCGGGACGGGTAGGTGGCTTCACGCAGTCGCTCGCGATTCACGACTTCTGTGCGTCCAAAGACGTTCCGGTCTGGTGCGGTGGAATGCTCGAGAGCGGCGTGGGACGCGCGTACAACGTCGCGCTCGCGTCGCTGCCGAATTTCCGCAAGCCGGGCGACACCAGTCCGAGCGCGCGCTACTGGGCTCACGACGTGGTGTCACCCGAGTGGAAGATGAACGGGGGCGGCACGATGCACGTGCCACTCGACCGGCCTGGAATCGGCGTCGACATCGATCGCAACCGCGTGGAGAGTTTGACCGTCCGTAGCACCACACTCACCGCCTGACATATGGCCGTCCTGGAAGCACCAGCCGAAGTCATTTCGCGCTTTCTGCCGCGCGAGCTCGAGGCGCTGCTGGAGCTGCGCCGGGACCTTCATGCCCACCCCGAGCTTTCCTGGAAAGAAGAACGTACGGCTGACAAGCTGGAACGCGCGCTGACCGCGTTAGGCGCGCGTGACGTGACACGCGTCGCCGGCACCGGCGTCGTCGGCCGCTTGCCGGGACGGGAGCCTGGCGCGCCGACCGTGGCTCTGCGCGGCGATATCGATGCGCTGCCGATTCACGAGGATACGGGCCTCCCGTTCGCGTCCGCCGTCCACGGCGTCATGCATGCGTGCGGCCACGACGTCCACGCGACGTGGACGATCGGGGCGGGCATGCTGCTCAGCCGTGAGCCCGCGTTAGGTGACGTCGTCCTCGTGTTGCAGCCAGCCGAAGAGCTGGGCGCCGGCGCTCGGGCGCTCATCGAGGCTGGGGTCCTCGATGAAGTCTCGGCGATCTTCGGCGGCCACGTCGACAGGCGGTTCGAAGTTGGCCAGATCGTCGCTGATGCGGGACCGCTCGCGGCGTCCGCGGACGACTTCCGCATCGAGCTGGTTGGTCAGGGCGCTCATGGCGCACGGCCGCATGAAGCGGCGGATCCGGTTGTCGGCGCCGCGGCACTTGTCATGGCGCTCCAGACGATCGTCTCGCGGCGTGTCGATCCATCGGATCCCGCCGTGGTGAGTGTGGGGCACATTCACGCCGGAACCGCATCGAACGTGATTCCTGATCGGGCGTTCCTTACTGGAACGATGCGCGCCACGACGCCACGCACACGCGAGTTGTTGCGCGCAGAGGTCAGGCGGCTCGCGGAGTCGGTGGCCGCAACCCATCGCCTAACGGCGAGTGTGACGATTGGCGATGGAACGCCACCAGTGGTCAACGATCCCGCGGCCAGTGCGATCGCGCGCGCCGCCGCGGTGAGCCTGGTCGGTGAACGGAACGTCGTTCCGTTCGGCCTAACGAATATGGGGGGCGAGGATTTCGCCTTCTATCAGGAGCGCGTACCCGGGTGCTTCTTGCGCGTCGGCGCGCGGGAGCCCGGCGGCGAGCGCACCCCGGCGCATTCGTCGCGATTTACTGTCGCGGAAGGCGCGATTTTCGTTGGTGCTGCGGTGCTCGCAGAATGTGCGCGGCAAGCCACCGACGACCGAGGAGCGTGGAGCGGGGAGCGGGCAGCGGGTCGCTAGTACCCGCGCCAACCGCTGCCGCGCACTGCACGTCCCGGCTTCGCGCCCGTGTGGCGCCCGTCGGCCAACACCTGCACGCCATTCACAAAGACGTGCTTGACGCCGACGGAGAGTTGATGCGGCTGTTCGGGTGTCGCACGGTCGATGATCGTGCGTTCATCGAAGACGACGACGTCCGCGAACATACCTTCGCGCAGCAGCCCGCGGTCCCGCATGCCTAACCGCGCCGCGACCGCGGAGCTCATTTTGCGGATCGCGTCTTCCAGCGTGAACAGCCTCGCCTCGCGCACGTAACGGCCGAGGATGCGCGGGTAGGTACCATACGCGCGCGGGTGCGTGACACCGGTGGCGCTGTCGGGATCCATCCCTCCCGCGTCGGTCCCGATGATCACCCAGGGCCATTTGATCTGCATCTACACGTTGTCTTCGTTCATCGTGAAATTGATCTTGCTCAGATCACGATTCTCGCCTAACGTGAGCTCCACGATCGTCTCGGGCCACGGTTTCCCCAAATCTGCCGCGATCTCGGCGAGACGTTTCCCTTCGTACTTCTTGTATTCCTCTTTGCGGAATCCGGTGACCATGTACGCGCCGGGCCCTTCGTGTTGGCACAAAGGCGCACCGTTAGGGTCCGCCATCTCGCGCAGCATCCGCGCGCGCGCCGTGGAATCGCGCAGGTTGTCGAAGAGCTTCCCGCCCTCCGAGGCCCAATCCGGAAAACACTCGCCAAGGTTGTTTCCCGAGAAGGGATAGGGATACATCGTCGCGGCGACATCGAAGCCCGCTTGTCGGGCGGAGTCGATCTTCGCGACCATCCCTGGTGCCTTGTTCCAGTTGCGTCGCAGCGATGCTTTCAGGTGATAGATGTCGACGCTCACGCCGCCTTCTTTGCCGATCCTAAATGCCTCGTCCATGGCCTGGAAGAGCGAGTCGTCTTCCGAGCGCATGTGCGTGATGTATTTGCCGTGGTATGGCGCCATCGCCTTGGCCATCTCGATCAGCTCGGCCGTCGAGGCAAATCCACCCGGCGGATAAATGAGGGCGGTCGAGATGCCAAAGGCGCCGTCTTCCATCGCATTGCGCACGACGGCGCGCATGGAATCCAGCTGTGCCGCGTTAGGCATTCCGGGTGCTTGGCCCATCACGTACGCACGGACCGTTTCGGCGCCCAGGTACGAGCCGACATTGACGGAGTTGCCGTGCGCTTCCATGGCGCGCAGCCAGGCGGCAAAGCCGCGCGGGCCGCGGAAGGTGCGTTGAAGCGCGGCGCGCGGTGGCTCCATCTCCCCGATGTCGAGGAGTCGCTCGAGGTTGTCGTTGGACGGCGCGGGCGTGGTAGCCTCCCCGAGTATTTCGGTGGTTACGCCTTGCGTGACTTTGCTGAGCACGCGGCCGTCGCGCCACAGGAGTGCGTCCCATGAATGCGATTGCACGTCGATGAAGCCCGGCGCAACCACGAGGCCAGTGGCGTCGACGTAGCGCGATGTGCGCGCGTTCCGCAGCGCACCGGCTTCCCGGACCACGGCGATGCGGTCGCCGCGCAAGCCGATGTCGCCGTAGAAGTACGGGTTGCCGGTCCCGTCGATGATCTTGCCATTGCCGATGACGAGGTCATACGCGCCTAACGACTCACTCGCGGGAGCGATTGTGAGCGTGGGTCTCGCGCAGGCAGCAAGCGAGATACCAAGCAGACAGATGCGGAGCGCGACGTGTGGCATAGGGGAGTGCGGTTGAGGAGAACTGTGGCGAATGTCGTGCACTGCGACTGCGGGCGAAAGATGTTTTATCGCACCTTCGCTTCCTATTGACTGTCTAAAGGAAGGGCTGTATCCTCTCCTTTAGATGGACTAAAGGAGTGTGGATGGCCAAGGGGAAGACCGAACTGCTCGCGGGCACGCTCGATCTCATTGTGCTGCGGCTGCTACAAGGCGGACCGGCGAACGGGTGGGAGCTTTCGCAGCGCATCCTGGCGGTCTCGCGCGATGTCCTGCAGGTGAAGATAGGCTCACTCTACCCCGCTCTCTACAGACTCGAAGCCCGAGAGTGGATTAAATCGGAGTGGGGCACGTCGGAGAACAACCGCCGCGCCAAGTACTATTCGCTCACAGCGGCGGGCCGCAAGCAATTGAATGAAGAGCACGAAACGTGGAAGCGTTTTGCGGCGGCGCTCGAGTTGATTCTCAGAACTGGCTAGCGATATGATCCGCCGCCTGCGCATTCTGGCACGTTCTCTCTTTCGCCGAGCGGAGGCTGAGCGCGAGCTCGACGAGGAGTTGCGGTTTCACCTCGAAAGGTCCATCGAGCTGCACGTCGCGCGCGGCATGTCGCAAGAAGCAGCCCGCCGAGCCGCGCTTCTGCAATTCGGTAACGTGACCCTAACGACTGAAGAGAGCCGCGAGCAACATCGCCTCCGATTGCTGGAGGACCTCGCCGCGGACCTCCGCTATGCCTTTCGCGTGCTCTGGCGCAGTCCGGTGTTCACTACGGTGGCAGTGCTGACAATCGCGTTAGGTGTCGGTGCCAACACAGCGTTATTTGGGGTGATCGACGCGGTACTTCTGCGCACACTGCCAGTGCACGAGCCAGAGCAACTCGTGTTTGTTCGGGCCGTGGATGCAGAGAGCGGGCGCTTCGGCGGTCCGCCGTACCCATGGTTCGAGCACATTCGCGCGCGCACCCGCACGTTTTCCGGAATGGCCGTATTCGCCGTCGACCACGAGCCCGTGTCGATCGGCGGCCAGGTCGAGCAGGCTCTCGTCCAGATCGCATCCGGCTCGTACCACCAAGTCGCTGGCGTCACGGCATCCATTGGACGGACACTGCAACCGGACGATGACCGTCTCGCGCCTCCGGTCGCGGTGCTGGGCCATCGCTACTGGCAGCGGCGATTCAGCGGACGTAGAGAAGTCATTGGGACGCTCGTTAGGCGAGGCGGGAGATCGTATACGATCGTCGGTGTCACGGCGGCAGGCTTCGACGGACTCCAGACGGGCGAACCTGTAGATATCACGTTCCCTGTGACGACCGTCGGCAGTCGGGTACTGCGTGATGCTTCGACATGGTGGTGTTGGTGGTGTCGAACGATCGGTCGTTTGCAGCCCGGCGTTGCACGAGAAACGGTGCACGCAGAACTGAGCACCATGTACTCGGCGCTCGACGTCTCGGGGTCGACCAAGCCGCGGGACCTGCGTGTCCAGCTCGAATCGGCATCTCGTGGCGAGGACAGCCTGCGACGGACTCTTCGCATCCCGCTCGCGCTCCTGCTCGCTGTCGTCGCGGCGGTGCTGCTGATCGCGTGTGCAAATATCGCGAACCTGCTGTCGGTACGTGCCGCCGCGCGTCGCCGCGAGCTCGCGGTGCGACGCGCCATTGGGGCTGGCAGGGGACGCATCGTAAGGCAGTTGGTGACGGAATCGGTGCTGCTATTCGCGTTAGGCGCCGCTGCCGGACTTTTCATCGCTCAGGGCTTGCAACGTTTCCTCGCGAGTTTCCTGGCCGCCGGTCGCAACCCTATCGTGCTCCCGCTTTCACTCGACGTTCGAGTCCTCGCGTTCACGGCATCGCTCGCCCTCACCGCCGGTGTGCTGGCTGGGCTCGCACCCGCGTTGCGCGCAGGAGGTCGTTCCACCTTCGTCGATCTGCGACTCGCGGGTGGCCGCGCGGCAGGTGCGTGGCCGATCAGCCGCGCCTTGGTCGTAGTTCAAGTCGCGCTGTCGATCACCGTGCTCGTCGGCGGGAGCCTTTTCCTTCGAACGCTGCAAAACCTGCGATCGATTGACAGCGGGTTCCGCTCTGATGGAGTGGTCACACTGTCCGTTCAGCCGCTCGGTTCGACTTACTCGGATACACAGCGCGGCTTCGTTTTCGCTGAAGTGCTGGCGCGCGCGCGCAGCACACCCGAGGTACAGGATGCAAGTCTCTCGGTGCTGACTCCACTCAGCGGGAGAACTCGCAGCCGCAACCTGCTGCTTCCGGGATTCGAGTCGCGCCCCACGGCTGATCGCGCCGTGTACGTCAATCATGTGTCACCGGGCTTTTTCGAAACACTCGGTATTCCCGTTAAGCGAGGACGAGGGTTCGCCGTGACGGACGATGAGCGCGAGCCGAGAGTCGCCGTGCTGAGCGAAGAGGCGGCACGCTACTACTTTGGCAGCGGTGACGCGCTCGGCCGCATGATCGCGTTCGAGGGTGACACTGCACCGCCGCGATCGTATTCCATCGTCGGTGTCGTGGGCAACTCCAAACATCGATCCATGCGCGAGGCGACGGCGCGCTTTGTGTACTTGTCGCTCGCGCAGGAATCCTACCCCGCGTCGCGCCTAACGCTAACGATCCGGACGCGAGCGCCTCTCTCCCTTACGGCTGACATTGTGCGGCGGCGGGTCTCCGAAATCGGACCTGACATTCTGGTGAGTGATATTGAAACGCTGCAACAGCAGGTCGATCGCGCCCTGCTTCAGGAGCGGATCGTCTCGTCGTTGTCACTTGGCTTCGCGCTACTTGGCGTTCTCCTCGCCGCGCTCGGTCTCTATGGTGTGACGTCGTACGCCGTGTTGCGCCGCACCAACGAGATCGGTATTCGTATGGCGTTGGGCTCGACGCAGGGAGCGGTGCGCCGGCTGGTGTTACGCGACTCGTTAGGAATGGCCGCGACCGGGGTTGGCATTGGCATCCCAGTGAGTCTGCTCGGGGCGACGCTGATTCAGCGTTTCCTGTATGGCGTTTCGCCAACCGATCCGCTTGTCATGTTGGTGTGCGCCACCTTGCTGATCGGCGTCACCACTCTCGCTGGCTACGTGCCGGCCCTGCGAGCGTCGCGCATCGATCCCATGCGAACGCTCGGGGCACAGTGACTGTGCGCACGCGAGGGTGTCGCTCTATCGCGTTAGTGAAAACGAATGCTGCGCGATGCTTCTAACACACACCTATGCGCAGCGTTTTTTCTTACCGCACTGCGCCCTCCAGTAGGCGCACCGCGTCACCGATGTGTGCCGCGGTACGATTCAACGCGGCCGCGACGCGCGCGATCTCTCGGTCTGCGTCGCTCCACGCCTTCTGTTCAACTGCTTCCCGCGGGCCCGGCAGGGTTTTCACGCCGTAGCCGGTATAGAGCCCCGGAGCGTACACCAGATGACGATACCAGGGACGCTTTGGTAATCCGTCCGGGGCGGTAAGCATCCGCTCGGTCTGAATCAGATGGTCGTTCAGCGCCTTGAACGCCGCCTGACCACTGGCGGGCGCGCCGTTACCATCGGAGCTCGTCGCGCTGCCTAACGCCTTGGCCAACGCGGCCTCATACC
>DATFBW010000072.1:0-4189 GCA_035253645.1 Gemmatimonadaceae bacterium | reverse complement strand
TGAGTCCTGTGCCCCTCGCAAGGCGCCGCGAGGTGGACGCGTTGAAGCTGTCGTACAACAGGAACTTCGCCCCGACCTCGATGTCTCCCACGTGCCCATGTTCCGCACTGCCTAACGGTTGCGCGATGACCCCGAAGGCGGAGTCGCTCAAGACTGTACCGAGATCGCTCACCGAGAGGCGCGTCGCGCCGACGGGCCGCGCCGTAATGAGCAGCGAGTCAACAGGCAGGCCAAGAAAGGACTGAAAGACTGTGTTGAACGCACCGAGCCGCGCGAAGATCGCGCTCTCCAATGAGGAGCCTACTATGGGGACGAACCGCGCTCCACCGGTTGCGGGGTCTCCGTAAACTGTCACGATGTCCGCGGCAGCGGCGTCGGTTTGCGTCAGGAATGCGAGCGCCGCCTGACGATTTGCATTGACAGTGCCGCATCCTGAGCCTGAAGGGTCGGTTTCACATGCCGCTAGAAGAGCGCGCAAGCGCGCCGACGCGGCAAAGATTTGCGAGATGACTGTTCCGTTGCGCGTGCGTGCAGCGGGAATGCTGAGGGCGGGATTCAGGCCGATGTTCCCGTTCGCTCCGGGCAAGACCGCCACGTCGTTGCGGACGAAGACAAACGGAACGAGGACGCCGACCGTTATGCGGCTCGTTAGGCCCGCTTCCACAGAGAAAGGCACCGTGCGCACGTCGCGGCGCATCGCCACCGACAATGCGCCGACCGAAAGCGCGAGCGTCGATTGTCCGCTCAATGAGCGCAGCGGCTGGACAACTTCCCGCACGATCTCCAGCTGATTGGGGCCGAGAGAATCGAAGGAGAAACTGGCGCCGAGTGGCTCGCGCTGACCGCGCGCTGCACCCCCCGGATGGCCTGTTGCGAACCGCTCCTTCGCTTCGGCGAACGAAAACCCGGCACTGACGCGAATGGAGCCGCGAGGCACTACAGTGGCATCTTCAAATGCACCGATTACGCGTTGCGCGACTGCTTCCTGGAAGGCAAGCGCCGCGACGGAAGTGAACCACAGACATCTCCGCACGGCGCGCATCATGCGAGCGCCAAAACGTGAGTGTCGAGTTAAGCAGCGTCCAGCATCAGCCGATGCGAAGTAAGACAAAGTCTGGTTAGGTTATGCGCGCCCAACTATAGAGTCAACGAATTGCCCGAAACACCAGCCGAACGCGCGCGCGCGGAACCGGTTCCATCTGTTCCCTGGCAGATCACAGGAAACCACTGGGTGTCGGTGCCATGCATACACCCCGCAGACGGCGCCATCTACGCACTCGGGATGCTGCACCGCGCCTCGCGTTCAGCAATCGAGTTCGCGGGCTCACGTGACTTCGTAAGTGGCCGCGGACCACCGCTCGCGTACCCCACGCTGCGCATTGGTTCCGAGCTGATCGCTTTCCGCGATATAACAATGGCCTGGGAACGGGCCCTCGGCTGGCTGCCGACATTCACATGTAGTGTCGGTGAGATCATTGTACGGGCGACGATATTCGCGCCGTTCGGACGCGACAGCGATACGGCTGGAATCGTATACGCGTTCGCGTTGGAACATCGCGGCTCGACGCCGACGACTGTTACCGTTTCGTTGTCAGGAACGCTCGGTCATCGCCAGTTGCGCGTGCGCTCCGCACGATCGTTTGCGGACGCTCATGTCATCGAGCAACGTCCCGATGGATTCGTTGTCCTCGGCGGAAGCGCGCTGCCTGGTGTTGTTGCGCTCGCAATCGCGACAGACGGAGACGCGCTGATTGCGGTCAGTCAGGGGGACACACCCTCATACAGCGTAGAGCGCAAGCTCGAGCTGCCTGCAAACGGGCGCACCGAGCTTGCGTTTTACATCGCAGCCGGGCCAGAAGGCGACGGTGCCCATGCAACCGCTCACGTTATGCGTCGCCGTGGATGGCGCGAGCTGTTGGCTGCAACGCGCAACGCACTACGCGGTCTGGAGCAATCGACCGGCCATGACGGCGTCGATCATCTGCTCAATCATAATTTGCTCCTTGCGTATTTCTATTCAGTGGGGCGTGCGCTGGACGATGCGCACTACTACATCGTCCGCACTCGGGTGCCATGGCATTCGCGCGGCCTAACGGTGCGCGAATGGGAGGCTCTGTCATGGACGCTCCCCGCCATTCAACTCGCGGATCATGGGCTCGCGCGCGAGCTGCTGCTGCGCATTTGCGAGTTGCACGGCTACTCGCCGGGAATGGGCGTGCGTTACATCGATGGCACGCTCTTCGAGCCAGGTTTCAACCTCGAGGGAGCTGCCGGGTACGCGCTGGCCACGGACCGCTATATCCGGGACACGGGTGATGATCACGTCGTCGACGATGCGATCCTGGCCGATACTCTGTATCTCGTGTCCGAGGACATTGCGGCTCGACGGCATGCGCAGTCGCCGCTCTATTCAACCGACGTCACGCCGTCCGGTGCTCCAGCGGCACTTCCCTACACGCTGCATGCGAATGCCGTCGTGTCGCAGGCTTTAGATGTCTTGCGGCGGACACTCGATGAGGAGACGGCGCGCGAAGTTCAGGAGCCGGAAGCGGTGCGGGCGGCGCTGCGGCGCCATTTCGTCCGCGACGGCGCGAAGGGCATATTCGTGTCGGCCACCGATCTTTCCGGCAACTTTGCAGATAGCGATGACCCAGCGGCGTCAGCGCTCTGGCTCCCGATGTACGACGTTGTGACGCGCGACGACTCCTTGTATCGGCGGACGGCGAAGGCGATCGGCGATGAGCCGCATCACCTCGTTCAGCAGATCGCGCGGCTGCTCGGCCCAACGGGGAAGGATGTTCTCGAATGGTTTCGGCGCGCGCCGCTCGATCATGGACGCGCGGCGAGCGTGGTCGATGAAACGGGCGAGGCGGTCGGTGACGGCGGCGATGCGGCGTTAGGCGGGCTCCTGGCCGCCACCCTCTGGCACGTGGTTCACGCGGCAGGCGTGCGGCCATGACGCTTGGCACCACGACAACAATGCGTGCCGCCACCGCCTTCAAGCAGCGGTATGGCCGTATGCCGGATGTCGTGGCGTCCGCACCCGGGAGAGTCAACCTCATCGGAGAGCACATCGATTACAACGGCGGCGACGTCCTCCCGATTGCGATCGGCCAGCGCACACATGTCGCGGCCATGCGCTCCTCGTTAGGCAAAACGCGCGTCCGCAGCCTCGGGGCCGGCGCCGAAGGGATATTCGACGCCGAGAACCCGCCGAAGGCTGGCGACTGGTGGGACTATGTGGCTGGCGTCACCTGGGCCTTCAAGCAAGCCGGCAAGACGCTGCCGCAATTCGATCTGGCGATCGCGAGCGATGTGCCGCAGAGCGCGGGGCTGTCGTCGTCTGCATCCCTCGAAGTGGCCGTCGCGGCGGCGATCAACGCGCTGATCGGAGCGCCTTTCGACGCACGCAAGCTTGCCGACCTCGCCTTCCAGGCCGAGTCCGAGTTCGTTGGGGTCGCGTGCGGCATCATGGATCAATTCGCGAGCGCACTTGCGCGCGAAGGGCAGGCGCTGCTCATCCACTGCGATTCACGGGCGACCGAATACGTCCCGTTCCCCGGCTACGTCTTGATTCTCGATACGACGGTGCGGCGCGATCTTCGGAACGGAGCCTTTAACGAGCGACGGCGCGAGTGTGCGATGGCGCTCGCGTGGATGCGCGCCGCAGGCGTGCACACCCCGGATCTTGCGCATGCTCCCAGCGACGTCTTCCGCCGCGTCCCCTTTGGTGAACCGTTAGGCAGCCGCGCACGGCACGTCGTCGGCGAACACCTGCGCGTGACGGAAGCGGTTTCGGCGCTGCGCGACAGCGGACACATCCCGCGCACGTTGCTGCAAGCGTCGCATGAGTCGCTGCGCACATTGTATGACTGCTCGACGCCGGAACTGGATTGGATCGTCGATGCAATTTCGACGCAACCAGGTGTCTCCGGAGCGCGTCTCACGGGAGCAGGGTGGGGAGGGTGCGCGATCGCGCTGGGAGACAACCTCGAGGCGCTGCACGCGGCCGCCGCCGCGGTGCGGCCGGGGTACGAGAGCAAGTTTGGCCGCGCTCCGGAAGCGTGGGTCACGCGCGCTGGCCCGGGAATTCAGATCGAGCAGGTCTAGCGCATTGTTGGGGCGTCGCAGCGCTTCTATACTACGACAGCGTTGCGGGAATAGCTCAGTTGGTAGAGCACAACCTTGC
>DATFBW010000071.1:0-27623 GCA_035253645.1 Gemmatimonadaceae bacterium | reverse complement strand
AACAGGGCTCTTCCGGTTGCTTTCGAGTGGCAGGACCCGTGTTTCGCGTGCTACTCATGAGCTTTTCACCGCGGAGACCGCAAAGAACGCGGAGGAAGGCGCAGAGAACTGCTTTTTGTCAGCCCCACCCAACCCAACAGGGAACTGTTTTTTTTGGGTTTGCTCCGCCCACCACGTTGTTATTCCAAACCTCGTCTGCGCAAACTCTGCGTTCTCAGCGTTCTCCGCGGTGAAACGCTCTTCTCCGTATTCTCCGCGGTGGAATTGCTGTTTCTCCGCGCGTTGTCGCCGTACCAGTCCGCGTGAGTCCGCGGTGGAGCTTTTAGCCTATTTGTACCAGCGCGAGATCCCGCGCGCCTTTGCGCACGAGGAAGTACCCGCCGTGGATCCCCTCCTCGCGTGAGACGACAAACTCCTCGGTGCCCAGCCGTCGTCCATTCACAGTGACTGCGCCCTGCTGAATCTGGCGCCGCGCCTCGCCCTTCGAACGCACTAACGCCGTCTCGACGAGCAAGTCAACAACGCTCACCTCGTTAGGCGTGCCGTCCGTGCGTGCCAGCTGCTTAAACGGAATCTCCTCACGCAGCACGGCAAGCGCCTCGGAGCTCAGTGCTCGCGGATCGGCACTCTTGTCGAAGAGGATCCGCGATACCGCTCGCGCCGCCTCCGCTGCGGGAGCGCCATGCACGCGCGACGTCACGTCCATCGCCAACGCCTCCTGCGCTTCACGCCGCTCCGGCCGCGAGGCCAGGGCGCTCTCCAGTGCTGCGATCTCTGCACGCTCCTTGAGTGTGAAGTAGCGCAAGTAACGACCGGCGTCGGCGTCCTCGACGTTGATCCAGAACTGATAAAAGCGATAAGGCGACGTCAGCTTGCGGTCGAGCCACACCGCTCCTTCCTCCGTCTTCCCGAATTTCTTCCCGGAGGAGCTCGTGATCAGTGGCAGCGTCACGCCATGCGCTTCGACGCCTAACGTGCGACGCAGCAGCTCTTTCCCCGCCACAATGTTCCCCCACTGATCCGAGCCGCCTTGCTGCAGCGTGACACCCTCGCGCCGATACAGCTCCAGGAAGTCGTACGCTTGCAGCAACATGTACGAAAACTCGGTGTAGGAAATCCCACTCTCGAGTCTGGCCTTAACGGCCTCCTTGCCGAGCATGAAATTGACGGTGAAGTGCTTTCCAACGTCGCGCAGAAAATCGATGGCGCCTAACGTGCTCAGCCAATCCGAGTTGTTTCGAAGCAGCGCTCCACGTGGACCGCTGAAATCCAGAAACCGCTCCAGCTGCGCGCGAATCGTTGCCACGTTGGCCGCCGCATCCTCTTTGGAGAGCAGCGGGCGCTCTGTCGTGGCTTTTGGGTCCCCGATGAGTCCGGTGCCGCCACCTACCAACGCGACCGGCTGATGTCCCGCGCGCTGCAAATGCACGAGGCCCATGATCTGCAAGAGATGACCGACATGCAGACTGGCCGCGGTGGGATCGAAGCCGCAGTAACCTTTCACGACGTTGGCTTCGAGGGCTTCTCGCGCCCCCTCTGTCATCTGGAACAACAGGCCGCGCCATTCGAGCTCGGCGACATAGGACCGTGCAGGCATGGCCATGAAAATAGAGCGGCCGCGCGCACTGCGCGTTGCCGGTCCGATAAGCGCCCGATAGGTTCTCTCCTCTAATGGCGTCCAGCGTCTCGGCTTTTCTCCAGCGGATTTGGGCTGAGCGGCCACGCCCGTGGCGAGCATACAAGCGCCTGCGTGCACGCAACCCCGTGCTGGCTCACCGCCTCGCGATCGGCGGAACATTCGCGCTCGCCTTCGGCACCGGACTTTTTGCGGCAACCTGGTCACGCATCTGCGCGGCCGATCAATGCCCCGATCTGGCTACGCTCGAAGCCTTCAAGCCGATGCAAACGTCGACGTTATTCGCAATCGACGGCCGTTTCATCGCAGAAGTCGGGCTCGAACGGCGCACACTCGTGCCCCTGAAAGAAATCCCGCGTGCGGTGCGCGAGGCGTTCATCATCACCGAAGACAAGCGCTTCTATTCGCACTCAGGGATCGACTGGTGGCGAATCCCGGGAGCTGTGTTTCACAACGTTCGCACGGGATCGTTCGGGCAGGGCTTTTCGACGATCTCGATGCAGCTGGCGAGGAACATCTTTCCTGCGCAGATCACCCGCGAGAAAACTCCCGTTAGGAAGTTGCGCGAGATCCGCGTGGCGCGCGCGATCGAGTGGCGCTACTCGAAAGACAAAATCCTCGAGTTGTACCTCAATCAGATCAACCTTGGCAGCGGCGCGTACGGCGTAGAAACCGCGTCGCGTCGCTACTTCGGCAAATCCGTACGCGACCTCAACCTCGCGGAAGCCGCAACTCTCGCCGCTCTTCCCAAAGCGCCTAACCGTTACAATCCGCGCAGATATCCAGATCGCGCGATCATGCGCCGCAACACCGTGATCGAGTTGATGCGGCGACACGGCGTGATCAACCACGAGCAGGCCAACCTGGCGCGTGCCTATCCGCTGCGCCTGGCGCGCCGCATCGAGTCAGGTGATGTGGCGCCGTATTTCGTTGAATGGGTGCGGCGTCAACTCGAGGAGAAGTTCGGCAACCGCATCTACGAACAGGGCCTGCGAGTCTTCACCACCCTCGATCTCGATATGCAGCACGCCGCCGAGCGTGCGCTCGAGAATCAATTGCGTGCGATCGAAAGCGGGCGTTATGGCGCCTTCACACACGAGAGCTACGAGCACTTCATCGCACGCTCGTTGAACACGCAGGAAGAGAGCGGCCGCGAGACACCGTATATCCAGGGCTCATTCGTCGCGATGGATCCGCGCAACGGCAGCGTACGCGCGCTCGTCGGTGGTCGTGATTACGAGGACTCCAAATTCAATCGAGCCGCACAGGCATTGCGGCAGCCGGGCTCAACGTTCAAGCCGATCGTCTACTCTGCGGCCATTCAGCGCGGCTACTCACCCGGCAGTCCGGTCGACGATTCGCCGGTGGCCGTCAATCAAGAGGATGGCACTACGTGGACGCCGCAGAACTTCGACGGAAAGTTCTTCGGCACGATCAGCATGCGGCGCGCGATCTATCAATCGCGCAACCTGGCGGCGATCGACATGGGGATGGCGCTGGGCGAGCGAACGGTCATCTCACAAGCGCGCTCCATGGGCCTAACGACTCCCATTCCGCCGTACCCTTCGATCTTCATCGGTTCGGCCGATGTGCACCCGATCGAAATGGTGGCGTCGTACACGACGTTCGCGAACCTGGGTGAGTACGTCGAGCCGACGGGCATCGTGCGCGTCGAGACGGCTAACGGAGAAGTGATCTGGGAGCCGAGCGCGCGACGAGCATTCGTGTTATCGCCCGGTGAAGCGTGGCTCATGGTGAGCATGATGAAGGACGTGGTTCAGCGTGGAACGGCGGCGAACATCTGGAGCTCCGGGTTCCACGTTCCAGCGGCGGGAAAGACAGGCACGACGAACGATGGAACGGACGTCTGGTACATCGGCTACACGGCGGATCTGGTCGCCGGTGTCTGGATGGGTTTTGACAGGCCAAAGAAGATCAAAGCGAACGCACAAGGCGGTATCCTCGCATCTCCGGCATACCTCGCGTTCGTCAAGGAGGTTTATAACCGCAAACCTCCGCCGCCCGATTGGCCGCGGCCGGCCACCGTTATCGAGCAAGTGATCGACCTATCTCCAGACTGCAGTGGCACGGCGACATACGTCGATTACGCCCTGATCGGCTCCGGCAGTAGCCACTGCGCGGGCGCGACAGCCGACATCTTCCAGATCGGGACTCCTCCACCGCCGGATACTCCCAGAACAGGCGGACCGAGGTCGCCAACTTCGCCCCCGGCCTCAGCCCAGGCGAAAGGAGGCGGTGTAGGGAAGCGGGATTCGCTGGCGAATCTCTTCAAGATCCCGAACTAATGGGGCGAGGGGCACGGAGCGAGGAGCGGGGCACCTAACTCCTCCGATCCTTCCACGCTCCCTGCTCCCGGCTCCTTGCTCCTCTATACAGCCAACTGGGTGATCCCAGTCACGCGCCCGCCAATCCCCGACGGCGCGGTGGGCGTTGCGGATGGTCGTATCGTGTTCGTCGGACGGAGGGATGAAGCGCCCGCAGGCGCGCGCACTATCGCGTTAGGCAACAGCTTCCTCCTCCCCGGGCTCGTCAACGCACATACACACCTCGAGCTCACCGTGATGCGCGGATACCTCGAGGATGGCCCCTTCCGTCCCTGGCTGCTCCGCCTAACGGCCGCACGGAGCGCGGCGCTGAACGACGAGGCGCTCGTCGCGTCGGCGCGTTTAGGTATCGCCGAAGGGTTGCTCGCAGGAATCACCACGTACGCGGACACGAGCTCCACCGGGGCTGCGTTCACGGCGCTGCATGAGATGGGCGTGCGCGGAATCTCGTACCAGGAGGTCTTCGGCCCGCACCCCGGCCAGTGTGAGGAGGCAATGACCGAGCTGCGCCAGCGCACCTCGCTCCTCGCTTCTCGCCGCTCGCCCCTCGTCACGTTAGGCATCTCCCCACATGCGCCCTATACCGTAAGCGATGCGCTCTATCGCGCCGCCGGGCGTTATGCGACCGAGCAGGCGCTCCCGGTCGCGGTTCACATCGCTGAAAGTCCTGCTGAGCGAGCGCTCGTCGCCGAGGCAACGGGTCCCTTTGCGGATGGTTGGCGCGACCGCGGAATCCCGGTTGGCCTTCGTGCGCGCTCGCCGGTCCAGCTGCTGGAGGCCACCGGCATCCTCGCACTGCGCCCACTCCTGATTCACTGCGTGCAAATCGACGATACCGACATCGCAATGATTGTCGCCGCGAAGGCACCCGTGGTGCACAATCCGGCGTCGAATGCAAAGCTTGGTCATGGCATCGCACCGTTGCGCGATTTGATCGCTGCCGGTGCCCCGGTTGCCCTTGGCACCGATTCCGTTGCAAGCAACAACAGGATGGACCTACTCGACGAGGCGCGAATCGCGGTGCTGTTTTCACGCGCTCGCGGCGCTGAAATTAGTGCCAGTAAAGCGCTCCAGCTGGCGACAATCGGCGGGGCGCGCGCACTCGGCTGGGAGCGCGAAATAGGCTCGCTGGAGGTAGGAAAAGCGGCAGATCTTGCCGCGTTTCCCGTTGATGAGGCTCGTGACGAGCCCATTTACGACGCGGTTACCGCGGTCGTATTCGGAGGAGGGGGGCGACGGGCGAGTATGGTCTGTGTCGGTGGGGTAGAGCTAGTGCGGGACGGTGGTTTACTCGCCACTTTGGATGGGGATCGAGATTCCAGACGTGCGGCGGCGGAAAGACTGCGCGTCTTCGCGGTAGAAGGAGAAACGCCTCGCGGGTTAGACTTCAGCGGCGTTCGACTTGCAAGCGACTGAACGCCTTCACCGAACCAGAGAGCCAACCATGACTGCAGCACGCGGGTCGGGACGCACGCAAAAGATCTGGCGCGATGGGAAGATGGTGGATTGGGACGATTGCACGCTGCACGTCATGGCGCACGTGGTGCATTACGGCTCCAGCGTTTTCGAAGGGATCCGTTGCTACGAGACGCCTAACGGCGGTGCGGTGTTCCGTCTGAAGGATCACATGCGGCGGCTCCTCGATTCGTGCCGCGTGTATCGCATCGATTTGCCGTATTCGGTGGACGATCTCGTGCAAGCCACGGTCGATGCGGTAGCCGCGAACGAATTGCGCGAGTGCTACATCCGTCCGGTTGTCGTCCGGACCGGCGAGCAGATGGGTTTCGATCCAACGGGTGTACCTGTCGAGACTTTTATCATCCCGTGGCACTGGGGTCCGTTGCACGGACGCGATTCGCTCGAAAACGGCATCGACGTATGCGTATCGAGCTGGCGTCGCGCCGCACCCGATACGTTCCCCACGATGGCCAAGGCAGGCGGCAACTATCTCAACTCGCAGCTCACCAAGCTCGAAGCGGCTAACGATTCGTATGCGCAGGGGATCATGCTCGATTACTTCGGATTCATTTCCGAAGGGAGCGGCGAGAACGTCTTCATCGTGCGCGATGGTGCGCTCTACACGTCTCCGGTGGCTGCTGGCATCCTGCACGGCATAACGCGGGACACGATCATCAAGCTCGCGACGAAACTTGGCTATGAAGTTCGCGAGCAGCAGATGTTGCGCGAGATGCTGTACCTCGCGGATGAGATCTTCATGTGTGGCACAGCGGCAGAAGTGACTCCGGTTCGCTCGATCGATCGGCTACCGATCGGCGAAGGAAAACCGGGGCCCGTTACGCGTGCCCTCCAGCAAGAGTATCTGGGGATTGCACACGGTCGTCGGCCAGATCCGTTTGGCTGGCTCACCCCAGTGCCGGTGGCGGCACTTAGCGCTCGCTAGGCAGATGCGTGGGGTCAGCGGCTTTTCTGTTACCTTGTTGAGGCCGGTGCACTCATGTAGGTTGCATTACGAGTGGCGTGCTTCCGGTAGCGCACGCGCCGGAACCGTCAGTGAAAGGCTCCCGCTCCGCTGCATTGGGCGGGAGTTCGTTTACCGGTCCTGGAGGAGCTCGCCGCCGTGATCGTCGGATGTCTCGCGTTGAACGCTTCGTTCGAACCACTTACCATGGTTCCACTCAAGCGCGCGCTCCGACTCGTGATCGACGGCAAGGCGGAGATTGTGGAGGCCGATAGCGCGCGTCCGGTGCGCTCCGAGCGCCTGGCGATCCCGCGTCCGGCCGTCATCCGCCTAACGAAGTTCATCCACGTGCCGCGGCGTTTCCGCCGGCAGGTCACGAATACGTTCCTCTTTGCGCGCGATCGATACCGCTGCCAGTTCTGCGGTCGAGCGCAGCACGAGCTCAAGACGCGCGAGTCGTTGACGCGTGACCACCTCGTGCCGCTGTCGCGTGGCGGAACCAACGACTGGACGAACGTGGTGACTGCGTGCAGCGCGTGCAACACGCGCAAGTCGAACCACTTGCCGTCCGAGATCGGGATGCATCCGTTGAGCGCGCCGGTCGAGCCGCACTTCGTGCACTTGAGTTGGGCGGTGCGCCGCCTGACGCCGACGCAGGCGAAGTACATCCGCTACTTCTACGGCGCGGACGTGTTGCATCAGATCGAGTTGCTCGAGCAGCGCCAGCACGCGCATCGGCGGCATAACTAGCCCGGGGGGGGGGGACGCCAACCTCCCGTTACCCTCGCGCACGTGTTGGGCCGACACAAACCAAGCAGACACCTTATTGAACGCGGAACGACGGCGTGCGCGCTTCGAGGTGCCGCTGCTCACCGCCTAACACCTTCACGAACACGCGCCTAACGCCGCGCCCAATCGCCGTTCCTGGATTCCGCTCGCCGCGCACCGCGGGCCGCAGCTCGCCCCGGAGCCAGCGCTCCACTTCATCCAGATCGTTGTCCGACAAGGTCTCGACGTCGAGCACGGCACGGTAATACAAGCGGCCACGCGGTCCGCGCACCGGCAGCGGCACGCGTATCGCGCGTTCCACCTCGGCCGCCGCGTCTGCGACGCTCGTGAAGACGCCCAGCTGGCGCACGCGCCCGCTGTCCACGCGAAAAACGCGATAGCGTTCGTTCAGCGCGTCGTAGCGCATCACGACATCCCACTCGATGACAGACAACACATTGTCGAACAGCCGGCGCGCTGCCCACAGCTCGACGCGGTAATGCAGCTGCATCGGAAAACCATTGCGCACGAGCACGAGCATCGCCGTGTCTGCGACCACCCCCACGGCGCGGATTGTCGGACCTTCCGTGGTTAGGAGGCGTGCCGGCGGAAGACTGACGTCGAGGCGAGGCCGCGTCTCCTGCGACGCGACCCCGCTCGCAAATAGCAATGCCGCTGCGGCAATCCCTCCTCCCCGCACTAAATCCGTGGCTTCAGCCTAACGAAGAAGTTGATGGGCGCATCCTTGCCGGTCAGAGCCTTGGCGACGTAGAACCCGAGGTTGTCGAGCACGAGGCCGATTCCGACATCCGTCCGGAAAGTGCGCGCCTTCGGAAATTTCCCCTGCGCATACGTGAGATTCTCGACGTCCGCGCTGTGCCGCACCAACCAACCTCGTCCGGCATCCGCGAATAACACCCACTGGGCGCCGCGGCCATAGCCATGGCGCCATGGATGCCAATCGTCGTCGAAGCCGCCGAACGGATCGAACCGCAGGTCGCCGCGGAATTCGATCTGCGCCAGTGCGACGCGATCACACTGCGCGGGGAACCCGACTATCGCCGCGTTCGGCGGTACGCCAGGCAGAGATGGATCCGCCGCCGAACACGTCAACACATCGGCACCATCGTTCGTGCGCCGGAAGTCGTACCCGGGCAACGTTCCGGGCCCGCCTAACGAGAAGCGCCGCTGCAACGGAAGAGGATCCCCGCCTAACCAGCCACCGAGCACGAACCGCACGTTGAGCTGACCGTCTGGCGACAGACGGTTGTAGCGGCGGATGTCCAAAAAGCCCCGGCGGTAGTCCGTGGGCCCCGGTGTCGCGCTGCGCGTAAAGAACGAGGCGGGCCCCAGCGCGGTCAGCGTCCCATGGCCATGCTCGAAATCGGCCGTAACGAACCATCCGGACCACGGATCATCCTCGTCGTTCCGGGTATCGAACCGCAAGGTGCCCGCGAGGATATGCAGCTTCCCTTCATCCATCATCGGATTGGGTCGCCAGCTGTCGCTGTTGCGGAACAGCGTGAACGGATCGCGCGCACTGCGCGCTGCCCAACGCTGATCGCTGAACGATACCGTGAGGTCTGCTGCCCGCGTTAGGTACAGCCCCGCGTAGACGGCGCCGCCGTGCCGGCTGAAGTAATCGCGATAGTCACGGTGCAGGAAAAACGTCGCCAGCCCCACTTCGCCGTCGCTCAGATGCCAATCTTCCACAGGATCGATGACGTCGAACACACGGCCTCCGAACCGAAGCCCGCTCTCACCGCCGAGCTCGAATTCGAGCTTCACGTTGTGGCCGAACGTATTCTCCGCGCGGTCCAGGTTGCCGACTGTGCGGACGATACCTAACGCATCGAGCCGCACGCGGCCCCAGTCGAGATCGCGCCCTAACGAGGGGCCAATGAGGATCGGGAGCCCTTCCACACGGTTGTACGTACGCGCCGAGAGAACCCGGAGATCGCTCCAGCCGCGCGACGACCAGCGCTCGCGCCGGCGCCACCAACGCACATCCGCTTCGTCCTCCTCGCTCGGCGTCTCACGAACAACGAGCACTTGCCCTTCCCGCATGTACGAGACCGGTGCGGCGTACACACGGATGTCGCCTTGCACCGACGCCTCTTCGCGTCCCTCCAGGCGACCGCCCACAACGGTGATATCGCGATCGACTCGGGCTCCCGGCTCGAGGAATATCGAACCATTGATGGCAACCACTCGTCCGCGGATGTGGCCGCCGATCGTCAGCGGACCGTCCAATACTGCCACGTCGCCATCGACCACACGTCCGCGCCCGATGTCGTACGAGCCGCCGACGCGCAACGTCCCGGGCGCGTTGTAGACGCGCGCAACCTCCTCGATGACTTCGCGTGGAATTGAGCGCGACTCCAGGCGCGATACGCGGAGCGTATCCTGACCATGAACGACAGTCGTCGCGGCCATAAGGCCGAGTGCAAGGCGCAACGTCACGAATCCGATTCGCATGACCAATCTCGGGGTGTGTTGTTCAACGACGCGCCTAGCACGCTGCATGCCCGTTTCGTGTTCACTGCCTAACACATTCCGTGTGCGACACTTGCGCACCACGCCACCGCGCAGATGGGATCCCGCATTCCGTCCAAGAGGTCAGACGGGGTGTGTCACTCCGCTATCGCTGACGATACCTAGCCGGCGCATACGCCGGTAGAGATTGGGGCGGTCGGTCTGCAGCCTGCGCGCCGCTTCGGCGACGTTGCCCGAGGCGGCCGTCAATGCGTTGACGATAAGGAAGCGCTCGTACGCGTCCAGCGCTTCAGCGAGTGGCAGGTCATCCGCCTGATCGGCCATCGCACTCTGCACGGAGTGATCGTCACGCACATCGCCGCTGCCCGGAAGGACCTCACGGACCTGTGGTCCGCCCACGTGCTGGCCAGCGTAGAGGATGACCAGACGTTCTACAATGTTGGCGAGCTCACGGACATTACCCGGCCAACGGTAGCGTGCCAGAGCGCCGAGGGCGTCGTCCCCCCACGTGGGTAATGTCCGTCCAGTGCGCGCGCGGTGCAGCGCGCTGAAGTGCCTAACGAGGAGGGGGATGTCTTCGATCCGCTCACGGAGCGGCGGCAACGCCAGCGGGATGACATTCAAGCGGAAGAGTAGGTCGTCGCGGAAAGCGCCTTCACGCGATGCCCGCTCCAGGTCCTTGTTCGTCGCCGCGACGATCCGCACGTCGATTGGAATTGGTTTTCCGCCACCGACGCGCTCGATCTCCTTTGCCTCGATGGCGCGGAGCAATTTGGCCTGCGCTTCGGGCCCGAGGTCGCCGACTTCATCGAGGAAGAGTGTTCCCTTGTCCGCGAGCTCAAAGCGGCCAATACGACGCTCAGCTGCGCCGGTGAACGCTCCTTTCTCGTGACCGAACATTTCACTTTCCACGAGGTCACGCGGAATCGCCGCGCAGTTTACGCGGATAAATGCGCGGTCGCGTCGCGTGCTGTGGGCGTGAATCGCCGCCGCAACAAGCTCTTTCCCGGTTCCCGACTCACCGGAGATGAGAACGCGCGCGTCGGTCGGAGCGATGCGGGCGATAAGCTCGCGCACCCGTTGCATAACGACGCTATTCCCGACCATCTCGCCACCGAGACCTGCTTCTTCGCGCAAGGCGCGCGCTTCGCGCCGCGCCCCTCGGAGCTCGAGCGCTGCGGTCACGGTGACTACGACGGCTTCCGGCGTCAGCGGCTTCTCGAGGAAGGCAAAGGCGCCGAGTTTCGTAGCGCGCACGGCATCGCTGAGGCCCGCGCGTCCGCTCATCATGATGACAGGGAGCTCGGCGCGTTGCTCGCGGAGCGTCTTGAGCACCGCCATGCCATCCATCTCGCCCGGCATCATCAGGTCGACCATGGCTACGTCCGGCTCCGACTCGAGCGCCATGGCGACGCCGCGCGCGCCATCCTCGGCCGACCGGACGTCATACCCCTCGCCGACGAGGAGCGCGCCGACCATCCGGCGGATGTTCGGCTCGTCGTCGACGAGAAGGACGGACGGCACGCTGCTCGTTAGGTGCCCGGATCGCCGCGCCGGACTGCCTCAGGCACCCGCTGTGCCAATGCTGGTTCAGCCAGGGGGTTCGGCGCCGGGAGCGCGCGCAACTCGTGCATCTGTTTGGCCACGTAGCGCTGACCTTCGGAGATGCGCTCGACCTCTACGGCCATCGCTTCGATCGCCTGTTCGATCCGATCGAGGCGTGGATGCAGCTGTCCTGTGTCCGGGGTGCCTTCACCGCGACGTTCGATGCGTCGGCCTAACGCGCGAAAGAGCGGTCCGAAGATGATGGTGGCGGCCGCGAGCGACGCCAGGACGACGACGAGGATGATCACGTTCTCCGGCGGTCCTTCATCGCGCCGGAATTCGAACGGCGGCGGAGGCTGCGCAACGCTCGGTTGCTGCGCCTGCACGGCTTCGCGTGTGGCCTGAATCGCGTCCTGAATCTGCTGGCGCAACTGCTCGCGCGACGGCGGCTGTTGTGGCTGCGGCGTTGGGACCTCCTGCGCGGAGATATTGTGCATCATGGCTTCCTCGTGGTTCGCGCGCTCGCGTCAGCTCGCATCGCGCGGATCGCGGCCGATGGCCAACGGTTCCTTGCGCGCGGCACTTTCGCTGAGCAGGCGCGTCGCGAAACGTTGTCCTTCGCTGAGGCGCTCGACCTCCACCGCGATCGCATCCACTGCCTGCTCGATGCGGTCGAGCCGCTGATCCAGGTTCCCCGTGCTGCCTAACGCATGGGCGTTGGTCTTGCGTTCCTGGTGCTTGAACCACATCCGCGCGAACGTGAGCACGATCGTGGTCAGCGAAGCGACGACGATGAATAAGGCACCGACTTCTTCTTCACTCATGAGCTCTCTCTCACGTTAGGCGCCTGGCGGCTGGACTGCGACTCGTGCGGCAGCGCGACGCGCTCCTGGGCCCTGTCCGAGAGCAGCCGCGTGACGAAGCGCTGGCCCTCTGAAATGCGCTCGATCTCCAAGGACATCGCATCGATCGCCTGTTCCATGCGCGCCAAGCGCTGTGACGACTCCGAGTCGCTGCGCGGCGCACGCGCTTCGGCTTCCCACCGGCGTCCCATTGCGCGAACGAGGGGCACCCCGATCGCCAGGACGATGATCATCAGCATCCCCGCTATCGGAATTACAATTTCTTCGTCCAAAGGCTAACCCTCGCGGTGTTCGCTTGACGTTAGGGCGTCGAGACCGCTGCTCCGTTCACTCAACAGCCTTGTCGTGAACCGCTGTCCCTCCGCAATACGCTCAACCTGCACTGCAATCGCGTCCAGCGCCTGCTCCATCCGCTCCATCCGTTCAACCAGCTCGGCACGTCCAGGATCCGCGAGTCCGCGCCCTTCCATCCGCCGTCCTATAGCACGCCAGATGGGGGTCAGGGCCACCGCTCCCACGGCGAGAAACGCGAAGAGCGCTATGGGGATAAGCTCCGGATACATGATCTAGCCTCCCTCTGCCGCTGGTGTTTTTGACCCCACCGGGATGCTAAAGCGCACCTCCGTGCCGACGCCAGAAGCGGAGGATGCAGATACACTGCCACCGTGCGCCTCTACCGCCTGCCGCGCGATGGCCAGGCCGAGTCCGGTGCCGCCGGGTTTGTTCGTCACGTAGGGATCCCAAATGGCCCCTAAACGGTCGGCCGGGATCCCCGGCCCGGTATCACGCACCATGATCGCGACGCTCTCATGTCCATTATCGCGGACGCGGTCGACGCGCACGCCGATGCGTGCGTCTGTCTTCGCCGAGCAAGCCTCGACGGCGTTGAGCAGGACGTTCGTGAAGGCACGTTGCAGCGCGTCGTAGTGTCCCGTTAGGCGCGGCAGGTCGGCTGCGATATCCATATCCAACCCTATGTCCGGCGGAACGGTCGCGCGCGTGGTATAACGCACCATCTCTTCCACGTCGATCTCGGCAGCCGGTCCTTCGGGCAGGCGACCAAACTGTGCGAAGCTCCGGGCCAGCGTCTCGAGCCGCTCAGTTTCCACGCGCACGACGTCGATGGACTCTTGCAGCTCGTTAGGTGCCTCCCGCTGAATGCGTGCCAGGGCGAAGCGGATTGGCGTGAGCGGGTTTTTGAGCTCGTGCGCGACGCGACGCGCGCTCTCCCGGAATGCGCGCAGCCGCTCGGCCTCGAGCTCGCGCGCGCGGGCATCACGTAACTCGCCATCCATCGCGCGCATGTGACGCCGTAGCGCGTCGAATTCGGGAGCACCGCGCGCGGATGACGTGGCGGTGAGCTGTTGGCCGCGCGCGATCTTGTCGGTCCATCCGACCAATTCATCGAGCGGACGACTCAGCTGTCTGCTGAGGTGTCCTGCTACGCGTAAGGCTGCGAAACCCAGTAGCGCCAAAGCCAACACTCCGCCTAACAAGACAGCAGGTTGGGCCCGCTCCGACAAGAAGCGAAGCCGCCGCGCCTGCGTGATCGACTCCTCGAGCTCCCGCGTGTGTGCGCCAACCCGCGCTTGCTGACCAGGCGAGAGGCGCGCTGTTTGGAGTGACGTGACGAGCTCTTTCCCGGACTGCGCCAGCCGATCCCAAGCAGCACCGCCGCCGACCAACGGAAGCGTCTTGTTCGCGAATACGCCCCACGCCACCGTCAGAACCAGCGCGGGGACGACCGCGAACAGCAGCAGGATGACAAAGAGCCGCGAGCGAAATGCGAGACGGGTCACGTACGTCGGCCTCTGGGCACGGTTTCGAAGGTATGCGCGCCACTCCGCAGCGTAAGGCTAACCGCCAACCCCCAAACCCTAGGTGTTAGAGTGCGCACCCACACGACTTATCTCACGTTCAATACGAAGAAACGGCAGGAAATCATCGACATCACTGATGAGGTCGAGAAATGCCGTGCGGGCGCCGGGATCAATGAAGGGATGGTCCTGGTTTCGGCGATGCACATCTCGGCCAGCGTGTTTGTGAACGATCACGAGCCCGGGCTCTGGCAGGACATCCTCGACTGGCTCGAAGGGACGATTGCCCCCTGGGAACCCGACCAGTACCGGCACAATAGCGGGACGGGGGAGGATAACGCGGCCGCCCACCTCCGGTCGCTGACTATTGGTCACGAGGTCATCGTGCCCGTGACCAAAGGAAAGCTCGATTTTGGGCCCTGGCAGCGAGTGTTTTACGGGGAGTGGGACGGGAGACGCCCCAAGAGAGTCATCATTAAGGCCATGGGGGAATGAGGCGCGTTGAGCAGGGAGCAGAACCGAAGATTCCGTCGCTCCTTGCTCCCGAATCCTCGCTCCTTCGGCCTGCTTCTCGTAAGGCCAGAGGTAGACTAGGTTTAGAGTGTCGTTAGAGCGCATTCGAGCTCGGCGGCCCACGGGTACGCTTCATCAACACGCCTACGTGCATGTGATGAGGGCACGCGTGAGCACCACTCGGGGCGGTTCGAACGACGAGTACGGGCGACTCGCACCGCGCAAATGGGCGCAGATGCGGTCGTCGCGTCGCGGACGCTCCGGGTTGGGATCATCGTGTCTCCCCGGGGAGTGGTCCGCGGCGCAGCAAACGACAATCCGGGATTTTCATGCACGCACGGTCATCGCGGCAGAGTGCCGACCGGCGCTCGGCCGCACATTCAGTGGCTCCGGTTCATCGCGGGCCACAGGCGATGGCGCACGGCGAAACAACGAGCAGCCTCACCCATCACGCGCCTAACGCGGCGCTCCTCATCGACTTCGACAACGTCACGATGGGGATCCAGAAGGACCTCCATTCGGAGCTCCGGAACCTCCTCTCATCAGACATCATCCGCGGCAAGGTGGCGGTACAGCGCGCCTACGCGGACTGGCGCAGGTACCCGGGATACATCGTCCCGCTTACTGAAGCGTCGATCGACCTGATTTGGGCGCCTGCCTACGGCTCCGCCAAGAAGAACGCGACGGATATCCGTCTCGCAGTCGACGCCATCGAGTTGGTCTTCACGCGCGCCGAGATCGGGACATTCATCCTGCTCTCCGGCGACTCCGATTTCTCGAGTCTCGTCATCAAACTCAAGGAATACGGGAAATACGTCATCGGCGTCGGCATACGGGAATCGTCGAGCGATCTTCTCGTGCAGAACTGCGACGAGTACTACAGCTACAACGCGTTGGCTGGATTGGTGAAGACCGGGGAAGAGGAAGTTGTAAAGTGGGACCCGTGGGAGCTCGTCACCGAAGCGATTTCGCGCATGACGAAGAATGGGGACGTAATGCGCTCCGACCGCCTGAAGCAGGTCATGCAGGAGATCGACCCCGCCTTCGAGGAGAAGAACGTCGGATTCTCGAAGTTCTCGCGGTTCGTCCAGGAAGCGGTTGGTAAAGGATTACTCAGGGTCACGAAGCTGGAGAACGGCCAACTCGAAGTGGGGGGTGTGAAGGAAGCCTTCCCACTGCCCGCGGATGCTACGGAGCGCGACCGGCGTGGTCGTCGCGGGCGCGGCGGCCGCGCTATGAATGGGGACAGCGCACCCGAGCGACCCAGCGGGAGCAACCCGCGGTTTCCGAGCCGGCACGGGCGGTTCCTCTCGGCAAGATCGGACGAACGGGCGACCGCCTAACGAAAGACGAGGCGTTCGACCTGGTCCAGCGCGCGATCAATGGGCTGGGGAATGGAGAAGCGGCCATCTCCTCGCGCGATCTGCGTCGCAAGGCATTCGAGCTGCTCGGGCGCGACAGCGAGAGTCTCAATGAGCGCTTCTTCGCGCGGATTCTAAAGGATGCGCAGGACGCCGAACTGATCTCGCTCAAGCGCCGCGGGCGCGATTACGACGTGCAGAGTCGTGGAGCAACACCCACTGTCTCCGATCGTTTGAATGTCGCTGCGGCGGCGCACGCATCTCCGCAGGCACCAGCACCATCGGCGGCTCCCGTGCAAGCTGCGCCTGCTCCGACCGCGCCTCCAGCGCTCGTTCGCGGAGGCTTCGGCCGGCGCGATGCGCGGAGCGGACGGCCCGGACAGCCGCCGCCGCCTGATCTGCTGAGCATCGGTGTCGTCGATATAGGGCCTGCTGCCACCGCTGCCGCTGCCGCCGCCGCCGCCGCTGCCGCCGCCAGCGGCGTTCCGGCCGAGGTGACGACCGAAGGAGCACCGGCAACCAAGCGCGTTGCTCGCACGCGGCGCGGGACGCGTGGCGGTGCGGGACGCAGTCGTCGCAAGACCGCGGCACCTAACGATGCGGCGGCGGCGCCAGCGGCGGTTGCCAAGCGGCCGCGGCGGTCACGCGCCAAGAACGCGGAGCCGGGCGTACCGGCGGATGCCTAACGCGGTCGCGCGGCGGCCGCGCGTTCAGCCGCTGCCGCGCTCCTTCTACGACCGCGACACCGAGACCGTCGCGCGGGAGCTGTTAGGCGCGGTGCTGGAGCATCGCACCAGTGAAGGCGTTGCGAGCGGACGCATCGTGGAAGTCGAGGCGTACCTCGGGCCGCATGACCCAGCCTGTCACGCGGCGGCCGGGCGCACCGCTCGCACTGAGGCGCTCTTCGGCCCGCCCGGAAGCGCCTATGTGTATTTCATCTACGGCGTGCACTGGTGCGTGAATGCGGTCACACGCGAAGCCGGCTTCGGTTCCGCGGTGCTGATCCGAGCGCTCGAGCCGTTGCGCGGCATTCCGCTGATGCGCCAGCGCCGGCCCAAGGCGCCGCACGATTACGATCTGGCGAATGGACCGGGCAAGCTCTGCGCTGCGTTAGGCATCGACGCGACACAAAACGGCACTTCGCTGCAGCAGGGCAGGCTGCGCATCCTTCCAGGCCATCCGGTCTCGGATGGCGACGTTCTCGTATCGCCGCGCGTCGGCATTACCAAGGCGGCGCATGAGATGCTGCGTTTCGCGGTGGCCGACAATCCATACGTTTCCCGCGTGCCGTCAGCTATTGCAGCTTCTGCCGTTCGGTTCGAGTAAAAAAAGCGGCGCGGCAGACTCGCGCAGATGTACCACTCCCTGTTTATGCACGGGCCGTTTTGGATCTTTTGATATCCAAAAACACCGCGCGCCGCCGCAGCCGTTAGGCCACTGGCGGCGCGCGCCCGGGAACCTGCCTGCTACCACTTCTCGATAGCGTCACTAATGCGGAAACGGATTCCGGCTTCGAACAAGAACGTGTTGGATGATGCGTTGATCAGGAAGTTGTCACGCGTCGGCATCGCTGCGGCCTGAGCAAACAGAGCGATCGGGCCGGCTTGCGCCTGAATCCCCGCCGTGATCACGAACGATGCACGGGAGCTCTGCTGGTCAACGCGCGTGAACACCGAATCCATCGATCCCTCGCTCGTGAACGTGCCGCGAGGCGAAGCTTCCTGGATGACGTTGATCGCGTAACCGACGCCGAGGTAGGGACGGGCACCGCCCCAGCTCACTGGGTAGGCCATGAGTCCCATGTGATATCGGCGCATGTCGCTGATATCGACCGCGCGCGACGCACCGGGCTGCGTGGGATCGAATACAGCGGACACCTCATCGAAGAACGACTGCTCGACCGAGAGCATGAGGGCACCGCGCGAGCGCGTAATCAGCCACTCGCCGCCTACGGTCGTCGCGCTGACGGTCTTGATACCGCCCGACTGCGTATCAATCGCATCGAACTGCGTAATCCCACCCTTTGCACCCCAGAACCACCCGTTGTCGAAGCTATTGGCGCTCTGTGCAAGCGCCACGGCCGGGACAGCGGCGATCACGAGCCCTGCGACTACGACGGTGCGAACAATGCGCATACGCCCAACCTCAGAATGACGCGCAGATGGTAAGCGCCGAGCGCGGGCGTCACGCCGCGTATGATGGCGCCTTGAATGGGACCAATCGCCCGATTGTGACGGCCATCACGACTGCCGCCAACCGCGAACCATTGGCCACGTGAGGGACGACGGGCATTGCATTGCGTCACGTGCCGCACCTTGCATGAATCGGACGATTTGGCCGTGAAGTTGCGTTCCCGCGCCTCGCCGCGTCTGGATGCGAACTCCGTCACAGCGGCATGGTCAACCAAGTCGTCGCCCGATTCATAGACGGCCGGCTCATTAAAGGGACGAGCCTTGACGTCGATCCGGCCAAGCCGGCCTGCCACATTCGGACTCCGGATGGAGCGGTATACATCGTGGAGCTGAGTGAGCTCAAAGCCCTCTTCTTCGTCAAATCGCTTTCGGGCGATTCCAAGCACGATGAAGGCATGGAGCTCAAGGCGGCCGACCGGCGTCAATTCGGCTCGGCGCTCGTCGAGCTCACGTTCGTCGACGGCGAGCGCATGATTGGCCTAACGAACCGCGCTACGCCGAACGGCACGTATTTCTTCGTGCTTCCCGTCGATTCGCGGAGCAACAACATCCGCGTTCTCGTGAATCGCTCAGCACTCAAGTCGATCGCGACGCCACTTCAGTATGTAACGGACGTTTAGAAACGAGGCTCCCAGTTTTTTAGAGCAATAGAGCGTTAAATAGCAGCTTGAATGTCCCCCACGGCTGCCCGCGATGCTGCGGCCGGAAACCGAACATCACCACGCGCCCGCCGCGCGTCCCGACGTGCGCATCCACCAACGCCGTGTTGCGCGACAACGCTTCGGCGCCTGACAAGTAACCACTGAGCAGGATCTCCTGCGCTGAAGGGTACCACAGCACGGAGACCGCTTGCGCGTCAGGGCGGAGTTTGAAGGTCACGGAATTCGTGAAGTAGATCGCCGCCGTGTCCTGCATGCCTAACGCGATTGGGTTCGTCGGATCCACCTGCACGCGCAAGATAGATCCCGGCGCGTAAGGACCATCTCGGCCCCCCGCCGCGATCAGCTCCACGCCCGTCACGCCGAGGTCGGCAGCGATTTCACTCGCGCCATCGAGCAGGATGACGCGGCCGCCTGCCGCTACGAAAGCCTTCAGCTCAGCGAGACCCTTTTCGCCAAGGCCGCCGGCGTACTCCGCGGGTACCTGCTGCGGCGTCATGCCGCGCACGATGCTTTGGCGGGACATGTCGGGGATAACGAGCACGTCGAACGCTGCGCGCAGATTCCCCGCTTTGATTGCCGAGTCGCGCACAGTCTTGAATGGGACAGCGAATTGCTCGAAGAGCCAGCGCGTCCAGCCCTCATCCATGCTCGATGTCCACGAGCGATAGAGCCCGATTCGACGCGTGTTCGGCGCGAGCACGCGCCGACCGTCCGTGGTCGGGATCGACGAGCGCGTGGGACACGCCCTGGACATGAACTGCGCGCGCGACGCTGCATCACCACGAAAGACGAATAGAGTGTCCGCCGCGACGTCGACGCTCGAGCCTGCTGCCATGGCGCGAAAGACCGCGCGGTAGCTTTCCGTGTTGCCTGACGAAAGGGCCACGACCCCGTTAGGCACCGTGCACCGCGCAGGCGGGGAGTCTTGCACTGGCGTCAGACCCGCCGGCAATGCGTCCAGAGCACGGACCTCCACACCCATCTGCAGCGGTAGTGTCCAGCCCGCAACGTCATAGGGACGCTCGACGGGGCCACCTGGCGTGCGCTCCAGCCGCGGAAAGCGCTGGACCTCGAGCAGATCTTTGGCGTGCGCGCGATATGGCTGATCCAGCCGGACGATGAACGAGCGCGCCGTCTGATGAACTTCGATTCCCCCTGTGCGCAGCACGTCGATGAGGGCCAGCGTCGCGCCGGGATCGTGCTGCTGCTTCGGGATCTCGTAGCCGACGGGTTGCCCTTCCTTGCCTAACGCGATCTGGCGCCGCGCCAGATCCACGAACCCGCGCACAAAATCGCCCCGTTTGCTCGCGGCCAGCTGCACCAGCGCCTCTGCCGCGATCAGCTCGTACTCCACGATATCGCGGAGACGCCACCAGCCGCCGGGCCACGGATTCGGGAAGTTCACGCGCTGTTCGTACTTGGGGAGCCCGCGCGAATGCCCGCGTAACGCGCTCGCTTCCTGCTTGAGAGGCGTCGCGACCCGAACGCTCGCTGCCTCCGTGAGCAGGCCGATCATGTTGTGCCGCGTGGGCGTGCCGCGCATGCCGCCATGCCACCAGAGGTCGTAGCTAATCCCGTCACCGACACCACTCTTCCCGGCCTGCTCGAGCGCGAACGCCATGTGCGCGCCGATGAGTGAGATCCCGCGCACGATCACCGGGTCGAGGTTGGGGTTGATGGGATCCACCATGGGCGGAACGAAGATGCGCATCCCTTCGCTCCCCATCTGATGCACATCGTAAACGATCTCCGGCCACCATTTCCGGTACAGGAGGTCCGTCACCAGACGCGTCTCCTTCTGTGTCACCATGTACCAGTCGCGGTTGTTGTCGTGCCCCACGTATGGGTGGTAGAGCCAGGGCAGGGGACCACCTTCGAACGGCGTGCCTAACGTGCGACGGTACCATTCGGTGACCATCTGCTGGCCGTCCGGGTTGGCGGACGGAATCAGCAGCACGACCACGTCGCGGAGATGGCGTTGCAACGTATCGTTCGTCGCCAGACGCCAGGCCAGCTCCATCGCCATCTGGCTCGCGGCGATCTCGGTCGCGTGGATGTTGCAGTTGATCAGAATCACGGCGGGCTGCTGGGAGAACAGCCGCCGTTCGTCGTCACGCGTTAGGCGTCGCGGATCGGCGAGCAACGCCTGGCCGGCGCGGATTGCATCGAGCCGCGCGATGTTCTCGGGCGACGAAATCGTGGCGAGAATGAACGGCTTCCCGTCCGTCGAACGACCAAGGGTATCGACGTGCACCGTGCGTGAAGCGGCCGCGAGCTTGGCAAAGTACCCCGTTATCTGTGACCAGTCGGCGAGCTTCCGATCGGCGCCGACTTCGTACCCCAGGTGTTCGCGAGGATGCTGAACCTGGCCGGTCGCGGCGTGCGGAAGGGCAAGGACGACCAGGGTCAGACCCCATTGAACGATCGATGCAAAGCGCATGGATGCGGTTCCCGTTAGACGATACCCAGTTTGCCGCCCACTTTCTTGAAGACGCGGATCGCGAAATCGAGGTCGTCTTTCGTGTGCGCTGCGGAAAGCTGACACCTAACGCGGGCAGTCCCGTGCGGCACGACCGGGTATCCAAAGCCCGTGACGAAGATCCCCTCGTCGAGCAGCATGTCACTCATCTGAATCGCCTTGGCCGTGTCCCCGACGATAATCGGCACGATCGGCGTTTCGCCCGGGATCGGCTTGAACCCCGCCTCGGCGATCGCGCCGCGGAAGTAGGTCGTGTTCGCGCGCAGCCGCTCGACGCGCTCCGGCTGTGCTTCGACACAGCGGACCGCTGCGAGCGCGCTGGCGCAAACCGTCGTGGGCAGCGCGTTCGAGAACAGCTGAGGGCGCGAGCGCTGCGTCAGCATGTCGCAGAGCGCTTCGGATCCGGCGACGAAGCCGCCCGCGGCTCCGCCTAACGCCTTGCCTAACGTGGACGTGATGACGTCCACCTCGCCGACGACCCCCCAGTGTTCCGCGGTGCCCCGGCCGGTCTTGCCCAGCACACCGGTGGAGTGCGAGTCGTCCATCATTACGATGGCATCGTACTGGCGCGCGATCTCCAGGATCGAAGGCAGCTTCGCGATGCTCCCTTCCATCGAGAAGATGCCATCCGTCCAGATGAACTTCCGCTTCATGCCGGCGCTCTTGGCCTGTTCCAGCTTGGCCACGAGGTCATCCATGTCACCGTGCTTGAAGACCGCGGTTGTGCACTTGGTGATCGCTTTCGCCAATCGCATCGAATCGATGATGGACGCGTGGTTCAGCTCATCCGAGCACACGAAATCGGTCCCTTCAACGACGGTGGCGGTCAGCGCCTCGTTTGCATTCCAACACGCGACGAAGGAGAGCGACGCTGCGGTGCCGACGAAACGAGCGAGCGCGGCCTCCAGTTCTCGGTGGATTGTGAACGTGCCGCAGATGAAACGCACACTCGCCGTTCCGGCGCCGAACCGCTCCAGGCCCTCCACGCCCGCCTGTACGACGCGCGGCTCGTTGGCGAGGCCGAGGTAGTTGTTCGACGACAGGATCAGCACATCGCCGCGGCCTTCCATCTTGACGCGAGGCCCCTGCGGGGAGTCGAGGTAGTTGAGCCGTTTGTAAACGCGATCGGCCTTGAGCTGATCAAGCTTTGTTTGGAGATCGCCAGTGAAGGAGCTGTTGAGAGCCATGCGTGGCGCAATGGAAGTGGAGCCGGAAGCATGGGCGAGCACACTATCCATTTCCAGTGTGCATTTACGATGAGCTCAACGCACTACGACCGGGGCATTCAGAGAGCCGTACGAGAATGGAAGCGGGATCCGCTCTCCATCCGATATTCGGACGAGCTCAACTCTCGGAGAGCGACCCAGCAGCAAAAATTCTGCATCCGCTGTCCAGTCAACGTGATTGTAGGTGCCAGCGTCGACTGGGATTCGTCGGCGACCGCTCCCATCAGCATTGACGACCATGAGCTCGCGAGATGGGTGTGTCAGATACGCGATTTTGCTGCCATCCGGCGACCAGGCTGCGCCTAACACGTCGCGGATCTCCAACCTGGGAAATCCGCCGTCGATATCCATGACAATCAGATCCCAAGCGTCAAACGCGTTGCGATAGATCCCCGTGCGATGGTAGAGCAACTGCGTACCGTCTGGGGACGGCGACGATCGCCACTCGCCCAAGTCATGCGTCCTGCGTTCGAGACCCGTACCGTCGGGACGGACTCGCCAAATGGAAAAACTCCCGCCCGTGAAGCCGCTGAAATAGATCCAACCATTCGGGGCTAACTGGCCGAACTCCTCGCGCTGGAGCATGTCGGTACGTGTCACCCTATGTTGCTGGCTGTCCGGTGTTATGAGGTGCACGCGCTGGCCGCCGCCGCCGAACGTGAAGTGGTGCACAACAATTGCGCCGTTCGGCGCAATTCGCGGAAACATCGCGTTCTCCGCGACAACGCGGCTCTCGCTGCCATCGAACGTCATTTCCATAACGCGAGCGATGCCACCCTCAATCGTGTGAAAAAGATATCGCCCGTTCGGAACAATTGACACGAATATTGAATCGCGATACTCACGCAGATTCGCGTAGAGCTTCGCGCGACCTACGCTCAGACCTGTGACTTGACCACGCGAGTCTATTGATGCGTTAGGGAACGCGGCGACATAAGAGGGCTGCTCGATGCGAACGTTGTTCCAGCGATCCAGCACACGAGCAGGCAGTGTAGCTCTGCTGCCCACTTTCAGGGCTAGCTCACTGCTCGGAAAACGAACTTGCGTTGCGGCTCCGGGCTGCACGGTGAAGAGCACGCTGTCGCTCAAACCGTAGCGCGGCGCGGAGAAACGAATCCACACGGGCCCAGCGATCGTGCCGTACCTAACGAGTACGTTTGCGCGTCCCTCGATATCGGTCGTATCGATCACGAAGGTGAGGCCCAGTGAATTCGTTCCGGCACACGTTCGCGCGACCCAGCGACAAACGAGTATCGCCTCCTCGTCAAACCGCTCAATGCCTTTGGGGTGGAGCGCTTCAAATCGAATTTCCTGCTCGGGAACCACCTTTCGCGTATGGCTACGCAGCTCGACGACAAGAGCCTGTTCGGGGGCCGCCAGAACGGTGTCGGAGCGCTGAGGGCTGGCGACGATTTTGAGGCTAGAGGTGTCACCCGGCCCTGATGGTCCACCACACGCCGCTATCCATGTAACGCAAAAAACAACGACACCGCTGCTACGCATTCTCCAACTCCGGCAAGGACGTCTCTCGGAAGGACCGGCCGCAGTCCCTTGCCGTAACTGCGAAGACGTCACACTGGAAGCACCGTTTGCAAGGTTGTCGGTGAGACATTTCCGCCGCAGAGAATCACGGCCGTGCGCCGGCCTGTTAGGCGGGATGACGCCTGTTCCAAGGCACCGAGGGCGACAGCCGCGGCGCCTTCGATCACCTGTCGCTCGTGTGCAAAGAACTCGCGCATCGCCGACCCGATTACACCCTCCGAAACCAGAATCCACTCGTCCACGAGCTCGCGACACAGATCGAATGTCACCGAGTCCTGTTCTATACCGCCGGCCGTTCCGTCCGACAGCGTCGGCTGTGAGGGGAATTCGACGATGTGACCGGCGCGCATGGAGAAGGCCATTACAGGAGAGCGCTCAGGCTGTGCACCGATCACATGCACGTTAGGCAGTTCCCGTTTGAGATACGCGGCGATGCCACCGATCAAGCCACCGCCGCCTACCGTAACAATGACACTGTCGATCTCGCCCATTTGTGCGCGTAGCTCCACGCCAACGGTCCCCTGACCGGCCACGACGTCGAGATCGTTGTACGGTGAGACGTACTCGCACCCACGCTCTGCAGCGTATGTTCGCGCGTACAGCTCGGTGTCCAATCCATCCGTGCCGTGTGTGCGCACGTCTGCCCCGAGTTGCCGGATTTTCTCGGTTTTGGCTGCCGACGCGCCCTCCGGAACGAAGACTAGCACGTGCACGCCTAACGTACGGCCAGCCCATGCCACTCCCGCGCCGTGGTTACCCGATGACGCGGCAACGACGCCTCGTGCGCGAGCGTCCGCTGGCAATCTGAGAAGCTTATGTAGCGCTCCGCGCGCTTTGAACGAGCCCGTATGCTGCAAGTGCTCGCGCTTGAGCCATACGTCGACGCCGACCGTTTGCGAGAGGCTAGGACTCCGGTCGCACGGAGTCACCTTGATGTAAGGCGCGAGCCGATCCCGCGCGGCGATGATCTCCTGCGGTAGCGATGAGAACACGACGACCTACGCGATCTCGAACACGACCTTCCCAGCCTCCCCCGACTTGATCACCCGCATCGCTTCCTTGTATTCGGTGAGCGGGAAGCGATGCGTGATCACGGGAGTGGGATCGAAGCCACCGCGCAGGAAACGCGTCATCTGCACCCAGGTGTCGTACATGCGCCGGCCAACGACGCCATACACAGTCAATCCTTTGAAGATGACTTCAGTCGCGAAATCGATCTCCAGGGGCTTGGATGGGATGCCTAACATCTGCACACGCCCGCCAGGGCGCGCGAGCGCAAATGCCTGATGGATCGCACTGGGCGCCCCGGACATTTCGAGCACAACGTCGACACCGATGCCGCCGCTCGCCTGCATAACGACACCGCGCGCCTTGTCGGGTGTGATCGCATCGTGCGCGCCCATGCGGCGAGCGAGCTCGAGACGCTTCGGAACGGGATCAGTCGCGATCACCCGCGACGCTCCTGCCATGCGGCAAATCCCGATCGCAAAAAGCCCAATCGGCCCACATCCGGTGACGAGCACAACGCTCCCAGGAATCTCCGCCGTGAGCGCGGTGTGAAATGCGTTCCCCATCGGGTCGTGGATCCCACCAACCTCGTATGTGATGCTGTCGTGCAGATACCAGACGTTGCTGGCTGGCATCGCGAT
This sequence comes from Gemmatimonadaceae bacterium, assembly GCA_035253645.1. Classification (GTDB taxonomy): domain Bacteria; phylum Gemmatimonadota; class Gemmatimonadetes; order Gemmatimonadales; family Gemmatimonadaceae; genus DASYRX01. Next base: position 2,110 of record DATFBW010000071.1, on the reverse strand, counting down.
GTATTCGGCGAAGCACCCGTCGCGATCTACGCCGATGATGCACGTACTGGGGTCGACGTGACCGTCTCCCGTCCGCGCGAAGATCGAGTGCTCATCTATTATATGACCTTCGGCGGTGACTCTGTCGCCGACGCGGAATTTGTCGACAAGTGCCCCCGTTCTCACGACGTCCCCGGCAAACTCATGCCCCACGATGAACGGCGGCTTGCAACGTCCGCTCGCCCACGCATCCCATTCATAGATGTGAACGTCGGTTCCGCAGACGCCCGCGCGGCGGACCCTGATGAGGACCTCGTTGTCGCGGATGGCCGGCTCAGCGACGTCGCGGAGATCGAAGCCTGGGCCAGCAGCCGGTTTTACGAGCGCTTGCATGCGGCGGGGGAAACTGGCTCTATGTTGGTGCGCTGGGAAGTGCGCGCGAAGAGGTCTACATGACCCGATGGCAACGTACAACGGGACGTGCACTACTCGGCCTGCTGGGCTGTGCGTGTCCTCTGTTGGCTCCGGCGCAAGCGGCGCAACAAGCGTCCATCCGCGGCCAGGTGAACGCCGATTCCAGCGGGACCCCTGTATCGGGCGCCGAAGTCTCAGTGGTGGAGATCAGCCGCACGGTCAGATCGAGCGCCGCTGGTGAGTTTGCATTTGACGATCTGCAACCCGGCCTTTATTTGCTCCGCGTCCGCTATCCGGGGTTTACCCCTCTGGAAGACACGGTGCGGGCGGTTGCCGGCGAAACTGTGCGCGTGCGCTACCGCATAACGCGGATCGCCGTGGCACTTACCCCGGTAACGGTTGTGGCGGATTCAGTCGTAGAGCTGAGTGCTCTCATGGCCGACTTTCGCCGGCGGCGGGAGACGGCAAACGGAAAGTTCCTCACTGCCGCTGAAATCAGGAAGATTGGCAGTCAGAGCCTGGTGAGCCTCGTGCGCGGACACGTCGGCGGGTTCGATCTCGTTAGGCATCCTTCGGGCATGGGAACTGCGTTCGCATCCCGTCGCGCGGCAGCGCCCAAAAGCTTCGAGCGCGGCGCCAGGCCGGGCAACGAGTGCTACTCCAGCGTATGGATCAACGGGCAGCTAATCTACACCTCCAGTCCCGGCAAGCTGCAGGATCCGCCACGCATCGAAGACTTCGACGTGACCCACCTCAACGGCCTGGAATTTTATCGCAGCGCTGCAGAAACACCGCTCGAGTTCAACGCGATGACCGCCGCGTGCGGGACGGTCGTGATTTGGATGGATCTGCGCTAGCGCGGCCAGCGAACCGCGTTAGGCGCCTGCTATACGATCGTGCCGATCTGGCCGCCATCCACCTGAATAGCGGTTCCGGTCACGAAGCTCGCCCGTTCGCTCGCGAGGAACGCGACGACGGCAGCGAACTCTTGAGGATCGCCCGCACGACCGAGCGGAATGCCGGCAGTTCTGGCACGCATGACGTCATCCAGGGACTTGCCTTCGCGTTTCGAGCGCATGTTCGCCAATTCAAGAGCGCGCGGCGTGTCGAAATGGCCTGGGAGCACCGTGTTCACGGTGACGCCGTCTTTGGCGACTTCGGAGGCGAGGGTCTTGGCGAAGCCTAACAGCCCCGCGCGGGCCGTATTCGAGAGGAGCAGGCCTACGATGGGCTGCTTCGCCGCCATCGATGACAGGAAGATCACGCGCCCCCACTGCCGCTGGCGCATGCCGGGTACCGTGGCGTGCGCGAGCCGGATAGACGCCATGAGGTTCAGGTTCATGGCCGCCTGGTATTGCTCTTCGGTCGTGTCGGCGAAGGCCGTTGATGGTGGTCCGCCGGCGTTTGCGACCACGATATCGATGGGGCCGAGCACCTCTTCGGCGGCCCGCGTGACGCGAACCGCCTCGTTAGGCAGGCTCAGATCGCCAGGCACGGGCAGCATGCGGTGCTGGGCCTGCGCGGTGATCTCCGCCGCGAGACGCTTGAGCTCATCTTCGCGCCTGGCCACCATGGCGACGCACGCCCCTTCAGCCGCGAGCTCGCGCGCGATCGCGAGCCCCAGCCCCGACGACGCACCGGCGACGAGCGCGACTCGATTCGTTAGGCCAAGATCCATTGTAGTTGGTGTGCTATCTGAACACAGTGATTATAGACC